>CALDKM010000207.1:0-13619 GCA_937898875.1 uncultured Pseudomonadota bacterium | reverse complement strand
CAGCGTGATCCTGCCGCAGGTGACGTTCGGCATCGCGGTGCGGATGGCGGTGATGAGCATGATCGCGGGGGCGTGACGATGCGCGCATGGCCATCCGCAGGGCTCGGGGCGCCGCGATGAGGATCGAGATCCGCAACGGCCGCGTCGTCGATCCGGCCTCGGGCACCGACCGCACCGCGTCGGTGTTCGTCGCCGACGGCGAGATCGCCGCCGTGGGCGCGGCGCCGGCGGGTTTCCGCGCCGAGCGTACGATCGAGGCATCGGGCCTCGTCGTCGCGCCGGGGCTCGTCGACCTCAACGCCCGCCTGCGCGAGCCGGGTCTCGAGCACAAGGCGACGCTCGACTCGGAGCTCAAGGCGGCGGTCGCGGGCGGCGTGACGCGGCTCGCGTGCCCCCCCGACACCGATCCGCCGCTCGACGAGCCGGGACTCGTCGAGATGCTCACGCAGCGCGCGCGGCTCGCGAACCGGGCGCACGTGCACCCGGTGGGCGCGCTCACGGTCGGCCTCGCGGGCGCGACGCTGACCGAGATGGGCGAGCTCGCGGACGCCGGCTGCGTCGCGTACTCGCAGGGCGACGTGCCGATCGCCGACACGCAGGTGCTGCTCCGCGCGATGCAGTACGCGGCGACGTTCGGGCACCGCGTCTGGCTGCGCCCGCAGGACGCGTACCTTGCGCGCGGCGGCGTCGCGCACGAAGGCGAGATCGCGACGCGGCTCGGGCTCCCCGCGGTGCCGTCCTGCGCGGAGACCGTCGCGATCGGGACGATCCTCGCGCTCGCGCGAGAGACGGGCGTGCGCGTCCACCTGCAGCGCCTGTCGACGGCCGAAGGCGTCGCGATGGTGCGCGAGGCGAAGCGGGCGCGCATGCCGGTCACCTGCGAGGTCGCCGCTCACCACCTGCACCTGTGCGACGTCGACATCGGCTGGTTCGACAGCCAGGCACGCCTCGACCCGCCGTTGCGCGGGACGCGCGACCGGGCGGCGCTGCGCGCGGGGCTCGCCGACGGCACGATCGACGTCGTGTCGTCGGACCACGCGCCGGTCGACGACGACGCCAAGCAGGTCCCGTTCGGCGAGGCCGAGGCGGGCGCGACCGGGCTGGAACTCCTGCTGTCGCTCACGCTCAAATGGGCTGAGGAGGACGGGGTACCGCTGGTGAATGCGCTCGCGCGCGTCACGTCGGCGCCCGCCGCGGTGCTCGGCGTCGACGCCGGGAGCCTCGGGATGGGCGCCGCCGCCGACCTGTGCGTCTTCGATCCGTCCGCATGGTGGGTCGTCGAGCGGCGCAACCTCGCGAGCCAGGGCAGGAACACGCCGTTCCTCGGCCACGAGCTGCCCGGCCGCGTGCGATGGACCCTCGTCGGGGGTCAGGTCGTGCACGAGGCGTGACGCAGTCGCTGCGCTCTCCGTCCATCCGATCGTTGGTTCCCCTACCGCCGCGCGATGCGGCCATCACGCTGGAGGCATGTCTTGAGCAAGGTCGTCGAATCCGAAGTGAAGAGCCTGTTTTCCGCGCCGTCGTTCGACCGGCGCGCTTTCGTCGTCACGTCGCTCGGTGCCGGCTTCGCAATGGCGGTGCTGCCGGTGTCGGCGCAGACGATCACGACACCCGCCGACGGACTCGTCGCGGGCGAGGTGAAGGTCCCCGTCGCCTGCGGCGAGATGGTCGCCTACCGCGCGATGCCGGCCGCCGGAGGCAACTTCCCGGTGATCCTCGTCGTGTCCGAGATCTGGGGCGCGCACGAGCACATCCGCGACGTCGCGCGGCGGTTCGCGAAGCTGGGCTACTTCGCGGTCGCGCCCGAGCTCTTCGCCCGGCAGGGCGACGCGAAGGCCATGACCGACGTGCAGGCGCTGATCCGCGACATCGTGGCGAAGACGCCCGACGCGCAGGTGATGGCCGACCTCGACGCGGTCGTCGCGTACGCGAAGGCGACCGGCAAGGTCGACGGGACGAGCATCGGCGTGACCGGCTTCTGCTGGGGCGGTCGCATCGCGCTCATGTACGCCGCGCACAATCCGGAGCTCGACGCCGCGGTCGCGTGGTACGGGCCGACTGCCCGCGCCTACTACCCCGGCGACAAGTCGCCGTTGGACACGGTGGCGTCGGTGAAGGTGCCGGTGCTGGGCCTCTACGGCGGCGCCGACGGCGGCATCCCGAACGAGTCGGTCGAGAAATACTTCGCCGCGCTGAAGACGGCCGGCAACGCGAGATCCGCGTTCGTGATCTATCCGGATACGCCGCACGCGTTCCACGCCGACTACCGGCCGACCTACCGCAAGGACAAGGCCGAGGACGGCTGGAAGCGCGCGGTCGAGTGGTTCAGGCAGCACCTGGCCTGACGTTCACGCGAGTCGTACCGCCGGGACGGGCGGCCTGCGGGTCGCCCGTCGCCGCGACGCGAGCCGCCGCGGGGCCGCGCCGCCCGCGCCTGATAAGATCGTGCCGATGCTTCGTGCGGGCGACGCCGTCCCGCGCTCCGCTCCCGTCCCCGGCACTCCTCGATGGCTCGTGATCCGCTGACCGCGACGACGACGCTGTGCCTCGCCGGCCCCCCCGGGCACGGCAAGTCCCTGCTCGTGCGCCGGCTGCACGACGAGCCGGGCGATGCGCTGTCCGGAAAGCTCGGCACGACGACGTCGCGCGTGCACACGCCGCGGCGCCGGTGGCTCGCGGTCGATGCGCGGCACGAGTGCGAGCTCCTGCGGGAGATCGTGGGCGACGGCATCGAATCGCCCGTCGCGCTCGTCGTCGTCGACGTGCGCGGAGCCGCGACGGCGCCGGTCGGCGCCACGCTCGCGTTCCTGCGTCTGCTGGGGGTGCGCGACACGGTCGTCGCCGTGAACCGGATGGATCTCGTCGACTGGCGCGAGGACGACTACACGGTCGCGAGCGCGGCGCTCGTCGCCGCCATCGCGCCGCTCGGGTTGCGGTCCTGCGTGATCGTCCCTGTCAGCGCCGGGACCGGCGCCAACGTGCGCGTGCGCGCGGGCGCCTCGTGGTGGACCGGACCGACGCTCGTCGACGCGCTCGATGCGCTGCCGGCGCCGGCGCCGCGTGTCGGTGGGCCGCTCCGCCTGCCGGTGGACGACGTCGTCGCGGACGGCGAGCGCCGGATCGCCGTCGGGCGCGTGCTGTCGGGCACCGTCGCCGCGGGTCACGACGTGCTGATCCTGCCGGGCAACCGGCCGACGCAGGTCGCCGGGTTCGCAGGTGGCGACGCCTCGCGCGCGAGCGCCACGATCGGCGAGAGGGCAAGCGTGGAGCTCGCTCCCGGTGCGGTCGTCGAGCGGGGCGACGTCCTTTGCTCGCCCGACGCGCCCCCGAAGCTCACCTCGGTGTTCGACGCCGACGTCCGCTGGCTCGGGCGCGGCGAGCTGTCGACGGGGAGCGCGCTCACCGTCCTGATCGGCGCGCGCGAGGTCCATGCGCGCGTCGCATCGATCCACCACGTGCTCGACGCTTCGGGCGGCCATCGCACCGCGCTGGCGGTGCGCGACGGCGACGTGGCACGGCTCACGGTCCGCTGCGACGCGCCGGTCGCGGTCGACGACGCCAGGACGCTGCCGGCGGCCGGCCGCTTCCTGCTCGTCGAGGACGGCGAGATCGCCGGCGCGGGCCTGATCGACGCGTCGGGCTACCCGGACCAGCGCCGCACGCGGCCCGCATCGGGCGAGGTCGTGCCGGTGAGCCACCAGATCTCCGCCCTCCAGCGCGGCGCGCGGGCCGGGCACAAGGGCGCGGTGGTCTGGCTCACGGGCCTGTCGGGCGCCGGCAAGTCGACGCTCGCGATCGCGCTGGAGCGGCGCCTGTTCGACCTCGGGTGGAGCGTCTACACGCTCGACGGCGACAACGTTCGCACCGGGCTCAACGCGGACCTGGGCTTCAAGCCCGAGGATCGCCAGGAGAACCTGCGCCGCGTCGGCGAAGTCGCCGCGCTCTTCGCCGATGCCGGCCTGGTCTGCGTGACGGCGTTCATCTCGCCCTACCGCGACGAGCGCGCGCGGGCGCGCGCCGCGGCGGGATCGCGTCCGTTCATCGAAGTCTGGGTGCGTTCGCCGCTCGAGGAATGCGAGCGGCGCGACCCGAAGGGCCTGTACAGGAAGGCGCGCGCGGGGGCGCTGAAGGACTTCACGGGCATCGACAGCCCGTACGAGCCGCCCGACGCCGCCGACCTCGTGATCGACACGCAGCAGGAAGGCATCGAGGCGTGCACGCTGAAGCTCCTCGACTTCGTCGTCGAGCGCTGCCGCAACGCGGCGGGCTAGGGTCCCCGTCGGCGATCGCGGATCGCGCTCGCGTCACGCCTTCGGCTTCGGCACGCGTCCCATCAGGTAGAACTCGGCGTTCGGCGGCATCGACAACAGGTTCGCCATCCGGTTCGACAGCGCGAAGAACGCCGCGATCGCGCCGATGTCCCAGACGTCCTCGTCGGAGTAGCCGTGCGCGCGGACCGCCGCGTAGTCGGCGTCCTCGAGCGCCCCGCTGTCGGTCGCGACCTTCATCGCGAACGCGAGCATCGCCTTCTGCCGCGGCGTGATCTCGGCCTTGCGGTAGTTGACGGCGACCTGGTCGGCGATCCGCGGGTTCTTCGCGTAGATGCGCAGGATCGCCCCGTGCGCGACGACGCAGTAGGTGCAGTCGTTCGCGCCCGACGTCGCGACGACGATCATCTCGCGCTCGGCCTTCGTGAGGCCGCCTTCCTTCTCCATCAGCGCGTCGTGGAAGGCGAAGAACGCGCGGAACTCGTCGGGCCGGTGTGCGAGCGCCAGGAACACGTTCGGCACGAAGCCCGCCTTCTCCTGCACCGCGAGGACGCGCGCGCGGATGTCGTCCGGCAGCCCGTCGAGCGCCGGAACCGGCCACTTCGAGATCGGCAGGCTCATGGCGCGGGCGGCACGAATCCGGAAGGCATCTCCGCGCCGCCGCCGAAGAAGTGCTTCTCCATCTGCTCGGCGAGCCACTTGCGCGCGCGCGGGTCGGCGAGCGACAGGCGGTTCTCGTTGACGAGCATCGTCTGGTGCCGGATCCACTGCTGCCACGCTTCCTTCGAGACGTTCTCGTAGAGGCGCTTGCCGAGTTCGCCCGGGTAGGGCGGGAAGTCGAGGCCCTCGGCCTCGCGGCCGAGCTTGATGCATTTCACGGTTCGTGCCATGGCGGATCCTTGGATGGCGGGCGATGAATGGGGGCCGGGTCGGCTGTCGCGTCGGGAGGCGCAGGGCCGCTCGCCGGCAGCCCGTCCGCTCAGAGCGGCTTGCGATAGACCTGGGACTTCCGCTGGAAATTGTAGAGCGCCTGCTTCTGCTTCGGCAGGTCGGCGATCGTCGCGACCCGGAAACCGCGCTCGAGGAACCATCCGGCGGTGCGGGTCGTCAGGACGAACAGCGCGCCGAGCTTGTGCTTGCGCGCGCGCGCCTCGATCTCCTGCATCAGCGCCTCGCCGTAGCCCTCGCGCCGGAAGTCCGGGTGCACCGCTAGCGCGGCCAGTTCGCCGACGCGCTCCTCCGGGAACGCGTAGAGCGCGGCGCAGCCGATGATCTGGTTGTCGTATTCCGCGACGACGAAGCGTTCGATCTCGGTCTCCAGCCGCTCGCGCGAGCGGCGCACGAGCACGCCCTGCTCCTCGAGCGGCTCGATGATGGAGATGATGCCGAGCACGTCGTCGATGGTGGCGCTGCGCAGGTGCGCGAGCGGTGTCGAAGCGACCATCGTGCCTACGCCGTCGCGCGTGAAGAACTCGAGCAGCAGCGCGCCGTCCATGTGGCGCGACAGGAGGTGCGCACGCACGACGCCGTTGTCGCATGCGCGGATCGCGCACGGCAGGTAGTGGCGCACGTCGGGCGAGAGACTGGCCGGCTTCGCGAGCAGCGCCTCGGCGTCGCGCGTCGACAGGTCGGTCAGCAGGCGCTTGCGGCCGTTGCGCACGCCGTCGTTCTCCATCAGGAAGACGAGCTTGTGCGCCTTCAGGCGAACCGACACCTGCATGGCGACTTCCTCGAGCGCGAGATTGAAGAGCTCGCCTGTGGGCGAGTAGCCGAGCGGCGAGATCAGCACGATGTCGCCGTCGTCGAGCCGCTGCTGGATCGCCTGCGTGTCGATGCGGCGGACCTCGCCGGTCAGCATCATGTCGACGCCGTCGACGATGCCGATGGGCTTCGCCGTGATGTAGTTGCCCGAGGACACGCGGTTGTAGGCGCCCGCCATCGGCGAGTTGGACATCCCGAGCGAGAGCATCGCCTCGATGCGGCTGCGCGCCTGGCCCGCCGCCTCGAGCACGCAGTCCATCGTCTCTGCATCGGTGATGCGCAGGCCGCCGTGGTAGCGGCTCGGTATGTTCTGCTGCGCGAGGATCGCCTCGATCTGCGGACGCATGCCGTGGACGACGACGAGCCGGATGCCGAGGCTGTGCAGCAGGTTCAGGTCGTGGATGATGCCCAGGAACGCCTCGTCGGCGACGACCTCCCCGCCGAATGCGATCACGAAGGTCTTGCCGCGGAACGCGTGGACGTACGGCGCGGCCGCGCGGATCCATTGCACGAAGCCGCGCATCGTCGCGGAACGGGCGTCGGGCGGGGCGGCGGGTTCGCGGGCCATCGGAAGGGTCGGGGACGGCGGATTATAGCGTCCGCGCGGCCGCGCGACGTCCACGCGGGCCGGCCGTCGGACCGACGGGGGAAGCGGACCGTCGCCGCCGCTCGCCTATAATCGGGCGACCGGCGACGTGCGCGCCCGACGCGCGGCGCGCGCCCCTACCGGCGCGGACGCGCCGCGCGCACGGGGCATGGCCCCGCCGGCCCCCGATGCCCACGCCGCTCCTCGCCAACCTCAATCCCGAACAGCTCGAGGCGGTCACGCTGCCCCACGGCTCGGCCCTCGTGCTGGCCGGCGCGGGCAGCGGCAAGACGCGCGTGCTGACGACGCGGATCGCGTGGCTGCTCGCGACCGGGCAGGCGTCGCCGCTGTCGGTGCTCGCGGTCACGTTCACGAACAAGGCGGCGCGCGAGATGCTGCTGCGACTGTCCGCGCTTACGCCGATGAGCGTGCGCGGCATGTGGATCGGCACGTTCCACGGGCTGTGCAACCGGATGCTGCGCGCGCACCACCGCGACGCGAACCTGCCGCAGCTCTTCCAGATTCTCGACACGGCCGACCAGCTCTCGCTGATCAAGCGCATGTACAAGGCCCACGGCCTCGACGACGACCGTTTCCCGCCGAAGCAGCTCGGGTGGTTCATCGCCTCGGCGAAGGAGGCGGGACTGCGGCCGTCCGCCGTCGAGGCCGGCGACGAGTTCGCGCGGCGGCAGGTCGAGCACTACGCGCTCTACGAGGCGATGTGCCAGCGCGAAGGCGTCGTCGACTTCGCGGAGCTCCTGCTGCGCAGCTACGAGCTCCTCGCCGGCAACGAGTCGATCCGGACGCACTACCAGCGGCGCTTCTCGCATCTTCTGGTCGACGAGTTCCAGGACACGAACCTGCTGCAGTACCGGTGGCTGCAGTTGCTCGCCGGGACCGAGGCGGCCGTGTTCGCCGTCGGCGACGACGACCAGTCCATCTACGCGTTCCGGGGCGCGAACGCCGCGAACATGCAGCACTTCGAGCGGGACTTCGGGTCGCCCTCGCGCCCGGTCCGGCTGATCAAGCTCGAGCAGAACTACCGCTCCCACGGCCACATCCTCGATGCGGCGAACGCGCTGATCCGTCACAACCGCACGCGGCTCGGCAAGGAACTGTGGACGAGCGACGGCAAGGGCGAGCCGGTGCGCGCGTTCGCCGCGCCGTCCGACCTCGACGAGGCGGCGTTCGTCGTCGACGTCGTCAAGGGCCTCACGGACGAGGGCATCCCGCTCTCCGAGGTGGCGCTGCTCTACCGCTCCAACGCACAGTCGCGCGTCCTCGAGCATGCGCTGTTCAACGCCGGGCTGCCCTACCGCGTCTACGGGGGAATGCGCTTCTTCGAGCGGGCCGAGGTCAAGCACGCGCTCGCGTACCTGCGTCTCGTCGCCTCGCCCGACGACGAGGGCGCGTTCCTGCGCGTCGTGAACTTTCCGCCGCGCGGCATCGGCGCTCGCTCGCTCGAGCAGCTTCAGGACGTCGCGCGCGGGCGCGGCACGACGCTGTGGCAGGCCGCGTGCAGCGGCGCGGTCGGCGGCAAGGCGGGGTCGAGCCTCGCGGCTTTCGTCGGCGCGATCGAGAAGCTGCGCAGCGAGACGCTCGCGTTGACGTTGCCCGAGGCGGTCCGCCACGTGATCGAGGGCTCGGGCCTCATGGCGCACTTCCGCGCCGAGAAGGACGGCGAGGACCGGGTCGACAACCTCGAGGAACTGGTCAACGCCGCGCAGGGCTTCGTGCGCGAGGCCGAGATCGCGAGCGACGCGCCGATGCTGACCGACCGCGTCGACGCGGACCTGCCCGCGCCCGCCGACGGGCAGGACGAAGGGGCGACCGATCCGCTCGCCGCGTTCCTCGCGCACGCCGCGCTCGAGGCGGGCGAGACGCAGGAAGCGGAAGGCAAGCCCGCGCTGCAGCTCATGACCGTCCACTCGGCGAAGGGCCTCGAGTTCCACACGGTGTTCGTCACCGGCCTCGAGGAGGGGCTCTTCCCGCACGAGAACAGCCTGAACGAAATGGACGGGCCCGAGGAGGAGCGGCGGCTCATGTACGTCGCGCTCACCCGGGCGCGGCGCAAGCTCTATCTCACGCACGCGCAGACCCGCATGCTGCACGGCCAGACGCGCTACCACGTCGCGAGCCGGTTCTTCGACGAGATTCCGCGCGAGCTCGTGCACTGGCTCTCGCCGCAGCGCAAGCGCTTCGGCTCGATCGACGTCGACGAGGCCGAGTGGGGAGCGATCCGCGCCGCGCCGCAGGCCACCGCCGCCGCACCCTCGTGGCGGGTGGGCCAGAACGTGCGGCACGCCAAGTTCGGCACCGGCGTGATCGTCGACGCCGAGGGCCGCGGCAGCGACGCGCGCGTGCAGGTGAACTTCCGCGAGTCGGGGCTCAAGTGGCTCGCGCTGGAATACGCGAAGCTCGATCCCGCGTAAGGCGCCCGCTCGCACGCCGACCCGTCGCCCGGGAGAGGCGCCGCGCGTCCGGTGCGACGTCTATCCCTTGCGGCTCTTGCCCGCGCGCGCGGCCGCGCAGCGCGCGCGGAAGTCGTCGCTGGACGGATCCATGGGCCCGAAGCGGTCCGGCCGGAACGACGACAGGTCGACCGGCGGCTCGCGGCCGAGGACGACGCTCGCGATCGCCTCGCCGATGCCGCCCGACGCCGCCACGCCATTGCCGCAGCACCCGCCGGCCACGTGGAAGCCGTCGAGCGGTCCCGCGCGGCCGAGCACGAACCTGCCGTCGGGCGTGTACGTCGAGAGCCCGGCGATGTGGTGCGCGAAACGGAATCCGTCGAGTCCGGGGATGAATCGGCGAAGGGCCGGCGCGTGGTCGAGCAGCATCGACCAGTCCTCCTCGTCGCCGGACGGCGGGAAGCCCGACACGTCGTCGGGGATCGCGCGCGCGTCGTAGGTGCGCGACTGCGGCTCCTGAACGCCGAAGAGCAGGCCGCCGACTTCGGGGCGGGCGTAGGCGCGGACGTCGGGCAGGTACACGGTCGGGTGGTCGCGCGGCATCGACGGGTCGGGCGCCGTGACCCAGTAGTGGCTGCGCACCGGCGCCGCGCCGAGCGCGAAGCCCGCGCCCGATGCGAACGCGATGCCCCAGGCGCCGGCGGCGTCCACGACGGCCTCCGCGTGGAGCGTGCCGCTGCCGGTCTGCACGCCGGTCACCCGCGCGCCGTCGCGGACGACTCCGCCGACCGCGGTGCGCACGCGGAATCGCACGCCGCGCGCCCTCGCGGCACGGGCGTACGCGCTCGCGAGCCGGTAGGCGTCGACGTAGCCGTCGTCCTCGACGAGCGAGATGCGTCGCGCCGCCGACGCGTCGAGCCAGGGCACGAGGGCCTTCGCCTCGCGCGCGTCGAGGTTGCGGACCTCGACGCCGTGGTCGCGCAGCAGGCGGTCCATCGCAACGAGCTCGCCCTCGCGCTCCTCGCTCGCGGCGACGCGCAGGTTGCCGACGCGTCGGAAGCCGACCGGCTCGCCCAGCTCCGCCTCGAGCTCCCGGAACGCCTCGTGCGTTCGGCCGACCATCCCGAGCGTCTCGACGTGGAGGCGCCCGCGAGACACGAGGCCCGCCGATCGCGACGTGGCGCCCGAGCCGATGTCGTTGCGCTCCAGCACGACGACGTCGCTCTGGCCCGCGCAGGCGAGATGCCACGCGATGCTGCAGCCGAGCACGCCGCCGCCGACGACGACGACGGCGGTGCGATCGTGTTTGTCCATCGAGGCGATGCGACGTCCTCTAGTGAAGCCGCACCCGCGGCGGGTGGCGGATCGGCGCCTGCCGACTGCCGTGGATGGGTTCAGTCGCCGGTCCCGGTCCCGCGCGACGCCGCTCCCGCGCCCGCCGCGGGGCCGTCATCGGCGAGGAAATCGTCGACCGCGGCCGACGCGGAGGGAAAGAACCGCTCGCGCGACGCGCCGTGGCCGTCGAGCATGCGGCTCATCTGCTCGCGCAGCGGGCGATTCGCGCGCGCGAATCGCAGGTCGACGCCGCGCTGCTCGAAATAGTCGTGCAGATCCGCGAGCACCTGCGCGGCGGTGACGTCGATCTCCCATACGGCCTGCAGGTCCAGCACGACGAGTCGCGCCGCCGGATCGGTGGTACCTGCGAGGGTCTTGAGCCGGTCGGCGACGTGATGGACGTTCGCGAACACGAGCGGCGCGTAGAGCCGGTAGACGACCACGCCGGGGGGCGAGACGCCGGGCACGTCGTCGTCGAGATCGTGGAAGCGGCCGTCGCCGGGGTTGCGTCGCAGCACCGCGTCGCGCGGGCGCGCGACCTCGACCAGCACCTCGAGGAACGCGAGCGCGACCCCGATCAGCATGCCGGGCAGCACTCCCAGCAGCAGCACGCCGAGGGTGACCATGTTCGCGATCCAGAAGGCGTGGCGGTCGAGGCGGCGCAGCGCCCGGATGCCGGCGACGTCGAGCAGATGGATGGCCGCCACGATCAGGATCGCAGCGAGCGCGACGCGGGGCAGCCAGTCGAGCAGCGGCGCGAGGAATGCCGTGAACGCGA
This sequence comes from uncultured Pseudomonadota bacterium, assembly GCA_937898875.1. GTDB lineage: Bacteria > Pseudomonadota > Gammaproteobacteria > Burkholderiales > Casimicrobiaceae > VBCG01. Next base: position 2,480 of record CALDKM010000207.1, on the reverse strand, counting down.
CGAGCAGCGCCAGCGCGGCGAACTGCGTTCCCTGCGTCCGTCCCCCCGCCGCGTCGGCGGTGATCGAGCGCGAGCCGCTCGCGCCGACGTTGAAGCCTCCGAGGATCCCGGCGCCGACGTTGGCCGCGCCGAGCGCGCGCAATTCGGCGCCCGGGTCCACCGACTCGCCGCGCCGCTCGGCGAGCGTGCGCGCGAGGAGCACGCCTTCGGCAAACACCAGGAACGCGAGCGCGATCGCGCCGCCGGCGAGGGTGCGCACGTCGGAGAAGCTCGCGTCGGGGAGCGCCGGCGCCGGGAGGCCGGACGGGACTCCCGTGAGCGTGGCGACGCCGCGTTCGCGCAGGCCGAGCGCGATCATCGCGGCGACCGCGACGATGCAGGCGACCAGCGGTCCCGGAACGCGCGGCAGCCATGCCCGCAATGCGAGCAGGAGCGCGATCAACGCCATGCCCAGCGCGAACGTCGGCACGTGCGTCTTCGGAAGCGCGGCGGCCAGGTCGATCATGCGCGGCAGGAACGTGTTGGCCGGCACCGAGACCCCGAGGAGCGCGGCGAGCTGCGAGGCCACCAGGACGAGCGCCGCGCCGTTGGCGTATCCGACCAGGACCGGACGCGCCAGCACGTCGGCGACCTGGCCGACGCCCAGGCGCGACGCCGCCAGGAGGACGACGCCGGTCATGATCGCGAGCAGCGCGGCGAGCGCGGCGGCGCGCGCCGGATCGCCCGCCGCCAGCGGCGCGATGATCGCCGCGGCAAGCAGCGCGATCGTCGTGTCGGGGCCCACGATCACGCGCCGCGATTGCGTGAGCAGCGCGTAGAGCGCCATCGACCCGATCGCCGCATAGAGTCCCGTTGCCGGCGCGAGCCCGACGAGCTCGGCGTAGGCGAGCACCGACGGGATCATCACGATCGCGACGGAGACGCCGGCGAACGTGTCGGCGCGCCAGGCGCCGGGCGCGGGGGGCAGGACCTGCGCGAGCCCGGGCAGCCAGCGACGCCAGGCCGGGCTGCCATCGCGGGTCATCGCGATCGGACCTCCGTCAGTCCCGGGCCGGCGTGCGCCCCGGGGTCAGCGGAGCCAGCGTCTCGCCGGCATGGAAGACGTCGCGGTAGCTCACGTAGTCGGAGACGTGGAGCGTCGCGGCGAAGAAGAACACGTAGGGCATCAGGAGCGCGATGCCGAGCACGGATGCGACCGAGGGCGGCAGGACGAGCATCAGGAGCGCGAGCGCGACGCCGGGCACGAGTCCGCCCATCACGAACACCGAGAGCCCGTACACGACGAGCGGGCGCCAGTTCGCCATCGCGGCACGCAGCGAATGCACGAGTGCCGAGCCTGCCGGCAGGTCCTGGAAGACGACGAGGCCCGGCGCGAACCACAGCGCGGCGAGCGTCGGCAGCGCGACGAGGATCGCGAACAGCATCGCGGCCTGCGTGCGTGCATCGCGCAGCGTGGCGTTGAACGTCGCGCTCCACGCATCGCGCTCCTCGGCGGTGGTCGGCGCCGGTGCGGTGAGCGTGTCGAGCAGCCTGCCGCCGTCGACGAGCGCCGTCGACATCACCGCGACGGTGATCCCCGCGACGAATACGACGCCGAGCACGAGCAGCGCGCGCAGGTTCGACCGGAAGCCCTGGAACAGGTCGGGGACGCGCGGCGTGCCGCCGCGCTCCTGCGTCCACGCGGCGGCGAGGAAGCCGACGGCGAACACGGGCTTGATCAGCGGCACCGCGAGCTGCCCGACGAAGGGCACCAGGTCGACCGCCATCATGACGACGTAGTAGGTCGCGAGCAGGAAGAGCCACGGCATCCGTGCCCGCGAGAACAGCGCCCACGCGTCCTTCAGCCACGCGACGCCCTTTCTCGCCTCGTGGACCGTGTAGACGACGTCGCGCGGGGCGTCCATCGCGTCAGGCGGCGCGCGCGTCGGGCAGCTGCGGCATCGCCGCGACGCGCTTCGCGAGGATGCGCTCGAACGCCGCGGGATCGTGCGCGTGCACGAGCTCGCCGGGGCGCGGCAGGTGGAGGTCGTAGAGGCGCGACAGCCAGAAGCGCAGTGCGGCCGCGCGCAGCAGCGTCGGCCACTGCTCGCGCTCGTCCTGCGAGAGCGGGCGCACGCGCTGATAGGCGCCGACGAACGCATCGGTGCGTTCGGCATCCAGTCCGCCCTCGGCGTCGTTGCACCAGTCGTTCACGGCGATCGCGAGGTCGTAGGCGAGGAAGTCGGTCGCGGCGAAGCCGAAATCGACGATGCCCGCCACGCGGTCGCCCGCGAACAGCACGTTGTCGCGGAAGAGGTCGCCGTGGATCGCCGCCTTGGGGAGCCGCAGGCGGTTCATGCCCGCCTGGAAGCGCAGCTCGGCCGCGAGCACTTCGGCCTGCGCCGGCGACAGGAACGGCTGCACGGCGCGCGCCGCCTGCCGCCACCACGCCGGCCCGCGGCGGTTCGCCAGGCGCGCACGGTAGCCGAGCGAGGCGGCGT
>CALDKM010000206.1:0-3085 GCA_937898875.1 uncultured Pseudomonadota bacterium | reverse complement strand
CTCGAAGTCGAACAGCGCGCGCGAGCTGATCGCGACGACGAGCTGGGCGGCGAGGCTTGCGGACATCGGGCAAGTATAGGGGAGCCGGCCCATCCGCGGGCCGCCCCGGCGCAGGGCCATCGCCCCGGGTCCACCGACCCTCCCACCCCTCCGCCGTCCGCCGTGCCCGCCCTATTGCGGCGGCACGCAGCCCGTATTGTCGTCCTCGGCGGCGTACCCCTGGGCTATCATCTGCGCCCGGATAGCCGTGCTCGTCGTGTAACGGTGATTGGGCGCGCCGGTGAGGCCGTTGTTGTAGAGGCGGTACAGGGGAATCGTGCCACTCGGACATTGCCCGCCTTCGGGCAGCCGCAGCTGGAACGCGACCTTCTCGTAGATCCAGTCCGGATTCTGCTTGACGAAATCGCACTCGAACGCCAGCGGCGTGTAGAAGTGCGAGCTCTTCGGCGCGAAGGCGGTCGTGAAGAAGCGGCAGACGTCTGCGTGGCCCGAACCCAGGTCGAACACGTTGAACGTCTGACCGGTGCGCGCCCAGCCCACGAAAACGCCGGTATCCAGAGCCGCGATCTCGTCCTCCTGAATCGTCACGAAATAGTGGCCGAAGAAGGCGTGGTAGAACTCGACCGCCTGCCTGGCGCGCACGAGCGGCGGCGAGATGAACGCGCCGAGCGAGACCGGATCGCTCGGTACGGCGCGCGTGAAGACGACCGTGTTGCTCGCCGTGTCGATCATGTCCACGTTGTCGGAGAACTGGTTCGCGACGAAGAGGTACTTGTCGTCCGGCGTCAGCGCTACGCCTTGCGGATGTGACCCCACCGGAATCGAGCCGATCGACTTACGAGCGACCGCGTCGACGATCGAAACGCGGTTCTGATTGTCCGTTACGTACAGGCGCGTACCGTCCGATTTGACTGCGATCCCGAACGGCCCCAGCCCCACCGGAATCGATTCGACCACCGTCCGCGTCGCAATGTCGATCACCGAAACCGAGTTGCTCCCAAAATTGGCCACGTACGCCAGCAGGCCGTCCGGGGAGGTCGCGACGCCGTAGGGCTGCATTCCGACGGGAATCGTGCCGAGGAGGGTGTTGGTACCGGAGTTGACGAACGACGCGCTGTTGCCGTTGGTGTTGGCCGTGACGACCGTCGCGCCGTTCGGCGTGATCGCGAGTCCGAAGGGTCCGTTGCCCACCGGAACGGTCGAGATCACCGTGCCTGCCGCGCGATCGATCACGGCGACGGCGCTCGTCCCGGAATTGGCGACGTACAGCCGCGAGTGATCCGGCGAAACGGCGATGCCGCGCGGGACGGTGCCGGGCGCTCCGGTCGCCACAGTGCGCTCGACTTCGCGGGTCGCGACGTCGATGTAGGAGACGTTCCCTGACGAGACGTTGGTGACGTAGGCCTTCTGCCCGTCGCGGCTGAAGGCAACGCCTTCGGGACCATTGCCTACGTCGATCAGGGAGACCAGCGCGCGGGAGACGGTATCGATGACTGCGACCTGGGCGTTCTCGAAGGCGGTGACGAACGCGAGCGGTTCGCCCGACTGCCCGAGCGCTCGTGTCGGTGACACGCTCTGACAAGTTTCGTTGTCGCAGCGGGCGACGAAGAGATCGAGATTGGCGTAGTCGTAGTACGACACGATCGGGCGGCCCGCCAGATCGATTGCAATGTCGCAATACGATCCCGTCTGCGGCTTGGTGTCGACGACGGTGTAGACCGTGGCGCTCGCGCAACCCGGGGAACCGCACTTTGCGACGGTGACCCCGACGGCGCCACCGTCCGGCGCCCCACCCTGAAACGCGACGAGCGGCAATCCGTCCGTGCCGATCGCCAGGGCCAGGTCGTCGTCACTGGCCCGCGCGATCGAATTGATCGATGCGCCGCCGACACACTGGGCATCCTTGCACTTCGCAATGCGCGCGAAGCGGAAAGGGTCCGCAGCGTTTCCGCCTGAAGCATAGGACACGACCGGAGATCCGTCGGCGGGAACCGCCAGGGAAGGCCGCCCCACCCGGCCGAAGTCGTCAAGGGTCTGGAACCCAACGCCGCCTGTGCAGTCCGCGTTGCTGCATTTGCCGACGCGAATTCCCACGCCTTCGATCGCCGTCGCGATAGCGGGGTAGCCGTCCACGCCGACCGCGATGGCCAGCGGTCCTGTCTGCGCCTGCGGGATCGGCGTCTGCAGCGACGTCGAACAGGATGCGTCACTGCATCGGGTCACTCGAATTCCGCCGGCCTCGTTCGCCACGACGATCGGGAAGCCGTTTGAACCGATCGCAAGGGCCGGCGAATCGCCCGCGCCGAGCGACACACTGCCGTTCCCACTGCTGCAAGCCGCGTTGCCGCACCGAAGGAGCCGGACCGCTCCCGACAGCACGTAGGTTAGAACGGGTCGGCCGTCGGCCGGCACCGCAATGCCTCCGTTCGACGCGATCCCGCCCGGAACGACGGTCGTCGTCTGATTGCCCGTCGAGCAGTCCGGGGATCCGCACTTCGTGACCTTCAGCGTCCCATTGTCGGTCCGCAGGTACGAAACGACGGGGAATCCGTCCGCTCCGATGGCGATGGCGTTCTGCTGCCCTACGTCTCCGACCTGATCGATCGGAAGCGTCGTCGGCGCCGCCGCAGCGCTCCCTGGCGCCAGCAGGCTCGCGGCAAGGATCAGGCTGACGATCCGGGACGACGTTCCGTGACGCATTTCCCACCTCCGGCCATTGAAGGACGCTCCGAAAGACTGCCAGCATCGTTCATGCCACCGCGCGAGCTCGGCACGACATCTCGCCGCCCGGCGGGGTCCGCACCGGGGCAGTATGCTCGCTTGGTGGCTCATGGCGTGAGCCACATGGCCGCCTTTCCGCGACAGCCTGCGACAGCCGGCGGACGAAATGCGGCAGAGCGCCGCAGGCCGGCCGGATCGATCGGCGGCGCCCGATGCGTCAGGCAGTCGGGCGACGTCGCCGATCAGGCCTCACGTCGGACGCCCCGCTCGACGTCCCCCAGCGCCGCCCGGATCTCGCCCACCGCCCAAACGAGCGCCTCGCGCGGCACGTTGAGCGGCGGCGCGATGCGGATCACGGTGCCGT
>CALDKM010000205.1:0-4091 GCA_937898875.1 uncultured Pseudomonadota bacterium | reverse complement strand
CTTGCCCTTCGGCCTGACCGGCCGCGAGTGCCTTCGCCTGACCTTCGGCCTGGCCTGCCGCGAGCGCCTTCGCTTGCCCTTCGGCCTGACCGGCCGCGAGCGCCTTCGCTTGCCCTTCGGCCTGACCGGCCGCGAGTGCCTTCGCCTGACCTTCGGCCTGGCCCGCCGCGAGCGCCTTCGCCTGACCTTCGGCCTGGCCCGCCGCGACGCCGGCCGCCGGAAGCGGCTCGGTCCGCGGACGCCCGTCGCTGCTCGGACCCGGCTCGGACCGCGGGCGCCCCGCGAGGTCGACGGCGGTGTTCTGCGGCGCGACGAAGCGCGTTGCCGGCACGATCGTGCCCACCGCGTCCTTGCTGCCCGGCGGGACGTCGAGCGCGTAGCCGCCGACGACGATCACGGCCACCGCAGCGATGCCGGCACCGATCCAGATCTTGCGCTTGCTGGACGGAAGTTCCTGTTGATCGCTCATCATTCCCCCTGGAGGTGCCATCGCCCGGGGTGTCCGGAGGATGGATGCCGACGTTTCCGGGATGACCCGGTGTGGATCGGAAGTTACGCCAATTACGCGCGAGCGCGCCGTGAGTTGGCTCCCCGGCCCGGCCGGGGAGTGCGGAATATTCGCCATGACGGCCGCGACGAGCCCCTCGGGCGGGTACGCCGGGGATACGCGGCCCATCGCCTCGAACATCGCCCGCCATTCGCCGAAGCGCCCGCGAAGCGCCGGATCGGCCTCGAGCAGGCGGTCGAGCTCGCGCGCCTCGTCGGGCGTGGCCTCGCCGTCCAGGACGGCGTGCATCAGGCGCGTGGCGGAGGCGGCGTTCATCGGGAAAGGTCGCGCAGGTCGGGGAGGAGGCCGCGCAGCCGTTGCCTCGCCTCGAACAGGCGCGACTTCACGGTCTTTTCGTCCAGGTCCAGGACCTGCCCGATCTCCAGGTAGGAAAGCTCGGAAAAGTGCCTCAGCATCAGCACCGTGCGGTCGTTGGTCGCCATGCTCATCACCGCGCTTCGTATCCTTGCCGAGAGCTCCGCGTCGCCCACGCGCCGCTCGGGGTCGTCTGCGTCCGGACCGGCGACGTCGATTTCGTCGTCGAGCGGCTCCTCGTGCCCGCTGCGGCGCAGCATGCTGAGCGACTCGTTGACCGCGATCCGATAGATCCAGCTGAAGAAACGGTACTGCGGGTCATAGTCGTCCAGTCGCTCCGCCACCTTCAGGAACACGTTCTGCGCGACGTCGCTCGCATCCTCGGCGTTGCGCAGCACCCACCACGCCGCGTTGTAGACCGGCCGCTGGTAGCGAACCACCAGGGCGGCGAACGCCTCGCGGTCGCCGTTCCGGTACCGCTCGATCAACGCGTCGTCGGCCTCGGTTTCCACAATTACGCGGGGCGCTCGGAAAAGTTGGGAAACGGACGCGCGCCGGGGGCGGTGGGCGGAATCAGGGGCCCGGCACGATCTCGAAGAGCTGGTCGAAGCCCGAATAGCTGAAGATGTCCTTCAGGTGCGGCCCGACGCCGGCCAGCCTGAGCTTCCCCGACGACGCGAGCAGGCGCTTGTGGGTCTTGAGCAGCACGCCCAGCCCCGCGCTGGAGATGTACTCGAGCCCGCGGCAGTCCAGCGTCGCGATGCCCTGGACCTTGTCCAGGAAGGCCTGCGCGGAGGCCGCCTGCGCGGCGTCGAGCCGCCCGGTGACGACGATCGCGCCGTCCGGGCCGATTTCCATCGCGAGCATCGATCCCCTCCGGTTGCCGCTTCAGTCCGCGCGGGCCGTCGGCCCGGTGGCGGTCTTGCGAAACACGATCCGGCCCTGCCGCGTCGACTCCGAGTACTGGTACTCGATCGAATCCACCATCCGCCGGATCAGGTGCAGCCCGAGCCCCCCGGGCCGGCGCTCCTCGATCCGCGCATGGATGTCCACGTCGGGCGCGCGCGTCGGGTCGAATCGCTCGACGTCGCCGTCGACGAGCGCCACTTCGACGCCTCCGTCGATGGCCTTCAGGTCCACCCTCACCGGGGATGCGCTCCCGGTGGCGTATTTCACCATGTTAGTGAACAGCTCTTCCACCGTGAAGTCGACCGCCTGCTTTAGCGCGGGGTCGACGCCCAGGCGCGCGAACGCTTCCTGCGTGAACGCGACCATCGCATCGATCGACGCGAAGCTGCGCGGGAACTCGCGCGACAGCGCCGCCGCGCCGCCGTCGCGCCGCACCAGCACCGCGGTCATGTCGTCTTCCTGCGCCGCGCCGCCTCCGAAGTCCCGCACCGCGCCCACGATCGCATCCATCAGCGCAGTGACGCGCCCCCCCCGATGCGCCGCGACGAGCGCCTCGACCCGCGCCTCGCCGAACGGCTCGCCGGCCGCGTTGGTCCGCTCGTAGAAGCCGTCCGACAGCAGCACGAGGATGTCGCCGGGCGCCATCTCGAGCGTCACCGGCGGCCGCGCGGCGGCGAGCGGCATCGCCCCCAGCGGGAAGCTCGTCGGCTTGTAGCGGACGCAGGTTCCGGTCGCGGCCCGGAAGTGGAAGATCGGCCCCTGCCCGCCGCTGTGGAACCTGAGGCGATGGGTCGCCGGATCGAGCAGCCCGATGAACGCCGTCACGAAGCGGTCGTCCGCGAGCGTCTCGGCGAGACGGTTGTTGATCTGCAGGTACGCGGTGTCGAGGTCCGCGCCGAGACGAAACGCCATGCGGAGCATCGCCTGCATCTGCGTCACCGACAGTGCGGGCGCGATGCCGTGGCCGGTCGCATCGCCCAGCACGACGAGCAGCCCCTGGTCGATCGCCGCCAGGTCGTAGGTGTCGCCGCCGGTCAGCTCGGCAGGCTCGAACAGGCCGCACACCTCGTAGCCGGGCACCGCCGGCATCTCCGACGGCAGGGTGCTCATCTGGACGACGCGCGCCATCTCGAGCGCCTGCCGCATCTTCTCGCCCTCGATCACCGCCTCGGTCATGCGCACGCGCTGCAGCGCCACCGCGCACTGGGCCGCCAGCGCGGTGGCGAGCGTCTCGTCGTCCGCGTCGAACACGCCCCCGTCCTTGTTCAGAACCTGCATCACGCCGACCAGGGCGTCCTTGTGGTCGACGAGCGGCAGCGTGAGCATGCAGCGCGTCCGGTAGCCGGTCGCGCGGTCCACGGTCGGGTCGAAGCGCGGGTCCGCGTAGCAGTCCGGCACGTTGATGATCCTGCGCTCGTGCGCGCACGCGCCGACCAGCCCGGCGCCCGAGCGGACGCGCACCGGCGCGATGCCGGTCGCGACGAGCAGGACCAGCTCGTCGCTCGCCGGCTCGAACAGCCACACCGATCCGCGGTCCGCGTGCAGCACCTGCTTCGCCGCATTCACGACCTCGCCCAGCATCGTCATCAGGTCGAACGGCGCCGCGAGCGCGCTCGTCACGCCGAGGATCGTCTCGAGATCCTCCGCGGAGAGCCGGTGCCGGCGATTCTGCGCTTCCATGGCGGGCCAATGTAGCGCAATCGCGCCCTCCGCGCGGGGGCCGACCCCGGGATCGCGTTCGTCGCACCGGCTCGGTCGCCCGTCGCACCGGGGCGCCGCGGAGGCGCGCCGTTGCGCTATCCTTCGCGTCCCGCCTCGCAGGCCCCGGCCTTGCCGATCGAGGGAGGCTGCCGCCCGACGGTCCAGAAGACCGTCCCCGCCGGCCGACGCAACGACGCCGGAGACCCCGCGTGCTCACCCGCTTCGAACGACTCGTCGACCCGTTTCCCGATGCGCCGCCGGCGACGCCGCCGCACGGCTTCTTCGCGTTCCTGTGGGCTGCGACCGAGGGACTGAGGCCGTGGCTCGTCGTCCTCACGACGCTCACCGCCGGCATCGGCGTGTTCGAGGCCTACCTGTTCGGCCTGCTCGGCCAGGTCGTCGACTGGCTCGCGAAGGTCGAGCCCGCGCATCTGTGGGACCGGGAGCGCACGCACCTGCTCGCACTCGTCGCGCTGCTCGCGGGCAGCGTCGCGCTGATCGCGCTGCAGACCGCGGTCAAGCACCAGGCGCTCGCCGGCAACTTCCCGATGCGGCTGCGCTGGAACTTCCACCGGCTGATGCTCCGCCAGAGCATGGGCTTCTACCAGGACGAGTTCGC
>CALDKM010000204.1:0-2195 GCA_937898875.1 uncultured Pseudomonadota bacterium | reverse complement strand
CTGGGCGCCGCCTTCGGCGCAGGCGGCGGCGCGGCGGCGGCGACCGCGACGGGCGCGCCGCTCGCCGGATCGAAGCGCTGCTCGGCGATCCGGCCGGTCGTCATGCTGCCGACGGTCGCACGCACGACGACGCGCCCCGCGCCGGGGTCGTAGCCCATCGCGTACTTCATGAAGAAGTCGGTCGCCTGCCCGGGGGTCCTCCGCCACCCGTCCTGCCACGCGCGGAACGGGGATGCGCGGACCGACGAGAGCGGGAATGCGTTCGCCGCGGCGACGTCGGGCCTGGCCCAGGGCTCGAGCTTCCGGCTCTCGGTGCCGACCCAGCGGTCGCCCCGCCAGATCACGAACTCGGGCGGCGAGGCGGGCGAACCGAGCACGAGCGCGGTGGCCTCGGACTCGCCGAACTCGAGCATCGTGAGCTTCGGGTCGCCGGGGTAGCGGGCGACGAGCGCCTGCCGGAAGCCCTCGAGCGCGGCGAGCGTGCGGGTGTCCGCGTTGCGCGCCTCGCGCGCCTGGAGCGCGGCGACGTCCGCCGCCTGCGCGCCGGCGACGCCGGGCGTGGCGGCAGCGGCCGTCAGGATCGCGGCGGCCGTCACAAGCGCGGCGGGCGTGATTCGGCTCGCGGGCACGGCGCAGAGACTACCCGGCGGGCAGCGCGCGTTCAAGATCGCGCCGGCGACATCGCGGGCGAAGGTTCACGCGACAACGAGCGGATCGCGCGTTCCGCCCTCGGCACGGCGGGGACCGGCGGTCACCATCGCCGCGAAGGCGCGCTCGAGCGTGCGCGCGAAACGATCGACGTCGCACAGCGCGGAGCCCGGCAGCGATTCGTGGAGATCACGCCGCAGGCGCTCGAGCACAGCGGGCTCGGCGAGCCCGGCGGCGAGGTTCGCGTACCCGTCCGTCGAGCGGGCGATCCACTCGGGATGCCCGGCCGCGCGCAGCAGCGAAGCGCTCTGCCTGCCGATCGGCCGCGCGCCTTCGAGCGCGACGACCGGCACCCCGTGCGCGAGCGCGTCGCACGTGGTGGCGCCGCCGTTGTAGGGAAACGGATCGAGCGCGACGTCGACGTCGGCGTAGGCGGCCAGCGCCTCGTGCCACGCCAGCCAGGGCAGGAAGTCGATGCGTTCGACCGGCAGGCCCCGCCGCGCCCACCGGTCGCGCAGCCATGCGACCGTTCCCGGGCCGCCGTAGGCGGCGGCGCGCAGCACGAGCCGCGCGTCCGGCGTCGTGTCGAGGATGGTCTTCCACGCGTCGAGCGTCGCGCGGGTCAGCTTCGCGTGCCGGTTGAAGGACCCGTAGGTGACGTGGCCGCGGGCGAGCGCGGGGGGCGGCGACGACGCGGCTGAGTCGAGCGGGCGATAGGCGAAACGGCAGGGCAGGAGCACGAGGCGCTCGCGGAACCGCGGCGCCTCCGAGGCAGGCGTCGCCACGGCGTCGCTCACGAAGTAGTCGATGCCTTCCATCCCGGTGGTGGCGAAATAGTCGAGCCACGTCGCCTGCACGGGCGCGGGGCGCCGAGCGAGGACGGGCAGCCGGTTCCCCGGCGCGTGGCCGGCGAGATCGACGAGGAGGTCGAGGTCGTCGTCGGCGATCGTCGCTGCGGCCGAAGCATCGTCGCGTGGCAGGTCGCGCCACGCGTCCGCGGCCGCGCGGTAGCGCGCGTTCATCGCTCCCTCGTGCAGGTGCGCCGAGTAGAGGACGATCTCGAAGGCCGAGCGGTCGTGCCGCTCGAGCACCGGCAGGAACAGCGTCGCGAGCGGACCCGGGCCGAAGCGCGGCGAGAGATAGCCGATGCGCATGCGGCCCGGTGGTCGCGTCCGGGGACGACGGGCCACGTGCGGAAGCCGGTCGGCGTGGCGCTCCGCCCATTGCCGGTGTTCGGCGGCGACGGCATCGCTCGTCGCGAGCGCGTCGTCGTACTGGAGCTCGAACAGCAGCGCACTGTGACCCGCCGCGTCGGAGGGCGCGAGATCGACGGCCGCGCGCAACTCGGCGAGCGCGTCGCCGTGCTCGCCCAGGCTCGACAGGTGCGCCGCGAGCGCGTAGCGCAGCGAAGCCTTGCGGGGATCGAGTGCGATCGCATCGCGCAGCAACGCGATCGCCGCGGGCAGCTCGGAGCGCTCGCCGAGCTGTGCGGCGTGGCGCTCGAGCGGCTCGACCGCGCGCGGGTCGAGCGCGTGCGCGCGCGTCCA
>CALDKM010000203.1:0-4837 GCA_937898875.1 uncultured Pseudomonadota bacterium | reverse complement strand
GAAGTACTTGACGTTCTGGGCCGTCGCCGGAACGGCGAACGCCGCGAACGCGATCGCGGCGAGCAGGCCAATGACTTTGCGCATGGAATTCATTTTCGTATCCCCCGTCAGATCCGGCGAAGGCTCGCCGGTCCGTGCCTCGAGAATCCGCCGCCCGCGCAGCGCGGCCAATCGAATATCCCGGACGTAAGCCGCGGATTATTCGCGCATGCCGGAGGGAGCGCAATGAATTTCTAGGTCATTTTGTTCAGTACATCGCCTTGATGCCCATCAAGCAAAGCCGGAATGGGGTTCTCCCCCCCCCCCCGTTCGCAAGGCTCCCGGCGGCTCGAGGCGCGAAGAACGGTGCCCCGGCGGCCGACGGGCCCGGACAGCCGGCTCGCAGCCGTCGGAGACCTCGTCGACCGCGCTCGCCGGCTCCCTGCGGCAGCGCCCTCGCCCCATCTCGCACGGACGCCCGCCACCTGCAGGCCGGCGCGGTAAAGCGACCCGGCTCCGGCCGGACTCAGTCGGAATGGATGTGCGCCCGCTTGACGATGTCGCTCCAGATCTTCTGCTCGCGCGCGATGAACGCGGCGAATTCCGACGACGGGCCGCCGCTGCCCACCGCGCCGTCGCCGGCGAAGCGTTCCGTGACGGCGTTCGACCGGAGCGCCTTGAGCGACTCCTCCTGCAGGCGCTTGACCAGCGCCGGCGGCGTGCCCGCGGGGACCAGGATCCCGTACCACTGCGAGGTCTCGAAGTCCCTGTAGCCCATCTCGGCGACCGTCGGCACGTCGGGCATCTGCGCGATCCGCTGCGGCGTGCCGACCGCGATCGCGCGGAGCTTGCCGCTCTTGATGTGCGCCGAGAGCGCCGGCATGCCCGCGGACGACGCCTGCGTCCGCCCGGCGAGCAGGTCGGTGAGCTGCGGCCCGGTCCCCTTGTACGGGATGTGCGCGATGTCCATGCCGGTGACGAGCTTCAGGTACTCCATCGCCAGGTGGCCCGCGCTCGCGTTGCCCGCCGAGCCGTAGTTGAGCTTGCCCGGGTTCTTCTTCACGTACTCGACGAACTCGGTGAAGTCCTTCGCCGGCACGTCCGGATGGATCACGAAGACGTTCGGGACCTTCGCGAGCAGCGTGACCGGCACGAAGTCCTTGTTCACGTCGTACGGCTGGTTCGTCAGCATGTAGGGATTGACCGCGAGCGTCCCGACGTGCCCGAGGATCATCGTGTAGCCGTCGGGCGGCGACTTCGCGACGTCGGCCATCGCGACGGTGCCCGCGCCGCCCGGCTTGTTCTCGACGTAGACGGTCTGGCCGAGCTGCTTCGTGAGCTCGGCGGCGACCGCGCGCGCGACGATCTCCGAGGTGCCGCCCGGTGCGAACGGGACGACGAAGCGGATGGGCTTCGTCGGCCAGTCGGCCTGCGCGAAAGCGATCGGCGCGGCGAGCGTCGCGGCGGCGAGGAAGGCGGCGCCGAGCAGGCGGCGGCGGGGCTGCGTCGTGGTCATGCCGGGGATCCTTCGCGGGTCGTGGTCCGACGTCAGAACTGGTAACGGCGCAATCCGCCATCGACGGGGATCACCGTTCCCGTGATGTAGCTCGCGCGCGGCGACGCGAGGAAGCAGACGAGGTTCGCGAGGTCCTCGGGTTCGCCGTAGCGGCCGACCGGAATCTCGTTGTCGGCTTGCCACTGGCGGTACTCGGGCGAGTAGTTGCGCAGGATCTGCTCGGAGTGGATGCGGCCGGGCGCGATCGAGTTCACGGTGATCCCGTGCCTGCCGACCATGCGCGAGAGCCCCTTCGCCCAGCTGTGGATGCCGGCCTTGGCGCAGAACGCGCCGTTCACGTGCTCGGGCTCGCTCTTGCCCGTGATGTTGACGACGCGTCCCCAGTGGCGCGCGATCATCCCGTCGATCAACCCGTCGGCGAGCTGGCGCGGCCGGTGGAAGTTGAGCGTCATCGCCTCCTGCCAGCGATCCTCGCCCACGTGCAGGTCGGTGAAGCTGCGCGAGCCGCCCGCGTTGTTGACGAGGATGTCGACGTGGCCGAGCCCGCGCAGCGCCGCGGCCGCCAGCGTCGCCGCGGCGTCCTCCGCGTAGAGGTCGGAGGCGATCACGACCGGCCGGTGCCCGCCTTTCGCGGCGATCGCCTCGGCCACCTCCTCGAGCAGGTTCGCGCGCCGCGCGGAGATCGCGAGGCGCACCCCCTCCTCCGCCAGCGCGAGCGCGATGCCGCGCCCGATGCCGGTGCTCGCGCCGGTGACCAGCGCCGTCCTGTCGCTCAACCGCAGGTCCATCGCTTCCGCTCCGAATCGAAGTCGCCGGACGCCGGCCGCCCCGGCGAGTCCGCCGCGCCGCCGCGCTGCCTCACGGGGATCTGGGCTTGCGCGCAGCGGGCGCGGCGCGCCGCCGGCGCGGCGCGCGCCACTCCTGCGGCCCCATCCCGGTCCAGCGCTTGAACGCGCGCGTGAACGAGCTCGCGTCGGTGTAGCCCAGCGTCACCGCGACCTGGTTCGCGGGCTTGCTCGTGCTCTCGAGGAGCTGGCAGGCGAGCTCGCGTCTCGCCTCCTCGCGCAACTCGAGGAAGCTCGTGCGGTGCCCGGCAAGCCGGCGGTTGAACGTCCGGCCGTGCATGCCGGAGAGCCGGGCGGCGGCCTCGAGCGAGCAGTCTGGCGTCATCACGAGCGTCCGCAGGATCCGCCGGACCTGCGTGATGAGGTCGTCGCCGGCGAGCCGCTCGAGCTCGCTCACTCGCTCTCGCATCAGCCTGTGCAGCAGCGGATCGGCGCCGGCCAGCGGACGGTCGAGCCACCGCGACGCGAACACGAACGCCGAGCTCTCCGCGTCGAACCGGACGCGGGGGCCCATGAACTCGCGGTAGGGCGCGGGGTCCCGGGGACGGCGGAACGCGAAGTGCGTCTCGTCGGGCTGCCAGTCGGCGCCGCACAGCCCGCGCAGGATGTTGAGCCCGATCGCCATCGCGATGGCGAGGATCTGCTCGCGGCAGGGCACCTCGTGCTGGAGGATCGTGTAGCCGAGGCTCACGTAGGCGCCCGCGCTGTCGAGCGTGATCACCGCACCGCTGTCGTGCACGTGCAGGTGGCGGAACAGCGCCTCGAGCGCGCTGCGGACGTCCGGCGCACTCTGCATCAGGAAGCCGATCGGCCCGAGCGACGACAGTCCGGCGCGCCGGCCCACCAGCAGCCCGAAGTGCTCGCACCGGCTGATCTCGACGCAACGGCAAAGGATTTCGCCGGCCGTCACGAACGAAAGGATGTTTTCCGGATCCGCGAAGTAGTCGGCGCGGACCCCGAACGGCGCGAGCAACTCGTCGGGCTCGACGCCAAAGCCGCGAAGCACGTCGGGCAGCGCCATCAGCGGACCGACGCGCACCAGGCCGGTCGTAACGGACCCGCGCTTGCTGACGGCCTTTGTCAGGGTATCCAACGGTCGAGGCAGGGCTGGCGGGGTCCGATGCGACTGTCGCGAATTGTCCAACCCTTGTCGGCATGGGTCAAGCATGCGTCGTACCGGGCTCGGAAAATCGCGATGTCTGCGACCGATCGCGACATGACGATCGGTTCGCCGTGCGCGATGCCTCACGCGGGTGAGGCAATGGGTTCGTCCCGGCCCGGCTGCACGTATGCTCCCGACCCGACAGGAGAATGGCGAATGAAACGAAACCTGACCCTCGCCGCGGCAGCGCTCGTCGCGACGACGTCGATGCTGCCTGCTACCGCCACCGCGCAGTCGAGCGAGAAGTGGGAGTTCATGGCGAGCATCTACGGCTGGTTCCCCACGATCGGCGGCAAGACCACGTTTCCGGAGAAGAACGGCGGCGCGAGCGGCAGTGTCGACGCCGAGACGATCCTCGAGAACCTGAAGTTCGTGTTCATGGGTACGCTGGCCGCGCAGAAGGGCCGCTGGGGCGTGTTCACCGACGTCGTCTACATGGACGTCGGCAACACCAAGTCGGACACGCGCGAGTTCTCGGTCGGCGGCATCGGCATCCCGGCGGACGCGAGCGCGAGCATCAACTATGACCTCAAGGGCTGGGCATGGACGACCGCCGGCACGTACCGGCTGGCATCCGACCCGGCGCTCACGCTGGACGTCCTCGGCGGCGTTCGGATGCTCGACATCGAGCAGAAGATCGGCTGGCAGCTCTCCGGCAACCTCGCCGGCATCCCGACGCCCGGCCACCAGGGGAACTCGGATGTGAGCCTCACGAACTGGGACGCGATCATCGGTCTCAAGGGCAAGTACGCGTTCGGCGACGAGCGGCGCTGGTACGTCCCTTATTACGTCGACGTCGGCACCGGCGACTCGGACCTGACGTGGCAGGCGATGACCGGTCTCGGCTACTCGTTCAAATGGGGCGACGTGTTCGCCGCATGGCGTTACCTCGACTACAACATGAAGTCGGGCGACAAGATCGAGGACATGAACTTCAACGGTCCTGCGATCGGCGTCAACTTCCGCTGGTGAGCGCCGGGCCCGCGCGACGGGCTCCGACACGATCGATTCGTCTCGCGCGCCGGCAATCGCCGGCGCGCCTCCACCGAGGCATGCCATGAACGTGCTCGTATCGTCGATGCTCGCCGCCGCGCTCGCCTTCGCGACGCCGGCGGCTCTCGCCCAGCAGGTCACCGGTACGCCGGGCTCGCCCGGCGCCACCACGAGCGTCAGCGGGAAGCAGCTTCCGCCGCCCGACCCGGCATTCGGGGGCGTGATCAGGAACGGCGCGCTGCAGTCGAAGCCCTGGTGGGCGCCGCGTGTCGTGCCGCCGAAAGGCGCGCCCAACGTGCTGCTGATCATCACCGACGACGCCGGCTTCGGCGTGCCGAGCAC
>CALDKM010000202.1:0-12333 GCA_937898875.1 uncultured Pseudomonadota bacterium | reverse complement strand
CGGTCACCGAGATGATCACCGGGCAGGACCTCGTCGAGTGGCAGTTGCGCGTGGCGTCGGGCGAGCACCTGCCGGCGACGCAGGCGGAGCTCGCGATCCGCGGTCACGCGATCGAAGCGCGCCTCTATGCCGAGGACCCCGACCGCGGCTTCCTGCCGTCGATCGGAAGCATCGCGCACTGGCGGATGCCGGAAACGGGTGCCCGTGTGCGCATCGACACCGGTTTCTCGGCGGGCGCCGAGGTGTCCCCCTACTACGATCCGATGCTCGCGAAGCTCGTCGTCTGGGGCGAGGATCGCGAGCACGCGCGCGCCACGCTCCTCGCGGCGCTCGCCGAGTGCGAGGTGGCGGGCGTAGCGACCAACATCGCGTTCCTCGAGCGCACCGTGGCGCACGAGGCCTTCGCGACCGGGCGGCTCGACACGGGTCTGATCGAGAAGAACCACGCCGCGCTCTTTCCGCCGCCGGGACGCACGCCGCCGCTCGCGCTCGTCGCGGCGGCGATCGACGAGCTGGCGACGCTGCGCGCGACGACGCAGCCGCCCGCGCGGGTCGCCGCCGATCCGCACTCGCCTTGGCTCGACACCGACGCGTGGTGGCCGCTCTCGGCGCGCCACGCGGCGGTGTTCGCGTACCGGGACGGCGAGGAGCACGGCGAAGTGCGGCTGTCGGGTCCGTTCGATGCGCTTTCGGCGGTGATCGAAGGCAAGCGCATCGCGGTGCGCGCCGTGCGCGAGGGCGACCGCTGGCGCCTCGACGTCGGCACGCGGCGCATCGACGCGACGGTGGTGCGGCTGGGCGAAGATCGCGTCGTGTTCGCACCCGGCGTGCGCCGCAGGCTCACCTACCTCGATCCGCTCCTGCACGCCGGAGAGGAAGCCCAGCACGCCGGACACCTGGCGGCGCCGATGTCGGGCACCGTCGTCGCCGTGCAGGTGAAGGTCGGCGACCGCGTCGGGCGCGGGGCGCCGCTGATCGTGCTGGAGGCGATGAAGATGGAGCACACGATTTCCGCACCGGCGCCGGGTATCGTGACGGCGATCAACTTCGCCGTCGGCGATCGGGTGCCCGAAGGCGCCGACCTGGTCGACCTCGAGGATCCGCCCGCGACGTGAACGTGCTCCTCGCCGCCGCGGAGCGGTCGGATCGCGCGGACCGCTGGCACGCGGCGTTCGCGGCGCTCCTGCCCGACGCGACGATCCACCGCTGGCCCGGCGACGCTCCGTCGGAGGTCGACTACGCGCTGGTCTGGAAGCCCCCGGCGGAGGTCTTCCGCCGCGTGCGCGTGCGCCGCGCCATCTTCAACCTCGGCGCGGGCGTCGACGCGCTGCTCGCCGTCGACACGCTTCCCGGGGACGTGCCCGTCGTGCGGCTCGAGGACGCGGGCATGGCCTCTCAGATGGCCGAGTACGCAGTGCTCGCGGTGCTGCGCGACTACCGCGGCGCCGACCACTACGTGCGTGCACAGCGGGCCGGACACTGGGCGCCGCTCGAGCGGCGCGACAAGGCGGCATTCGGCGTCGGCATCCTCGGTGCAGGCGTGCTCGCCCAGGCCGTCGTGGGCGCGCTCGCACCTTTCGGCTTCCCGCTCGCCGTGTGGAGCCGATCGGGGCGCGCGATCCCCGGCGCGGAATCGTTCGCGGGCCGTTCGATGCTCCGTGCGTTCCTGGCGCGTTCGACGATGGCGATCGCGCTGCTGCCGTCCACCGAAGCGACGCGCGGACTCCTGGACGCCGCCGCGTTCGCGGCGCTGCCGGCAGGCGCGCACGTCGTCAACCTCGGCCGCGGCGACCTCGTCGTCGAGGCGGACCTCGTCGCGGCGCTCGACCGGGGCCATCTCGGGCACGCGACGCTCGACGTGTTCCGCGAGGAGCCGCTGCCTCCCGCGCACCCGTTCTGGCATCATTCGCGGATCACGATCACGCCTCACGTGTCCGCGGTCACGCTCGTCGCCGAGTCGGCCGCGCAGGTCGCCGCGAAGCTCCGCGCGCTCGAGCGCGGCATGCCGGTGACCGGCGTCGTCGATCGCTCGAAAGGATACTGATCCATGGCTGCGCCGCCCCGATTGCCGAAGCGCGTCCGCATCGTCGACGTCGGCCCGCGCGACGGTCTGCAGAACGAGAAGGCGCTCGTCCCGGCCGACGTCAAGGTCGCGCTGATCGACGCGCTCGCGGAGGCGGGCGTCCCGTCGATCGAGGCGACGAGCTTCGTCTCGCCGAAGTGGGTGCCCCAGATGGCCGACGCCGCCGACGTGATGGCGCGCATCGGCCGCCGCCCGGGCGTCGTCTACGCGGTGCTGACGCCGAACATGAAGGGCTTCGAGGGCGCGCTCGCCGCGAAGGCCGACGAGGTCGTCGTGTTCGGCGCCGCGAGCGAGGCGTTCTCGCAGAAGAACATCAACTGCTCGATCGCCGAGTCGATCGAGCGCTTCCGGCCGGTGGCGCGCGCCGCCCTCGACGCGGGCATGCGCGTTCGAGGCGCGATCTCGTGCTGCCTCGGCTGCCCGTACCAGGGCGAGGTGAAGCCGGAGGCGGTCGGGTACGTCGCGAAGCTGATGCGCGACATCGGGGTGCAGCACGTCGGCGTCGCCGACACGATCGGCGTCGGCACGCCGGGGGCGACCCGGCGCGCGATGGAGGCGGCGCTCGCGGTCTACCCGATGGCCGAGGTCAGCGGCCACTTCCACGACACCTACGGCATGGCGCTCGCGAACGTCTACGCGAGCCTCGAGCTCGGCATCTCGACGTTCGACGCGAGCGTCGCCGGGCTCGGAGGCTGTCCGTACGCGAAAGGCGCGACGGGGAACGTCGCGACCGAGGACGTCGTCTACCTGCTCCACGGGCTCGGGATCGAGACCGGGATCGATCTCGCGAAGCTCCGGGCCGCGGGACGCACGATCTCGCAGTTCCTCGGACGGCCCACGTCGTCGCGTGCGGCGAAGGCGCTCGACGCCAAGGAGGCCGCCTGATGGATGCGGCGGAGCGTACGCGGACGGGCGCCGGCGTCGCGTCGCCGTGCATCTCCGTGTGCGTCATGGATGCGTCGACGGGCCTGTGCCGCGGCTGCCTGCGCACGCTCGACGAGATCGCGGGCTGGAGCGCCCTCGACGACGACGCGCGGCGGGCGATCGTGGCGAAGCTGCCGGCCCGCCGCGTCGCGTCCGCCGCGGCGCCGGTGCTCCCGTCGGACGCCGGGTCCCGCCGCTGAACCGGTCCGTCTGCCCGCGATGATCGTCGACTGGTATTTCGACTTCGTGTCGCCGTTCGCGTACCTGCAGAGCGAGCGGCTGGCGTCGCTGCCGCCGCGCATGTCGGTTCGCTACCGCCCGGTGCTGTTCGCGGGACTGCTGAACGCGAACGGGCAGAAGGGGCCGGCCGAGATCACGGCCAAGCGGAACTTCACCTACCGTTTCGTCGTCTGGCAGGCGCGCAAGCTCGGCATTCCGCTCAAGTTCCCGCACGAGCACCCGTTCAACCCGCTTCCGCTCCTGCGTCTCGCGATCGCGTGCGACTGCGCGCCCGCGGCCGTGCACCGGATCTTCCGCTTCGTCTGGAAGGACGGCCGCCTGCCCGACCTGCCGATCGAGTGGGCCGAGCTCACGCACGACCTCGCCCTCCCTGACGCCGACGTGCGCATCGCCTCGCCCGAGGTCAAGGACGAGCTCCGGCGCAACACCGACGATGCGATCGCGCGCGGCGTGTTCGGCGTCCCGACGATCGCGGTCGGCGACGAGCTGTTCTGGGGACTCGACGCGACGGCGATGGCCGCCGAGTACGTGCTCGCCGGCTGCCGCTACGACGATCCGGAGTACGCGCGCGTTTCCTCGCTGCCGGTCGGCGCGACGCGCGACGCGCGCCCCGCGAAAGGTGCCGCGGCGAAGCGCCGCACGAGAATCGTCGGCACCGCAAGCTAGGGTCGGCGCAGCACCGGCACTCCGGGCGATCTCGGGAAGCGGCCGCCCTCGGCGTCGCGCGTGCTCGCAGTCGATGCACCACGGCTTGCGGCGTGCGCCTCGATGGTGGTCGCTTCCCGAGTCACGCGAGTGTCCCCGCAGCGTTCGCGGGCCCCGGGGAGCTCCCCTGGCTTCGCGCGACCCCGTTCGCGAGCATCGCTTCGATCTCGCCCCCGCCGAGCCCCGCCTCCCGCAGCACCTCGATCGTGTGCTCGCCCTGCGCGGGGGCAGCGCGGCGCACGCGGAACGCGTGCTCCGACAGCGCCCACGGCGGCGCGTACGAGCGCGCGCCGGCCTCGTCGGCCACGACCATGCCGCGCGCAGCGAATTGCGGGTCGGCGAGCGCCTCGTCGAGCGTCGCGACCGGCGTGACGCAGGCGTCGGCGCCCTCGAAGCGCTCGACCCACTCGGCCAGCGTGCGCGCGCCGAAGACCGCGTCGAGCTCGGCACGCACGCGGGCGCCTTCGTCGCCTGCCGCGAGATGACCCGCGACGAGGTCCGGTCTCCCGATCGTCGTGCACACGGCGCGCCAGAACTTGTCCTCGAGCGCCCCGACCGCGAGCCAGCGGCCGTCCTTCGTCGGGTAGACGCCGTAGCAGGGCACACCGCCGGTGAGGAGGTCCTCGCCACGCGGCATCGTGCGCCCCGCCTGCTCGAGGGCGTGCAGCGAGAAGATGTTGTGAGCGAGCGCGCCGTCGGCCATCGCGACGTCGACGTATCGGCCGCGACCGCTCGCGCGCGCGCCGACGATGGCCGCCAGGATCGCCACTGCGGCCGTCATGGCGCCGCCGAGGAGATCCGCGATCTGCAGGTTCGACAGCGCCGGGCGGCCGCCGCGCGTCCCGGTCTGGTCGAGGACTCCCGCGTAGCCCAGGTAGTTGATGTCGTGCCCGGCGGCCTTCGCGCGCGGGCCGGTCTGCCCGTACCCCGTGATCGACGCGTAGACGATCGACGGGCGAACCGCGCGCACCGCCTCGTAGCCGACGCCGAGCGATGTTACGACGCCGGGTCGGAAACTCTCGACGACGACGTCGGCGCCGCGCGCGAGCGCGAGGAACGCATTGCGACCGCGTGCGTCCTTGAGGTCGAGCGCGACCGAGCGCTTGTTGCGGTTGACCATCCGGAAGAACGCGCTCGCCGCGCCGGGCTTCGCGCCGAGCGTCCGTGCGTAATCGCCCGCGCCGGTGTCCTCGACCTTGATCACGTCGGCCCCGAGGTCGGCGAGGTGGAGCGTGCAGACCGGGCCCGGCAGCAGGCGCGTGAGGTCGAGGACGCGAACGCCCTGAAGGGGTGCTCCTTCGTTGGATGCGGGCGTCGCGGTCACGCCGCCAGCTCGTCGGCGCCCGGGATGCCGAGGTCGCGCTTGACTGCGCGCGCGGTCGCGATCGCGTCGGCGAGCGTCGCGCCGAGGCACGTGACGTGGCCCATCTTGCGGCCGCGACGCGCCTCGTGCTTGCCGTACAGGTGCAGCTTCGCGAGCGGATGCGCGAGCACGCGCGCCCAGTCGGGGTCGCGCGGACCGGCCGCCCGCGGGCCGTCGAACCAGACGTCGCCGAGCAGGTTCACCATCACGGCGGGCGTGTGCTGCATCGTGTCGCCGAGCGGCAGCCCCGCGAGCACCCGCGCCTGCTGCTCGAACTGCGACGTCGCGCACGCGTCGATCGTGTAGTGGCCGCTGTTGTGCGGCCGCGGCGCCATCTCGTTGACCAGGAGCTGGCCCCCGCGCGTGACGAACATCTCGACGCATACGACGCCGCGGTAGTCGAGCGCGCGTGCGACGTCGGTCGCGACCTTGCGCGCCCGGTCCGCGAGCGCCGCGTCGACGCGCGCCGGCGCGATCGACACGTCGAGGATGCCGTCGCGATGCCGGTTCTCGGCGACGGGCCAGGTGACGGAGGCGCCCGAGTCGTCTCGCGCGACGATCACCGACACCTCGCAGGCGAGGTCGACGAAGCGCTCGAGGACGCACGGCACCCCGCCCATGCGGGCGTACGCGGCCGCGACCTCGGCGGCCGACGCGACGCGGATCTGGCCCTTGCCGTCGTAGCCCAGGCGCGCGCTCTTGACGATGCCCGGGACGAGCGCGGCGTCGACCCGCGCGGCGTCGTCGGCGCTGCGAAGCACGACGTAAGGCGCCACCGCGAAGCCGTGACCCGAGAGAAAGGTCTTCTCGCTGATCCGGTCCTGCGCGATCGCGACGCTTGCCGCCGCCGGGGTCACGCGCGCCGACGCGGACAGGAACTCGAGCGCCGCCGCCGGCACGTTCTCGAACTCGGTCGTCGCCGCGGACGCGATCGCGGCGAGACGGCCGAGGCCGGCGGCGTCGAGGTAGTCCGAGTGGATGTGCCGGTCCGCGACGCTCGCGGCGGGGCCGTCGGCCGCCGGATCGAGCACGGCGACGCGGTAGCCGAGGCTCTGTGCCGCCATGCAGAACATGCGGCCGAGCTGGCCGCCGCCCAGCAGTCCCAGCCACGACCCGGGAGGAATCGTTCTCATGCGCTTCGGCCTACGTTCATCGTTTGTGCGGCGCCCGCGATTCGTCTGGGCGTCGATCCCCGAAGCGAATCGCGCGCGATTCGCCCCGGGGCCCCTCGCCGCGTGACGAACGCGGGTCTGCCCAGCAGTCCCAGCCACGATCCGGGGGGAATCACGCTCACGTGCTTCGGTCGAAGGCAATGGACCGGGCGGCGCCCGCGATTCGTCCGGGCGTCGATCCCGGCGTCGAATCCGCCCGGATCCGATGCGGGGCCCCTCGCCGCTGGACGAACGCGGGTCTGCCCAGGAGGCCGAGCCAGCTGCCCGTGGGAATCGACTCCATGATCTCTGGTTCGGCGGTCGTGACGAGCGGCGCGCTCTCCGTCGGCGGGCCGCGGACGATCAGGCCGGCTTCGGATCGGGCGGCACGCGCATCGCGCGAGCGATCGTCGTCTGCTTCACCCGGAACGCGGCGAGCTTCCGGGCGATCGCCGGATCGGTGGCCGCGAGCATCGACACGGCGAACAGGGCGGCATTCGCAGCGCCGGCTTCCCCGATCGCGAACGTCGCCACCGGGATGCCCTTGGGCATCTGGACGATCGACAGCAGCGAATCCTCGCCGCGCAGGTACTTGGAGGGCACGGGCACGCCGAGCACGGGCACGGTGGTCTTCGACGCAAGCATGCCGGGCAGGTGGGCGGCGCCGCCGGCGCCTGCGACGATGCAGCGCAGGCCCCGGGTCAGCGCGTCCTCGGCGTACTCGAACATGTCGTCGGGCATCCGGTGCGCGGACAGGACGCGCGCCTCGTAGGGAATGCCGAACGCGTCGAGCTGCGCGGCCGCGTGCTTCAGCGTGTCCCAGTCGCTCTCGCTGCCCATCACCACGCCGACCAGCGGTGCGGCGCTCTTGCGTTGTGCCATCGGATTACCGCTCCCTTCGTCGCTCTCGGCCCCATGCAGGCGCGGCGCACGAATTCTAGCAACCGGCGCCCCGATCGTCGAACCCGGAGGCCCGGACGTTGTCGCATCGGGGTGGGGCCCGGTTGTATCGGGCTCCCCGAACGACGACAATCGGATTCCGTGACCCTCTTCCCCCTCCCGGCCGCGCGCTTCGCCGCCGCCGCCCTCGTCCTCGCCCACTCGCTCGCTGCGGCGGCGCAGGGCACCGATGCGGACGTCCTGGCCGCGAAGGCCGCCTTCGACAGGGGCGACCGCGCCCGCCTCGACGCGATCGCGCCTCGCGCGAAAGGCCACGTGCTGGAGCCCTACGTCGCCTGGTGGCGGCTCAAGCTCGGCATCGACACGGCCGAGCCGGAGGCGGTTCGCGCCTTCGTCGCGCGGTACGGATCGACGCCGCTCGCCGAGCGCGCCCAGGCCGAATGGCTCAAGGCGCTCGGCAGGAAAGGCGACTGGGGACGCTTCTCGGCCGCCTACGGCACCGGCGGCTACGACGACGTCGAGATCCAGTGCTACGCGCATCAGGCCGCGCGCCAGCAGTCCGGCGACGCCGCGCTCGCCTCCGCGAAGCCGCTCTGGTTCACGGGCCAGGCGACGCCGGACGCGTGCGAGCCGCTGTTCGCGGCGCTGATCGCGCGCGGGTCGATCACGATCGACGACCGGTGGGCGCGCTACCGGCTGGCGCTCGAGGCGGGCAGCGCACGACTCGCGCAGCAGATCGCGGGCGACCTGCCCACCGCGGACCGGATTCCGGCGCGATCCTTCCAGCACGTCGACGAGAAGCCCGCGACCCGGCTGCTGCAGGGCGGATTCCGCTGGAATTTTCGTGACGGCCACGAGCTCGCGCTCTATGCGCTGGAGCGCGCGGCGCGGAGCGATCCCGAAGGTGCGCGCGAGGGGTGGCTGAAATGGCGGGGCAGGCTTTCCGCGTCCGAACGGGCCTGGGGCAACGCGCGGCTCGCGTACCACGCTTCGCGCCAGCTCGTGCCCTGGGCGAACGACGCCTGGCGCGAGACGCTGCCCGAGACGATGACCGCCGACATGCACGCATGGCGCGTTCGGGCGGCGCTGCGCGCGCGCGCCTGGAAGGACGTCGGCGTCGCCGTCGACGCGATGCCGCGGGCGCAGGCGGACGAGCCGGCGTGGCGTTTCTGGCGCGCGCGCGCGTCGATGTCGGCCGGCCGCGAGGACGAGGCGCGCGCGGTGTTCACCGCGCTCTCGTCCGAGCACGACTACTACGGCCTGCTCGCGGCCGAGGCGCTGGGCACGTGCGTGGACCCGAAGAGCGTCGCGGCCGTTCCGGATCCCGCGTGGCAGGCGAAGTTCGGCGCGCGCGACGACGTCGCGCGCGTCGTCAAGCTCGCGGAGCTCGACCTGCGCGCGGATTCGTTGCGCGAGTGGCGGTCGGTCGTGCGCGGGCTCGACGACGACGCGCTCAATCAGGCCTCGATCTACATCGCGAGCCGCGGGCTGCACGACCGCTCGATCAACACCGCGAACCTCACGCGCGAGCGCCACGATTACGCGCTTCGCTACCCGATGCCGTGGCGCGAGCAGTTCTCGGCCGCCGCGCGCGACAACGCCGTCGAGGAGGCGCTGCTCCTTGGCATCGCGCGGCAGGAGTCGCGCTTCGTGCCGGAGATCGTGTCGTCCGCCGGCGCAGTCGGGTTGATGCAGCTGATGCCGGCGACGGCGCGCTGGGTCGCGAAGCAGTCGGGCCGCAGCGACTACAAGCCGTCGCGGATCAACGAGCTCGACGTCAACACGCAGTTCGGCGCGTTCTACTTCAAGTACTGGCTCGATCGCCTCGACGGGTCGCCGGCGCTCGCGGCGGCTGCGTACAATGCCGGACCGGGGCGCGCGCAGGCATGGCGTCCCGCCGAACCGCTCGAAGGAGCGATCTGGGTCGAGACGATCCCGTTCAACGAAACCCGAGACTACGTGAAGAAGGTGCTTGCCAACTCGGTGTACTACGCGCATGCGCTCGGCGATCCGGCGTCGGACGTCCGGCAGCGGCTGGGCACGGTCGGTCCGCGCGTCCCGGCCGGGCCGCCGCCGCTCGCGGCGAAGGACTGACGATGGGCTCGCGCAGGATCGTCGTCCTCGGCGGCAGCGGGTTCGTCGGGAGCGCGCTGGTCGCGCGCCTGGCGGCACGAGGCGAGACCGTCGTCGTTCCGGTCCGGCGCCGCGAGCCCGCGCGCCACCTGATCCTGCTGCCGACGGTCGAGGTCGTCGAGGCGGACGTCCACGATCCCGCGACGCTCGCGGCGCTCGTGCGCGGCGCCGACGCGGTCGTGAACCTCGTCGGCATCCTGAACGAGTCCGGGCGCACAACGTTCGCGCGGGTGCACGTCGACCTGGCCCGCAGTGCGGTCGACGCGTGTCGCACCGGCGGCGTGCGGCGCCTGCTGCACATGAGCGCGCTCAACGCCGATCCGGCGGGACCGTCGCGCTACCTCGCCTCGAAGGGCGAGGCGGAAGCGGCGGTCGTCGCCTCGGGTCTGGCGTGGACGATCTTCCGGCCGAGCGTGATCTTCGGCGCCGGCGACAGCTTCCTCTCGCTCTTCGCGCGCCTCGCGCGCGCGCTCCCCGTGATCGCGCTCGCCGCTCCCGACGCGCGCTTCCAGCCGGTTCACGTCCACGACGTCGCCTCGGCGTTCGCCCGATCGCTCGACCTCCCGGCGACCGAAGGCCGGCGCTACGACCTGTGCGGGCCGAACGTCTACACGTTGCGCGAACTCGTCCGCTTCGCCGCGGCAACGGCAGGCGCCGTGCGCCCCATCGTTCCGCTGCGCGGTCCGCTCGCCACGCTGCAGGCGTTCGCGCTCGAGCACCTGCCCGGCAAGCTGATGAGCCGGGACAACCTCGCGTCGATGTCGAAGGACAGCGTGTGCGGATGCGCGTTCCCGCCGGTGTTCGGGATCGAGCCCGCCTCGCTGGAGTCGATCGCGCCGACGTGGCTCGCACCCGAAGCTCGGCACGGCCCGTACGACGCGATGCGCGCGTCGGTCGGTCGCTGAAGCGGACAATCCGCCGCGCGCCCGCGCGACGTCGATGGCGCGAGCGCTCCCGCAGCCCGTGCACACCTACCGCGTCGGCGGCTCCGTGCGCGACGAGCTCCTCGGCCGTCCGCAGGCCGACCGCGACTGGGTCGTCGTCGGCGCGACGCCGGAGACGATGATCGCGTCGGGATTCCGCCCGGTCGGCCGCGACTTCCCGGTGTTCCTGCATCCGGAGACGCGCGAGGAGTACGCGCTCGCGCGCACCGAGCGAAAGCACGGCACCGGCTACCGCGGCTTCGAATTCTTCGCGTCGCCGGACGTGACGCTCGAACAGGATCTCGCGCGCCGCGACCTGACGATCAACGCGATGGCCAGGGACGAGCGGGGCGCCCTCGTGGACCCGTACGGCGGCGCGCGCGACCTCGAGGCCGGCATCCTGCGGCACGTGTCGCCCGCGTTCGCCGAGGACCCGCTGCGCGTGCTCCGGGTCGCGCGCTTCGCGGCGCGCTTCGGGTTCGCCGTCGCCCCGGAGACCGAGGGGATGATGCGCGCGATCGTGCGCTCGGGCGAGCTCGCGACGCTCGCGGCCGAGCGCGTCTGGCAGGAGATCGCACGCGGCCTGATGGAATCGCGGCCGTCGCGGATGCTCGCCGTGTTGCGTCAGTGCGGCGCGCTCGACGCGCTGCTGCCCGAGGTCGATGCGCTGTTCGGCGTTCCGCAACCGCCCGCGCACCATCCCGAGATCGACGCCGGCGTGCACGTCGCGCAGGCGCTCGACTACGCCGCCGGCCGGGGCTTCGATCTCGCCGTGCGCTACGCGGTGCTCGGGCACGACCTCGGCAAGGGCGCAACGCCGCGCGACGCGTGGCCGCGCCACCTCCGGCACGAGGCGAGGAGCCTGCGACTCGTCGAACGGCTGTCGGTGCGGCTGCGCGTGCCGGTCGACTGCCGCGACGCCGCGCGCCTCGCCGCGCGCTACCACGCCGACGTCGCGCGCGCCGAGACGCTACGTCCCGCGACGCTGCTCGACCTGCTGCTCGCGGCCGACGCGTTGAGGCGTCCCGCGCGCCTGTCGGGGTTGCTCGAGGCGTGCGAGGCGGACCGCAATTCGCGCCCGGGGAACGAGCACGACGTCGACCGTCCGGGAGAGTGGCTCGTCCAGGCACTCGGCATCGTGCGCGGCGTGAACGCGGGCGCGATCGCGCGCTCGGTCCCCGCGCAGAACGTGGAGCGCGCGATCCGCGATGCCCGTCTCGCGGCGCTGCGCAGGTGGCGCAGGGACGCGGGGCGTTGAGCCCTGGCGCGGGGCCCCGGGCCCCGCGGCGCGTCAGACGCGGTAGGCGACCGCCTTCATGATGCCGGCCGCGACGCGCATCGCGTCGCGCACCGGCCGCGGCAGTTCGACGGCGCCGGCGGCCTGCGCCATCGCGCCGTGGCGCGATTCGTCGTCGCGCATCCTGTCGACGATCGCGCGGCTCTTCGCATCCGCGGGCGGCAGCGATTCCATGTGGCCGGTCAGGTGCTCCTCGACCTGGCGCTCGGTCTCGACGACGAAGCCCAGGTTGACGCGATCGCCGGCGAGGCCCGCGGCGACGCCGATCGCGAACGATCCCGCGTACCACAGCGGATTGAACAGCGACGGGCGGTCGCGAAGCTCGTCGAGCCGCGACTGCGTCCACGCGAGGTGGTCTTCCTCTTCCCGCGCGGCCGTGGCGAACCGCGCCTTGACGTCCGGATCCCGCGCGACGAGCGCCTGCGCCGCGTAGAGCGCCTGCGCGCACACCTCGCCCGTGTGGTTCACGCGCATCAGTCCCGCCGCGTGCCGGCGGTCGGTCTCGTCCAGCTCGGGAGACGGCAGCCCCGCGCCGGGAACCGGGCGCGACGACGTCGCGACGCCGGAGAGCGTGCGCAGCGCTCTGGAGATTGCGCACCGGCTGGCGCCCAAGG
>CALDKM010000201.1:0-12537 GCA_937898875.1 uncultured Pseudomonadota bacterium | reverse complement strand
CCGCTGCGCTGATCCGGCGGAAGCCGGCTCGCCGGCGGCGGAGAGGCCGCTTCCCCATCCATCACATAATTATGCGATAGCCGGCGCCGCGTGGGAACGCCGGCGCCGCGGCATTCATCTAATGGGGCGAACAGGAGGTTCCGACGCATGACCGCCGCCGCCCGCTCCCTCGACGACCCTTCGCCCCCCGACGACGAGCTCGCCTCCCGCGTGGCGAGCGGCGACGCGTCCGCGTTCCGGCCGCTGATGCGCCGTCACAACCAGGCGATGTTCCGCGCCGCGCGCAGCATCCTGCGCGACGACGCCGAGGCCGAGGACGCGGTGCAGGAGGCCTACCTGCTGGCGTACCGGCGCATCGGTGACTTCCGCGGCGACGCGAAGCTCTCCACGTGGCTCCTCAGCATCGTCGTGAACGAGTCGCTCGGCCGGCGGCGCCGCCGGCAGCGCCGGGCGACCGTGATCACGCTGGAAGGCGAGATCGCCGGGGAGCGCTCCCCCGGCGAGGACACGGCCTCGTCGGATGGCGAAGGGCCCGAGCACGACGCGCTGCGGGCGGAGACTCGCCGGCTCCTCGAGCGCAAGATCGACCAGCTGCCCGATGCGTTCCGTTCCGTCTTCGTGATGCGCGCCGTCCAGGAGCTCGACGTGGGCGACACGGCGGCGGCGCTGGGCGTCGGCGAGGCGACGGTGCGCACTCGGTACTTCCGCGCCCGCGCGCTGCTGCGCGAATCGCTCGCCCGCGAGATCGACCTCGCCCAGGAGGACGCCTTCCGCTTCCTCGGCGAGCGCTGCGACACGATCGTCGAGCGCGTGATGGCGCGCATCGACGATTCGTCCCCCGGCGGTCCCTGACCGCCCCGTTCCCTCCACAGGAGTCCGACATGTCCTTTTTCGCGATGGCGAAAGACCCCCTGCTGCGCGCTTCGCGGCGCAGGTTCCTCTCGAATTCCGGCGTCGCGCTGTCCGGCGCCGCGGTGGCGCTGCTGGCCGGACGCGAGGCGCTCGCCGCCACGGGCGGCGCGGCCACCGAGGCCGACGCCCGCATCCTCAACACCGCGCTCGCCGCCGAGCTGGAGGCGGTCGCCGCCTACCAGGTCGGCGCCGGGAGCGGACTCCTGCGCAAGCCCGCGCTCGACCTCGCCCTCGCGTTCCAGGGCCACCACAAGGAGCACGCGGACGTGCTCGCGAAGACGATCGAGAAGCTCGGCGGCAGGCCCGTGGCGGCGAAGGCGCGCTACGAGTTCCCGACCGAAGGCTTGAAGTCGGAGGCCGACGTGCTCCGCTTCGCGGCGTCGCTCGAGAAGGGTGCGGTGAGCGCGTACCTCGGCGCCGTGCCGGTGTTCGGCAATCGCGACCTCGCGAAGGCGGCGGCGAGCATCCTCGGCGACGAGGCGATGCACTGGGCGGTGCTGCGGCACGCGGTCGGCGAGACGCCCGTGCCCTCGGCGTTCGTGTCGTGATTCGCGACGGCGTCCTCCGGATCCTCGCGGCGGCGGTCGCGGTCGTGCCGGCCGCGTCCGCGATGCCGCCGGGGGACGCCGCGCGCGGCGAGGCGATCTATTCGCGCTGCTTCGCGTGCCACTCGCTCGACGCGAATCGGACGGGGCCGCGCCACTGCGGCCTCCTCGGGCGGCGGGCGGGGAGCGTTCCGGGGTTCGACTACTCGCCGGCGATGCGCGCCTCGGGCATCGTGTGGGACGCGAAGAGTCTCGACCGGTTCCTCGCGAGCCCCGCGGCGATGGTGCCGGGCACGTCCATGGGCTACGCGGGCATCGCGAGCGCGCAGGAGCGGGCGGATCTCGTCGCCTTCCTCGGCGCGGCGCGCTGCTCCGGCCCGCGCGAATAGGCGTCCGAAGGCAATCCCGATCGGGGCAGCGGCGCGCGGCGTCGCGAAGACCAGCGCCGCAACGGCACTGGTAAGGCCGATCGGGCCGGGTAATGGGCCCGACTTGCCCCCGGGCGGCCCGAGAGGAGACTATCGACCGTCCCGACATTCGGCACCGCTCGCCAAAGGCCTCGCCATGACGAAGTCCCGCACCACCCTCCGTTCGACGTTCGCCGCCCTCGCGCTCGCGCTTTCGGCAGGTGCCGCCCAGGCCGCGTTCTTCGGGAGCACGTACGACACGATCGTCCCGTCGCCGGGCGGCAACTCGTCGGGGAGCGCCTGCGTCACGAAACTGCAGTCCGACTTCGACGGCACGCCGCCGTACGGCTACCTCACGTGGACGCCGGGAGCCGTGACGACGTTCTCGCAGCTCGTCACGCTCACGGCCACGTTCAGCTTCCCGGTCGGCTCGTACCACGGCGGTTCGCCGCGCTTCGAGATCCCGCTCGACACCGACGGCGACGGCAGCTGGAACGGCAGCATCTTCGTCTACATGGGGACGCCGCCGAGCTTCACCGATGCGGGTCACGCGGCGTTCCTCGCCACCGGCAACGTGATCGGCGACCTCGTCACGCACTGGGACCTCACCCAGCTCGGCGGCCCCTACTACGGCACCTACGCGCAGGCGCTCGCATTGGTCGGAGGCGCTCGCGTGCTGGACGTCGAGCTCGTCGTCGACGGCGGCTGGGGCGGCGACCAGGCGGCGCTCGCCGACACGTTCACCGTCAACGCCGAGACCTACGTGACCGTCTGTCCGCCTCCGCCGGCGCCGGTGCCCGCGGGCGACGATCGCGGGCTCGCCGTGCTGGCGATGCTGCTCGCGCTCGCCGCGGCCTGGCGCCTGCGACGGGGCTGACGAGTCCCGGACGCGTATCGTGAAAGACCGGGTGCCGCGGGCGGGCTTCTCCGCCTCGCCTCGCACTGCGTCCTCGCGACGACGTCGGCGCTGAACGATCGCCGGGCGCTCTCGCGGTGGCGGGCCGGCGCGCTCGTCGTCGCCGCCGTCCGGCGTGAGGGTGCCGCAGGAAGCCGGTGATGGTTCGAAGCATTCCGAGCGATCGCCTCGACCGCCTTCCCGCGCCCGATTCGGGCCTGAGCGCGGCCGCCGAGCGGCGGGCGCGGTACGGCGCCAACGCGATCGTCGAGGCGCCGCCGGGCGGGTGGATCAACGTCGTCCGCGACTCGCTGCGCGACCCGATGCTGTGGTTCCTGCTCGGCACGAGCGCGCTGTTCGCGTTCGTGGGGGACCGCACCGAGGCGGCGATCCTGCTCGCCGCGCTCGTCCCGCTGTTCGGGATGGACGCGTGGCTCCACCGCCGCACGCAGGCGTCGCTCGCCGGGCTGTAGAGCGGGCTCGCCGCGACCGCTCGCGTGCCGCGCGAAGGCGCGTGGACCGGGGTCCCGGCGGTCGACCTCGTGCCCGGCGACGTCGCCGCGCTCGCCTCCGGCGATTCGGTTCCCGCCGAGGGCGTGCTGCTTCACGCCCGCGACGTGCAGATCGGCGGGTCGGCGCTGACCGGGGAATCGTTCCCCGTGCGCAAGGCCCGCGCACCGCAGCCTCTCGCGGGCGGCGTGCGGCTCGACGACCGGCACTGGAGCCTCGCGGGCACGCGCGTGGCTGAACAGAGTCGTGGGCGGCGACGAAGGGCGCATCGTCCACTGACACCGGAGTCGAATTTTCGTCCGACCCCGGTTCGCGCGGCCGGCGCCGCCGGCCGGCCTGCGGCCTCAACCGAGGGCGGCCCGCGCGACGAACGTGTAGAGCGGGATGCCGACGAGGATGTTGAGCGGGAACGTGATCCCTAGCGAGAGGCCGAGGTAGATCGACGGATTCGCCTCGGGGATCGCGTAGCGGAGCACCGCGGGCACCACGATGTACGACGCGCTCGCCGACAGCACCATCAGGAGCGCGGCGTCGGCGGCCGGGAGGCCCAGCAGTGCGGCGAGCGCGAGCGCGATCGCGGCGTGGACGAGAGGCCCGATGCTCGCGTAGGCGATCAGCACGGGCGACCGCCCCCGCACGGCTCCGGCGTTCTTCGCGACCTGGATTCCCATGTCGAGCAGGAAGAACGCGAGCATCCCCTTGAACAGGTCGCCGGAGAACGGCTGCATCACGGCCTTGCCCGCGTCGCCGCTCAGGAATCCCACCGCCATCGCGCCCAGCAGCAGCACCTGCGTGCCGTCGGTGAACGATTCGTGCAGCACCTTGCCGATCGGCGTCGAAGGCTCCCGGCCGCCGAGCGTCGCCGCCGCGGCGCCGCCCGACAACGGCACGACCGCGGGCGTTGCGTCCTTCTGGCGCAGCATGTTGGCGAACGCGACCGCCATCAGGACGGCCGGCGACTCCATCGCGACCATCGCGACCGCCATGTGGCCGCCGAACGCCATGCCGTTCGTCTCGAGGTACTGCATCGCAGTCACGAACGTCACCGCGCTCACCGAGCCGTAGGACGCAGCCACGGCTGCGGCGTCGTAGCGGGATACGCGCGTCCTGAGCACCGCGTAGCCGAGCGCGGGCACGATCAGCGCCATCGCGATCGCGGCGGCGAGGCTCGACGCGACGGCGCCGGTGAAGCCCGAGTGCGCGAGCGCGAAGCCCCCCTTGAGGCCCAGCGCCATCAGCAGGTAGAGCGAGAGGAACTTCGCGATCGCGGGCGGGATCTCGAGGTTCGAGCGGACCGCGCCGGCGAGAACGCCCAGCACGAAGAACAGGATCGCGGGATCGAGCAGGTTCTGCATGGGTTCTCCTTCGGACCGCGATCCTAGGGGTTCGGGAGAATCGAGTAAAATCGATTTTATCGGCATTAATCATAGAGAAAATACTATGAACGTCACCTTCCGGCAGTTGCGCCTCTTCCTCGCCCTGGCGGACACCGGCAGCGTGAGCGCCGCGGCGCGCACGATGCACGTGACGCAGCCGACCGCGTCGATGCAACTGCGCGAGGTCGCCGACGCGGTGGGCCTGCCGCTCCACGAGGTCGTCGCGAAGCGCGTCCACCTGACCGATGCGGGCCGTGAGCTCGCGCGGACGGCGAGGGCGATGGTCGGCGAGTGGGAGGCGTTCGCGCAGCAGGTCGACGCGAGGAAGGGGCTCGAGCGCGGCCGCCTCAGGATCGCGGTCGTCAGCACCGCCGAGTACTTCGTCCCGCGCCTGCTCGGCACGTTCTGCGAGCGGCATCCGTCGATCGAGATCTCGCTCGAGGTCCAGAACCGCGACGGCGTCGTGGGACGGCTGCGCGACAACCTCGACGACCTCTACGTGATGTCGATGCCGCCCGCCGACGTCGCGATCCAGGACCGCGTCCTGATGCCGAACCCGCTCGTCGTGATCGCGCCCGCCTCCCATCCGCTGGCCTCCCGCGCGAGCGTCGGTCTGCGCGAGCTGCGCGATGCGCGCTTCATCCTGCGCGAGCCCGGGTCCGGGACGCGGATGGCGACCGACGCGCACTTCCGCGCGGCCGGCTTTTCGCCGAACCCGAGGCTCGAGCTCGGCAGCAACGAAGCGATCAGGGAGGCGGTGGCCGCGAACCTGGGCGTCGCCGTCGTCTCGGTGCACGCGCTGCAGGCGCGGATGCCCGCCCGTGGCGTGGCCGTGCTGCGCGTGCGCGGCTTCCCGATACGATCGCAGTGGCACGTCGTCCACCCGAAGGGCAAGCGCCTCTCGCCGATCGCGGAGGTCTTCCGCGAGCACCTGTCGGCGCAGGCGCGCGAGTGGTCGGGTGCGCGCGCCTGAGGACCGTCGCGCGACACCGGAGCCGGATCTTCCTCCGACCCCGGCCTGCGCGGTCAGCGACGTCGGACCTCCGCGGCCAGCCGTGCCGGATCCGGCACGACGATCGTCCGGCCGTCCACGCGGATGAGCCCGCGCCGCGCGAAATCGGAGAGCAACCGCGAGAAGGTTTCGGGTGCGAGGTTGAGTTGCGTCGCGATCGCGGCCTTGGCGGCGCGCAGCTTCACGACGAGCTCGCCGGTCGCGCCCTCGTGGCCGCGCAGCAGGTAGGCGGCGAGGCGGGCGCCGCCCCCCCCCGGGCCCTGGCGCTCGAGCTCGGCCACGAGCGCCTCGATCCGCTTCGAGAGCCCGGCGATCATGCGGCGCGCGAAGCGGGGATTGCGCTCGATCTCGTCGAACACGAGCGAGGCGGGCAGCTGGAGCACCAGCGCGTCGGTCGCCGCCCGGGCGTCGACCACCGCAGGCCGCTCGAGAAACATCACCGGCTCGCCGAAGCTCTGTCCCGGGCCGACGACGCCGGTCAGGCGCGCGCCGCGCGCGGGGGTCGTCGCGATCAGGTTGATCTCGCCGAAGACGACGACGTACATGCCGGCCGCCGGGTCGCCCTTGCGGAACAATCGCGCGCCGCGCTTCAGCTCGCGCCGCTCGGCCCCGGCCGCCAGCCGGTCGAGCGAGGCGGCGTCGAGCTCCCGGAACAGCGGTACGCCGGCGAGGAACGCCTGCGGCGCGATCGGCTTGCGGCGCATGCGCCGGTCAGCCGACCACGGTCACGAGCGCCGGGTCGTCCGCATGGTCGACGACGATGCGACGCACCCACTCCTGCCATGCGGCGCCGAACGCAAGGTGCGCATCCGGACCGGCGTCCGGGGCGAGCGCGGAGGCCATCAGCGCCTTGAGCTCCATCGGCCGCTCGACGATCTCCTGGTGGCAGGCGACCTCGACCGAGGCGCCGGTGTCGGTGCGCGTGAACCGCAGGTCGCCTTCGATCGCCGCGCCGTAGGAGAGCAGGCCGCGGCGACCGAACCGCCCGGCGAGGCCCTTGAAGCCTCCGTCGCCGGCCGCGCCGGTCACGAGTCCGGCGACGTTGCCGATCACGCCCGCCACGCCTTCGTCCTGGCGCTGGCGCACCTCGACGCGCACCGCGCCGCGGTGCGGGAGCCCGTCGCCGTACAGCCGTCGCAGCGCCTTCACCGTCATCAGCCAGGCGCCGGCGACCGTCGGGCACGAGTGCCCGGCGAGCTTCACGGCATCGAGGTACTCGTACTCGATCACGCCGTCGGCCGCCGCGCCGAGCGTGTCGGCGAGCGGGTCGCGCATCACGATGTGAGGGATGGCGTCGAAGAATGCCGGGGACTGCATCGGATGTCTCCCTTGTGGCGCCGGGTGCCGCCGCGCGGGTCCGCGGCACGCCGGCGAACGAATGTTGCGGGAACCCGGAGGCGAAATCCACGATCCCGGTCAAGTCCGCGCGAACCGGGGTGCCGGCTCGCGCGGGGTCCCTGCAGCAGGCACTCCCCCGGGCTCAATGACCGGTCCGGATCGGCGCGAAGCCCGGGTGGTCGAAGGTGCGGGCGTAGTTGTTGAGGGCGGCGACGGTGACCCCGAATCCCTGCAGCGGCTTCGCCTTCGGCTCCTTGCCGGCCATCACGTCGGCGCCGTGCACGAGGTCGGCGACCACGAGGTGCAGCATCGCGTCGGCCTCGGGCGCGAGCTTGCAGTTCGCGACGATCGACGCGACCTGCGCCTCGACGCCCGCCGCGATTTCCTTGTACTGGGCCGGCGTGATCCGCCCCGCGTGCGCCGCGTCGAGCTTCGGCTCGACGAGTGCGCGGATCTTCGACATCCCGTCGCGCAGGGGTGCGTCGGTCGACCACTTCTTCCCGTGATCGAGCGCCAGTTTCGCGGGCGCGGCCGCGTCGTGCCCGTGGGCCGGCGCCTGCGCGAGGGCCGGGGCCCCGACCATCAGTGAAAGTGCCGCGGCGGCGGCGAACCCCGCGATCTTGCCTGCGTCGAAACCGAACATGTCCATCTCCCGAGTTGGCGGAGGCGTCGATCGCCTTCCTGCCCGGTTGGGCCCTCCCCGGGCGCCGCGGTTCGATCGGCGTGTCGCGGAATTGAGATCGGTCAAGAAAGGCGGCGCAGGCCGCGCCGGAGGGACCCTTCGATGCGGAGCGAAACCCGCGTCCGCGCGCCGGGCTTCGAGGCCGGCCGAACGTTCCCGGCGGAGGTCGTCCCGGCGCGCACGACGATCTCGCCCGCGAACGCCGCCAGGTCGATGTCCGGTACGCCGATCGGGGCGAGGACTCGCGCGAGTGGCATCGGCCCGTCGGCGGCAGGGTCAACCGGGAGCCGACGACCCCGGCGCAGGGGCAAGGCCGTGCTCGAGCCCCTTGATGCAGGCGACGAGCGTGTCGTTGACCGGCGTGGGCACGCCGCGGCGGCGTCCCTCGCGCGCGATCGCGCCGTTGATGTAGTCGATCTCGGTGACCGAGCCGCGCTCGAGGCTCTGCAGGATCGACGCCTTGAATTCGAACGGGAGTCCCTTGCCGGCGGCGAGCCACGGTGCGCGGGGGTCGTCGTACGAGATCGCGATGCCGGCGGCGCGGGCGACCGCCATGCCTTCGGTCACCGCGGCGATCGCGGCCGCCTCGACCTCGGGCACCGCGTAGAGCCGGCCGTAGGGGAGGCGCGTGATGCCCGCGAGCGCACCGGTCGCCGCGTTGACGAGCAGCTTGTCCCAGATCGTGCCCATGACGTTGTCGCTGACCGTCGTCGCGAGACCGGCGCGGCTGAACTCGGCCGCGACGGCGCGAACGCGGTCGGTGATCCGCCCGTCGAGCTCGCCGATGATCGTCCTCTTGCCTCGCGTGCCGGCGAGGACGATTCCCGGCCCGAGCATCTGCCCGCCGACGAAGGTCTTGCCGGCGAGCAGCCGATGCCGACCGACGACCTCGCCGATCACGTCCTCGTGGCCCAGTCCGTTCTGCAGCGACAGCACGACTGTTCGCTCGCCGATCGCGGGCGCAGCGGCCTCGATCGCCTTGCGCGTGTCGAACGACTTGACCAGAACGATCAGCAGGTCGACCGGCGTCAGTCCCGCGCAGTCGACCGCGGCCGCGACGCGGACGGTGCGTTCGCCGTCGTCGGTGCGCACCACGAGGCCCCGCGCGTTGATCGCGTCGACGTGTGCGCGATTCCGGTTGACGAGCCAGACTTCGGACCCGGCTTCCGCCAGCGCCGCGCCCATCGCGCTCCCCAGCGACCCGGCTCCCAGCACCCCAATCTTCACGGAATTCCTCCTCGTCCGCGGCACCCGGCGGCGCCGGGCTCGAACGGGGCGCACCGCGCCCGCGACCCGCATTTTCCACCCAACGGCCGAACCGCGCGCGGGCATCGCGGTGTCGTCCAAGCTGCGGCCACGCGGCGCGGGAAGGTATGCTTCTCCCGGCGTTCCCATTTCCGACGACACCATGCCTGCGAAGAAGCCCAACCTGCTCGTGATCCTGATCGACGACCTGCGCTACGACGAGTTCGGCGCGGGCGGCCACCCGTACATGAAGACGCCGAACGTCGACCGGCTCGCACGCGAGGGCGCGCTGTTCGAGCGAGCGTTCCACACGACGCCGATCTGCTCGCCCAACCGTGCGTCGATCGTGACCGGCCAGTACGCGAGCCGCCACGGGATCATCGACAACGTCGCGCGCGACGCGATGAGCCACCGCCTCCCGAACTACCACCTCGAGCTGCAGCGCCTGGGCTACGAGACCGCGCACATCGGCAAGTGGCACATGGGCAACGACGGGATGCCGAGGCCCGGCTACGACTACTGGGTGAGCTACGACGGCCACGGCAAGCTCATGGACCCGACGCTGAACCACGACGGCCTCCACGTGCAGCACAAGGGCTACATCACCGACATCATGAACCGGCTCGCGGTCGAGTTCCTCGCTCGCAGGCGCGAGAAGCCGTTCTCGCTGTTCTTCGCGCACAAGGCTGTTCATCCGGACGCCGAGCAGGCCGCGGACGGGACGCTGCGCATCTCGGCGCAGGGCGGCTACGTCGTCGCCGACCGGCACAGGCATCTCTACCGCGACGACGTGTTCCCGCGCACGCCGAACATGATGACGCCCGACGAGGTCGTCCGGCACAAGCCCGCCTGGGCCGAGTGCTTCGCGATGAAGACGAGCGAGACCGCGCGCAAGATCCTCGACGCGCTCAA
Source organism: uncultured Pseudomonadota bacterium (assembly GCA_937898875.1). Lineage (GTDB taxonomy): Bacteria > Pseudomonadota > Gammaproteobacteria > Burkholderiales > Casimicrobiaceae > VBCG01. Next base: position 2,703 of record CALDKM010000201.1, on the reverse strand, counting down.
GTCGGGCTCGCAGGAGGAGATCCGGGCGCGCGCGCAGATGATGGCGGCGGTCGACGAGGGGATGGGGGCGATCTTCGAGGAGCTCGAGCGGCAGGGCGAGCTCGACAACACGTTCGTCGTGTTCGCCAGCGACAACGGCTTCTTCTTCGGCGAGCACGCGCTCGGTCCCGAGCGGCGCTTCGCGTACGAGGAGGGGATCCGCTCGCCGTTCCTCGTGAGATATCCGCGCAGGGTGAAGGCGGGAACGCGCGTCACCGATCTCGTGATCTGCCAGGACATCGCGCCGACGATGATCGAGCTCGCGGGCGGAAAGCCCGGACCGCAGGTCCAGGGCCGGTCGCTGCTGCCGCTCTTCGCGCGCGGCTCGAAACCCGCGCGCAAGGGCAGCCGCGCGGGCTGGCGCAAGTCGTTCCTGGTCGAGTACTGGGCCGAGCAGGCGATGCCCTGGCTCGTCGGCATGACCTACAAGGCGGTGCGCACCGATCGCTGGAAGTACATCCACTGGGTCAACCGCGCGCGCGACGGCGAGCTCGACGAGCTCTACGACCTCGAGCGCGATCCGTACGAGCTCGAGAACCTCAACCGCAGCCGAGCTGCCGCGCCGGTGCGCGAGCGGATGCGGCGCGAGCTGCGCAAGCTGATCGCGGACGCGGCGGGGTTGTGATTCGCCGAAGCGTGCGCTGCACGCTTCCCCCGAGGGGCGGGCGCCCGTGTCGCCGTCGGCGGGTGCTGCGACCAGTTCGCCGTTGGGCGCAAACCCGGGTCATGCGCAAACCGGGGTCAGATTTAAATCTGACCCCGGTGGTGGGTTCGAGGACGCCGGTCAGTTCGCCGTTGCGCCGGCTGCCTTGACGATCGGCACCCACTTCGCGAGGTCGTCGACGACGAGCTTGCCGAAGGTCGCCGGCGTCATCGGCGGCGCGAGGTCGAAGCCCTGCGGCCCGAGCTTGTCCTTCGCTTCCTGCGACGCGAAGATCCTGTTGAGCTCCGCGTTAAGCTTCGCGACGACGTCGGCCGGCGTCCCCGCCGGCGCGACGAATCCGAACCACGTGTTGACCTCGTAGCCCTTGATGCCCTGCTCGTCGAGCGTAGGCACGTCGGGCAGGAGCGGCGAGCGCTTGAGGCTCGTCACGCCGAGCGGCTTGACGAGGTTGCCCTTGATCTGCGAGATCACCGTCGGCGTGTTGAAGAAGCCCATCGCGACCTCGCCCGCCATCACCGCCTGCACGCCCTGCGGCGCGCCCTTGTAGGGCACGTGCACGAGCTTCGTGTCGGTCACCTGGCCGAAAAGCACGCCGGACAGGTGGTGGCTCGTCCCCGCGCCGCCGGAGGAGAACGTGAGCTCGCCGGGCTTCGCCTTCGCCGCCGCGACGATGTCCAGCGGCTTCGTCGCCGTGCTCGACGGCGGGACGATCATCACGTTCGACACGCCGCCGACGAACGAGACCGGCGCGAAGTCCCTGACCGAGTCGTAGCCGGGCTTCGCGTAGATCGCCTGGTTGAACACGAGCGTGCCCTGCGACGCGAACGCGATCGTGTAGCCGTCGGGCGCCGAGCGGGCGAGCTCGGCCATCGCGATCGTGCCGCCGGCGCCCGGCTTGTTCTCGATGACGACCGGCTGGCCGAGCGCCTTGCCGAGCTCCTGGCCCGCGAAGCGCGAGACGATGTCCGCCGTGCTGCCCGCCGCGAGCGGAACGAGGAGCTTGATCGGCTTCGTCGGGTAGCCCTGGGCGGAAGCGGTGCCGGCGGCGAGCGCGAGGACGACGCCGATCGTGGCGCGGAGCGCGCGGCGGCGTTCGGTGGCGAAGCGGATCATGCGGCAGCTCCTTCGTGTCGGATCGCGGACGATGATACCGGCGTCGGAGCGCGGGCGGAAGACAGGCGCGTGGCGTGCCCCGCTCGGTGCGGCCGTGCGCGGACGGTGCGCGCCGCGCCCGCGAGCACCGCACCGGGACCGAAACCGGACGCCCGGGGCGATGCGCGGCGTCCGCATCGCATCTGGCCTACAATTCGCCCTTCGAACCGGCGTGCGCGGCGCACGATGATCCGCGTCAAGTCCGCCCCTGCGCCGATCGCGCATGATGCGGCGCATTGTCCGACACGAGGTCGTCCATGGCGTTCATGATGGTGCTGCTGGTGGCCCTGCTCGGCGTGACGGTGTGGGCCTATTTCCACACCAACCCGCCCGGCGTTGCGTCGCGCCCCCTCGCGATCTACAACGCGATCGTGTTCCTGGTCGCGGTGCCCGCGGGCATCGTCGTCGGGATGGCGCTCTACGCCGACGCGATCGTCGTCAAGGGGGGCCACGCGGGCATGCCGATGTACCTGTCGATCATGGCCGGCGGCACCGTGTTCCTGGTCGTGATGGCGCTGGGCGGGATGGTGCGCAATTTCTTCGTGTTCCCGCCGGAGAAGCGCGCGGTTTCGGCGCGAGTCCCGCCGCACCACACGCCTTACGGCTGATCGCCGCGCCCGTCGCGCGGAACGGCGTCGACGATCCAGACGGCGAGGTCCGTGCCGCCGAGGGCGAGGGACCGCGCCGTGCCCGCTGCCGGCGCCTGCGCCCCGGCCTCGTCCAGCGCCGACGCGCTGATCGCGAAGCAGCGGCCCGCGCTGCGCGCGGCTTCCGGCAGGAGCCTCGCGACGTCGACCGCCCGGCCGACGACCGCGCGCGACCTTCGCCCGCGGAACGCGATCTCGCCC
>CALDKM010000200.1:0-3600 GCA_937898875.1 uncultured Pseudomonadota bacterium | reverse complement strand
GTCCGGCGCCCAGCGCCTCGTCGCCCACGAACGGGTTGGTGCGCCGCTCGTCGCCGAACGTCGACATCGGCCCGTGCCCGGGAACGAACCGGATCTCGTCGCCGAGCGGCCACAGCTTTCGCGTGATCGAGCGGATCAGCGTGTCGAAGTCGCCGCGCGGAAAATCGGTGCGGCCGATCGACCCGGCGAACAGCACGTCGCCGACGAAGGCGATGCCGCGCTCGCGCGACGCGAACACGACGTGGCCCGGCGTGTGGCCGGGGCAGTGCAGCACGTCGAACGCGATCTCGCCGACGGTCGCGACGTCGCCGTCCTCGAGCCAGCGATCCGGCGTGAACGAGCGGGCGCCGGGGACACCGAAGCTCGCACCCTGCCGGTCGAGGCCGTCGATCCAGAACGCGTCCTCGCGGTGCGGGCCTTCGATCGGGACGCCGGCACGCTCGGCGACCTCGGCGGCGCCGCCGCAGTGGTCGACGTGACCGTGTGTCACCAGCACCTTCTCGAGCGTCGCGCCGGTCTTGCCGACGGCGGCGAGCAGGCGGTCGACCTCGCCGCCGGGATCGACGAGCGCGGCGCGGTTCGTTCGCGTGCAGACGACGAGCGAGCAGTTCTGCTGGTAGGGCGTGACGGGGAGGATGGCGAGCTTCATCTGCCGAGCGTAGCAGAGGCGGGGCGCCCCGTTCAGAACCTGCCGTACGTGTTGTAGGCGTCGACCGGGTCCATGCCGCCGACGAGCGCCTTGCGCATGTCGCTCTCGGTGGACACGACCTCCTCGGTCCGGAGCACCACCTCCTCGGCGATCGCCTTCGGGACGATCACGACGCCGTCGCGGTCGGCGAGCAGCCAGTCGCCGGTCGAGATCGACACGCCGCCGATGTCGACCGGCGCGCCGTACGCGTCGGGAATCCATCGGGCGACGATGTCGGACGGCGTCAGGAACGAGCACCAGACCGGGAAGCGCTGCTCGAGCACGAGCCCGGTGTCGCGCGATCCGCCGTCGACGACGAAGCCCAGGACGCCGCGCGCCGCGAGCGTCTGCGCCGAGAGCTCGCCCATCATCGCAACCTCGTGGTTGTTCGGCTGGCAAACGACGACGTGACCGCGCGGCGCCTTCGAGAGCAGCGTGCACCAGCCGAGCAGCGTCTCGTGCCGCGTCTTCGTGCGGTCGACGTGCCCCGAGACGGTCCACACGGGCCCCGCGAGCTTGAGCGTCGGATCGAGCGGCTTGATCGCGGGCGGAAGCACGACGTGCTCGTGCCCCATCGTCCGGAGCACGTCGTGCACCGCGCCCGTGTAGCACGCGCGCAGGCGCTCCGTCAGCATGGGCATCGTCACTCCCGCGGTCTCGACCAGGCGCCGATGATACCGCCCGCGATCGCGAGGCCGACGACGGCGTAGCCGGTGTTGATGAGCCACAGAGACACGCTGCGCGACTCGAACCCGTAGTTGAGCGCGAGCTGGGCGCCGACCAGACCCAGCGCCACGACGATGCCCAGCTTCGCGCCACCCGCCCATCCGGTCGTGCCGGTGCGCGCGATCAGCCAGGCGAGCGTCGCGCACGCGACGAGCACCGATGCGAACCCGACGACATAGGGTCGAGCCCCCGGATTCTCCGCCTCGAGCTCGGCCATCGTCCTGCCGATGCCTGCGAGCCAGGCGGCCGAGAATTGCCCGTACCAGATCGCGCCGACGAGGAAGTAGACGACTGCCGCGACGACGATCGCGAGGATGCGGATGCCGCTCATCTCTGTCTCCCGTGGTGGTGCCCCGGAAAGGCGTGCCGGGACGCGCCGCGACGAATCAGAACAGCGAAGCCTGACGCCCGCCGTCGCGCGCGGGCGGCCGGAACTGGCGGCGATCGAGCGGCGAGCGGTCGCGCTCGGCGTTGAGGCCGAGTCTGCGGCACGCGACCTCGAAGCGCCTGGCGATCAGGTCGGCGAACACGCCGGTGCCGCGCATCCTCGTCCCGAAGCCCGCATCGTAGTCCCGGCCGCCGCGCAGGTCGTTCACGAGGCTCATCACGTGCGCAGCGCGGTCGGGGCAGTGCGTCGCGAGCCAGTCGCGGAACAGGGGCGCGACCTCGCGCGGCAGCCTGAGCATGATCCACCCCGCCTGCGCGGCGCCGGCGGCCGCCGCCGACTCGAGGATCGCCTCGAGGTCGCGGTCGTTGAGCTGCGGGATCACCGGCGCGACCATCACGCCGGTCGGCACGCCGGCAGCCGAGAGCGCGCGCAGCGCCTGGAGACGGCGCGCCGGCGCGCTCGCCCGCGGCTCGAGCCTGCGCGCGAGCTCGGCGTCCAGCGTCGTGATCGACAGGTAGACGCGCGCGAGCCCCGCCGCGGCCATCGGCGCGATCAGGTCGAGGTCGCGCTCGACGAGCGCGTTCTTGGTGACGATCGAGAACGGGTGCCGGGTCTCGGCGAGCACTTCGAGGATCGAGCGCGTCACCTTCCACTCGCGCTCGATCGGCTGGTAGGGGTCGGTGTTGGTTCCGAGCGCGATCGGGTCGCACCGGTAGCCGGGCTTCGCGAGCTCCTCGCGCAGGAGCCTCGCCGCGTCGGGCTTCGCGAAGAGCCTCGTCTCGAAGTCGAGACCCGGCGACAGGTCGAGGTAGGCATGCGTGGGGCGCGCGTAGCAGTAGATGCAGCCGTGCTCGCATCCCTGGTACGGGTTGATCGACTGGGTGAACGGGATGTCCGGCGAGTCGTTGCGCGCGATGATCGTGCGCGCGGGCTGGATCGCCACGGTCGTGCGGATCTGGCGCGGAGCGCTTCCCTCGTCCGGATCCGGCGTGGTCGGTGCCCAGCCGTCGTCGACCGCCTCGCGCGTGGCCGCGTGGTAGCGATTGTCCGGGTTGAGCGTCGCGCCGCGGCCGTGCCTCGCGGTGCCCGCCGGGCCTGGGTGCTGGGGGTCGCGCGCCATCGAACGATTGTACGCTCTCGCCGGAAGCATGGCCTGGCGGGCCTGCGGCAGGAACAGGGCAACCGGTTGACGCCTGGCTCCCCGCGCGCGCCGGACCGTCCAGGCTCGCGCGGATGCGTCTCGCCCGGGGTCGGCTTCGGCGCACGACCTTCGGATAAGATTGGGCGCCCCGACGGCCGCGGAAGCCATGACCACGCCGAAGCCCAAAACGCACGGATTCGACACGCTTTCGCTCCACGCCGGCGCCCGGCCCGACCCTGCGACCGGCGCGCGGGCGACGCCGATCTACCAGTCGGCGTCGTTCGTGTTCCCGGACAGCGACCATGCCGCGGCGCTCTTCAACATGGAGCGCGCGGGCCACGTCTACTCGCGCCTGTCGAACCCGACCAACGCGGTGCTCGAGGAGCGAATCGCCGCACTGGAAGGCGGCGTCGGCGCGATCGCGACCGCGAGCGGGCAGGCGGCGCTGCACCTCGCGATCGTCACGCTGATGGGCGCGGGCGCGCACGTCGTCGCATCGCGCGCACTCTACGGCGGCTCGCACAACCTGCTCGACTACACGCTGCCGCGCTTCGGCATCACGACGACGTTCGTCGATCCGCGCGACCTCGACGCCTGGCGCGCGGCGATCCGGCCCGAGACGCGCCTGCTGTTCGGCGAGACGCTGGGCAACCCGGG
>CALDKM010000199.1:0-10151 GCA_937898875.1 uncultured Pseudomonadota bacterium | reverse complement strand
CGCGGGCGGTCCTTGCGCGTCCAGTGCGCGAGCAGTTGCTTGGTGACCGGCGTCGCGCTCTCGTACTGCGACGCTCGCCAGCGCCGCACGTCCTCGCGGAGCAGGTTCACCAGGGGCAGATCGTCGCGCTCCTCCTCCGCGAGCAGCGACAGTTGCGCGGTCCCCGTGCGACGAGTCTTGAACCAGTAGCTCGCCGGCCGGCGGCCTGTCTCCTGCCGCGCCTCGCCCGTGGTCGTGTCGTAGACCCAGTGCCTGTCAGGCTCGTCGTACGGGCCGCAGAGAATGGGCCTGGCGACCGGCTGGATCGGGATGTCGAGGTCCTGCTGGCCGGGGCGGGCGGGAGGCATGGGAGGTACCTTTATGCGATCGCTACCGGAACGATCCGCGAGCGCGTAGCCGCGTCACTCGATCGGCAGCGGCCGCAGTCGGATTTCGAGGCGGCAGCCGACCGCCTCCGCATACTTTTCGAGCGTCGCGAACGACGGGCGATGGCCGCCACTGCTCTCCAGTCGCGATATCGCGCTCTTGGTGGTACCCATGCGCCATGCGACATCCGCCTGCGTCAATCGTGCGCGCGAGCGGGCGACGAGAAGTTCGCGCGTGAGCAGATGCAGCGTGGGATCCTCGCAGGGATCGGCGGATTGATCCGGCTTGCGCTGGAAGGCGAGTGCGGGGCGATTTCGGGTGGTCATGGATTCGACCTCCGATCGATGTGCGCTGTCCGTGTGCATTCCCCACGTGGGTTAGCAAAAATGCTAACCCAAACAGCCCAAAGATGTCCACGCTGCCCTTCGGTCGCTATCTTGATCCAAGTGGCCCTGGCGCTTCACGGCGACCAGTGACTAACCAATTCACAACCCCCGCATTACAAAGTGAACCCATACTTTTCTAGCTTGTACCGCAGCGCGCGATAGGTCAGCCCCAATCGTTTCGCTGCCTCAGAGCCGTTGTAACGAGAGGATTCGAGAGCCGTCGCGATTTCCTCCTGCTCGATCAGTCTCAGGTATTCCTCAAGCGGAACTGATCCGCGCATCGCTCGCGACCGTTCGACCCCTTCACGATTGGCGCTGGCTTCAGTCAGAGCGCGAATCAGGTCTGCAACAACCATACACAGCGACCTGATCGTTGCCTGACTCTGGGGGTCGGCTTGCGCTTGTAAGGTCGTCATGATGGACTCGGCGTCGCCGGCAATTGCCTGCAGAACGGCCAGCGCTTCGGCCACCTTTGGGGGTGTAGGAGTCGATGCGGCAGGTTCGGGGCCATTTCGCGTGCCCGCTGGCGCCTTCGTTTGAGTTGCGGGTTTGGAATCACTCGCGACATCGAGAGCAATTCGAATGGCCTCGTCGAATTTCATAGTGCAAGTTCTCGCCTAACGGCGATACAAGATGCTCGATTCCCGGCCAGGACGAAGAAAGTTGCTCTTGCCAGGGCTTTTGATCGAGGGTCGGGCTGCAGAATGAATTGCAATGCAGCGCTTCGTCCCCCATCGCGTTGGCGCTGCATCAGCATAAGATCCGTGAAACTCCCAGTGCAGCGAGTCCGGCGGACCTACTTTCTCGCTCGGGTCGAACGTAAGCAGGATGTTGGTTCGCCTTTCGCCGCGCTTTGTATCCACGTGATGAAAATGATACCCCTTGCTATCGTGATTCTCCCGCTCAAGGGCATCGTTCGTACCAGAAACGTTCAACAGAAACGCAAAGACGTTGGCATTTACAGCGCTGTCGGCTATACGCGCTCGAAGCCGCAATTCAAGTGCGAAATCAATTGTAGGCATTACGTCTACCAGCAAATCTCGACGCGTCGCCTCCAGCAGTTTCCGCGCCCTAATCCTGTCTTCTAAATGGATCTCGCCGCTGTAATCTGTCGGTGAATGCTCAATGCGAACTGCAATGTCACTGACCCGACTAACCAAATTGCTGAATCGTCGCTCTTCCGACTGCGCAATGCGATAGACGTCTTGGCAGGAGATAGGGGCAATCCCGTCGTAATGCTCCTGCGATGTCCATGTCGATTGATCGGCTTGCTGGTTGAGAAGCACGCCTTCGAGCAAACGGAGTATCTCGGAGATACTATGAGGCTCCCTACCTATTGGACGCGGCAGATCAGCGCGGTTAGGCATAGGACGCGGTCCGGTCTAAACGATGCACCCGCATCACCTCGTTCCCGCGCGGATCGATCACCTTGATCGCCACGCGCTTGTGCGGTCCGGCCGGGAAGGGCAGCGACTCGGTGCCTGAAAGTCGGGTGAACGCGTCCTCGTCGACGACGCCCTTGAGTGCCCGCGCGAGCTTGTCCCACGCGCTCTTGTCGGGGAAGAACGCCTGCGTGATGCAGAACGTCCGACCGTCGTAATCGGCGTCGACGAACCACGCGGCGACCTTGTCGACGTCGGTCGCGCGGATCGTATTCTCGACCGGGTCGTAGATGTCGACGCCTTCGAGTCGAACGCGGTGCTGTCCGTCCTTGTCGTCGATGAGTTTCGAACGCGGGAGGCCGAACACCGTGAAGAGCTGGCTGCCGGGCGTCTCCTTCAGCAGGCCGCCCATGTTGACGTCCGGCCGGATGTGCGCCAGGTGGCAGCGTACGCGCGGGTTCGGGTCCTCCTGGATCACAGCCTGCGCGGCGCCGTCGAACGAGAATCCGGCGAACACGAGGTTCTCGAATCCCCGGCGCGAGGCGTAGGCGAGCGCGTTCTCGACCTGCCAGGCGGTCACCGGGCCGAACTCCGGGCCGACCGACACGGCCACGGATTGCGGCCTGCCGTCGCCGTTGACCCACTCGCCTTCGGCGTGCAGGAACTCCTCGCCGATCGGAGACAGGCGATCGAAGCGCATCGACCGATTGTTCGGGAAGCGGACGCCGTCCGCGGCGAGCAACCGCAGCATCCGGTCGAGGAATGCCTCGGCGTTGGCGGGCTCGGCGCCCGCATCGAAGGTGTCGAGCGGCTCGCCGGGGCCATCGATCGGACTTTCGCTTCCGCCGCTTCCCCCACGGGCGCCAGCCGCGTTGCCACCCGCGCGGTCGGCCATGGTCGCCTCGGCCGGCATCACCGACTCCATCGTGAACGGTCCCGAGACGCGGACGACGTTGCGCACCACGCGCGGACGGTCGACCAGCTCCTCGCTCTCGGCGGACGCAGCAATGGCCCCGTTCACCTCGTCCATCTTGGCGCGCCACGCCGCCCGGTACTCGGTGAGCGCGTCCGACAGCGCCTTCGGCCAGTCCGGATCGGCGTCGAACGGAACCTCCCATTCGTACCAGCCTGCGAAGTCGTTGGCGACGGTCGTGTACGCGTCCTTCGCGCGGTTCTCGGGCGGCAGCAGCCAGCGACGGCGATCCGCATCGGTCACCGCACGCTTGCCTTCCGCCTTCTGCTTGGCCGCCAGCCTTGCCCGCAGGTCGGTCCGCAGCTTCGCCGGCGCCTTGTCGAGCGCCTTGTTGAGCGCCGCGAGCTTCGCGTCGAGGATCGGCGCGTGCTTCGCGAAGATCGGATCGAGCCCGGTGTTCTGGGCGATGCTCCTGAGCGTGACGTGCGGCACCATCTCGCAGTCGAGCGTCGCGTGCCCTTTGATCTGCCCGGTCGGATCGGCAAGCCACGGTCCGGTCTCGTTGCGTGCGAGGTCGGACTCGCTGACCGGCCGCAACCCGTAGTAGTCGTACTTCGCCGTCAACAACCGCTGCCTCGCGAGCGCCAGCGCCACCCGCGACGTGTCGCACGTGATCCACCGTCGGCCCCATTGCTCCGCGACAAACGCCGTCGTTCCCGATCCGCACGTCGGGTCCAAGACCAAATCACCGGGGTCGGTCGTCATCAACATGCAGCGCTCGATGATTTTTGCGTTGGTTTGAACGACATAGATCTTGTCCGCTGCAAATCCGGCAATGGTGGTATCACTCCATAGATTTGCCAACGGCGCGACTGAGAAATCGTCGAGGTAGCGGACATAGCGAAGCGTCCTTCCGAGTAGGGCAAGCCGCCCCGCGCTCTCCAAACGATCCCAGCCAACACGGGCAGTCTTGAAGGTTACCTTCCCGGGCGTACAGCGCGCTCCGCGGAAATCATCGTCGCCGACGTCGGCGCCTTGGGCGGGGCGCTGGCTCGTAATATTGTCGAGCGTAAGGATGCGCTCGGATGGCGGAGACGATTCGTCATCGTCGTGCGCGACCACTTGGCCGGATTGCAGTTCCACTCGAGAATAGCCCTTTCCGCCTTCCTGTCCCGGTTCCTTGAAATAGTAAAGCTGCGAATACTTGGTCCGCTCGCAATTCTTGGCGTACCACAGCAGAAAATCACAGGTTGAACTCAGGAAGTCGCCAGATGCACCAGTGGTTTTCTGGAAGGCAATGACCCCGAGCGCATTTGTCGATCCAAAGGCCTCGTCCAACACGTTTCGTACCCTGTGGAGATTCTCGTCGGAGATCTGCACAAAGATGCTACCGGTATCCGCCAGCAACTCCCTCGCCACGATCAACCGATCGCGCAGGTACGCAAGATACGAGTGCACCCCCAGCGTCCACGTATCGCGGTACGCCTTGACCATCTCCGGCTCGCGTGTGAGATCGCTCTCCTTGTCCTTGACATCCCGCTTGCCAACTTCCGGCTGGAAGTTGCTCGCGAACTTGATCCCGTAGGGCGGATCGAGATAGATCATCTGGACCTTGCCGGCGAGATCCTCGCGCCGCGCGAGCGACGCCATCACCTGCAGACTGTCGCCGAGGATCATCCGGTTCGCCCAGTCGATGTCGTACTTGTAGAACTGCACCGCCTCGCGGTACGACATCTCCGGATCGGCGAACAGGTCGCGCGTCGCATCCTTGCGCGCGGCGACCTTGAGGATCGCCTGCGTCGAGATGCGCTCGTGCAGGTGCAGCGCGACCGGCTCGACCGTGAACGCGTGCGTTTCACGCTTTCCCGCCCACTCGAGCCACGGCTCGCGCTGAGCGAGCGCCTCCCGCAGCGTGCGCGCTTCTTCGTCGGTCAGCGTGCGGCGCGTCGCTTCAGCGAGGAGCTCGGTGAGCCGGTCGGCGACCCCGTTCCCGTCGAACCGCAGCACCGGCGGCCGGTGCGGATCGTAGGAGTACCGGATGCGCGGCGCCTGCTCGAGCTTGCCCTGCGCGGCGAGCCCCGCCGGCGGCAGGTTCTTGCGCGTCGCATCGAATCGGTAGTCGACGATCGGCTTGCCGGACGCGACTTCGGTGGCCGGGCCACTGCTCCGGGCCGCCGCCTTCTTCTTCGCCTTCGGGGGCATCTCGCGTCCTCGCTCGCTCGCTCGGTTCGACAGGCCGCGGACAAAGGAACGGCCGGGGCAGGTTCAGGCCCGGCGATTGTAGCCGCCACGCGTGCTCCGAGGGCGCGCGTCGGTCGGCGCGACGCCGGGTGTCCCCGCCCACGTTGCCAAGGATGCGCCGGCCGCAGGCTCGTCAGGCGAGCCACTCCCCCGGACGCAGCGTTCCCTCGCCCCCGGAGGCGCCGCGCTCAGCCCGGACGCCAGACGCCGCGCGCCGCGATGGCCTCGTGCATCGCGTCGGGCGCGAGATCGGCTCCGTTGGGCCAGGTGACTGCGCCCCTGTCGACAGCCGCGCGCGCGAAATAGGCGATGTCGCACAGGGGCGCGAACACGGTTTGCGCGACGTCGGGGCGCGACAGCAGCGGCTTCATGTCGACATCGCCCGCGACGCCGTCGGCGAAGCGGACGCGCAGCACGAATCCGGGCCGCACGTCGAGCCCGACCACCTTCCATTGCACCGTCGTCGTCATTCGAGCGGATCGATCGGATTCGGCATCCGCAAGTCGCGGCAGAGGTCCCAGTCCACGAGCAGCTCCGCCTGATGGGCGGACGCCCATTGCCGCGTCAAGTCTAGCGCGCGCAGCGGAAGCCGGCCAGCCAGCACGCGGAGCGACCGGATGTCGATCAGCGCCTCGTCGTCGCCGTAGAGCGCATGGAAATGGGGCGGGACGCGATCGCGGAAGTACATACGGATCGCGATCCCGTAGAACGTGCTGAGCGTTGGCATGGCAACCGGGCAGCGGCGTTGCCGCCGCTGCCCGATGCCGGCCAGTCTGAATTGGCGTATCCCCGGGGCGCCATCGGCCGCATGGCCGAACGCCGGGTTTCGCGGCGTCAGTCCGCCGGCGGGGGCAACGGCGCCTTCGCCGCCGCCTTCGACGGCCACAGCACCGCCCCCAGCGACGCGAGCACGAACGCGAGCGCGAGCCACTCGGCGGTCCCCGGCCGCTCGCCCAGCACGACCATGCCGGCGAACACGCCGACGACAGGCACCGGCAGCGAGGCGAGCCCGGACACGGCGACCGGCAGCGTGCGCGCGAGCGTGAACCACGCCCAGTGCGCGAGCGTGCCGGCGAGCAGGATGTTGTAGGCGATCGCGAACCAGACGAGCCACGAGACGTGAGCGAATCGCGCGAGGCCGGCGTCGTCGAAGAAAGGCGCCGCGATCGCGAGGGGCATCGCGCCCAGGAGCATCATCCAGCCCGACAGCGTGTTCTGCGCGATCGGCGGCTTCCACTTGCGCAGCAGCACCGTGCCGATCGACCAGAGGATCGCGGCGCCCAGGATCATCGTGGCGCCGAAGGGGCTGCGCCGGATCACCGCGAAGTCCTCTCCGAGCAGCAAGACCATGCCGATCATGCCGAGCACGAGGCCGATCGCCTTGCGGCGGCCCAGCGGCTCGTGCAGCACCATCATCGCGACCAGCGTCGCCCACACCGGCATCGTGTAGGCGAGGATCGCGCTGCGGCCGGCGGGCAGCTGCTGCACGCCGAACAGCACGAGGCCGTTCCAGCCCGCGATGTTGAAGAAGGCGAGCGCGGCAACCCTGGACCACCAGGCGCGCGGGATCGCGATCGACTCGCCGGACGCGCGCGCGATCGCGAGCAGGCCGATCGCGGCGAACGGCAGCGTGAGTGTGCGGAACGTGAGCGGCGGGATCTCGGTGACGCCGAGCTTCAGCACCGGCCAGTTGCAGCCCCAGATGAGCGCGAGGATCGCCATCGGCACGTACGCGTGCGACAGCGCGTGCGAGGCCGCGTGGCCCGCGTCGGCGTGCGGCTTCACGCGCGCTCGCCGTACTTGCTCTGGTGCAGAGCGCGCGCCTGCACGACCCACGCGTCGCGCCGGATGCGGCCGGGAAACTCGGGAAGCTTCGCGTCGAACTGGTCGATGTCGTGCTCGGTCCAGTGCGCGATCTGCCGGAACGTCGTCACGCCGAGCTGGTGGAGCATGCGCTCGAGCATCGGACCGATCCCGACGATGAGCTTCAGGTCGTCGGGCGAACCGGGACCGCCCAGGAGCGTAGACGGCGCGTTGGTCTCGAAGTCGACGACGAGCGCGCGGTAGCGGGCGGTGTCGGCGCGAGCGTCGGCGAGAGCGGCCAGCAGCGCGCGACGGTCCTCGGCGAATGCCTTGAGCAAATGGCGTTCGGCAGCCGCGTCGTCGAGGTTCGAATGCAGGCGCGCGGCCTCCGCCTCGTACGCGACCACGAGGCGCGCCTTCTCCTCGGCGATCGCGTCCGCGTGCGGCCCCGGCGCTTCGGGGGCCGCGTCGAGTCCGGCCGGTGGCGCAGCCTCGCGCGCCTCGACGGCCGCAGCCTGCGAGAACGGAGGCGGCCCGGCCGCGCGCGCTTCACGTCGGCCGGCGATGCGGCCGGCGCGGTAGGCGAACACGATGCCGATCGCGAGGGCGATCAGCGCGAGCAGCGTCAGTCCGTTCACGAGGGGAGGAAAAAGGCGACGGCGCGCCTGGTCGGCACGCGAGATGCATTGTAATCCGAAACCGCCGCGATCCCCGGGGGCCGCCCCTCCGCGCTGCTAGAATCGCTCGCGTGGACACGCCTTCAGACCGCCTCGAGCGCCCGGACGCCGGCTCGCGCGCGCCGACCGGAACGCGGGCAGGACCGACCGCGCCCCGGGGGCTTGCCGTCCCGATCGCGATAGCGCTGGTCGCGCTCGCGGGGCTCCTGGCCTGGATGGATGCGAAGCGGGACCTGGCCGGGCTGCGCGCCGACGTCGCCGGCCGGCTCGTGGTCACGGAGCAGGCGACCGCGCAGATCAAGGCGCGTGATGCGGCGATCTCGGGCGAACTGCGCGAGCTGCAGGCGAAGCTCGCGCTGCTCGAGACGCGGCTCGCCGAGTCGCAGTCGCAGCAGTCGGCGCTCGAGACGCTCTACCACGACCTCGCGCCGTCGCGCGACCAGCTCGCGATCGTCGAGGTCGAGCAAGTGCTCGCGCTCGCGAGCCAGCAGCTCGCGATCGCGGCGAACGTGCCGGCCGCGATTGCCGCGCTGCAGCTCGCCGACGCCAAGCTCGCGCGCCTCGACCGGCCGAAGTTCGGGCCGCTGAGGCGCGCGATCGCCTCCGACATGGAGAAGCTGAAGGCGATGCCCTACGTCGACACCGCGGGGCTCGCGGGCAGGCTCGACGCGGCCATCGCCTCGATCGACGCGATGCCGCTCGCGCGCGAGGAGCGCGTGCCCGCGCCCGCGGCGTCGGCAGCGCCCGCCGACGCGCCCGCGTGGACGAGGTTCCTGCGCGACATGTGGACCGACCTGAAGGGGCTCGTGCGCATCGAGGTGAGCGACCGCGCGGCGCCCCCGCTCGTGGCGCCTTCGCAGCAGTATTACCTGCGCGAGAACCTGCGGCTCCGGCTGCTGTCGGCGCGGCTGTCCCTCATCGCGCGCAACGAGCCCGCGTTCCGCGCCGACGTGAAGGCCGCCGAGGCGTGGCTTCGCCAGTACTTCGACACGCGCGCGAAGCCGGTCGCCGCGGTGCTCGCTTCGCTGTCGGCGATGACGTCGGTGACGATGCCCGCCGAGGTGCCCGAGCTCACGCGCAGCCTCGACGCGGCGCGGTCGCTGCGCGTCGCGCAGGACGCTCAGGCGGACGCGCCGCGCGGCCGCCGGTGAGCCCGGCCCGGTCGCCCCGACACGCCTGACACACCCGCGATGCGCGCGCTTGCCGCCTTCCTGCTCATTGCCGCGCTGGCGATCGTGATGGCGCTCGTCGCGAAGGCGAACCCGGGCTACGTGCAGTTCGTCGTCCCGCCGATCCGCGCCGAGGTCTCGTTCTTCGTGTTCGTGCTGCTCGCGCTGGCCGCGTTCTTCGCGCTCTACGCGATCATGCGGCTCGCGTCCCGAATCGCCGCGATGCCGCGCGAGGTCCGCGCGCACCGCGCGCGGCAGCAGCTCGACCGGGCCCGCGCGAAGCAGGACGCCGCACTGGTCGCGATGCTCGAAGGCCGCTACGGCCGCTCGCGCGAGCTCGCGGACGAGGCGCTCGCGCTGCCGCGATCCGGCGGACTGCCGGCGCTCGTCGGAGCGCGCGCCGCGATCGACATGCGCGACTTCGACTCGGCCGCGCGGCTGCTCGCGCGCGCCGATGCCCGCGTCGCGAGTCTGGAGGTGCCGCGGCTGATGCTCGAGGCCGAACTCGCGATCGAGCAGGGACAGGCGGGCGAGGCGCTCGCGAAGCTCGAGGCGCTGAAGCGAGAGGCGGGCGCGCACACGGCGGCGTTGCGGCTGTCGCTGCGGGCGCTCGGCGCCACAGGGCGATCCTCCGAAATTCCCGCGGTCGTCGACCAGCTCGTGCGCCGCAAGGTCTACGACGCGGAGCAGGGCGCGATGGTGCGCGCGAGCGCCCAGGCGGAGGCATTGTCGGGAATCGCGCACGATGCCGCGGGCCTGCGCGACGCCTGGAACCGGTTGCCGGAAGCCGACCGGCTGCACCCGAAGGTCGCACTCGCGGCCGCGAGGTCGTTCGTCCGGCTCGGCGGCGATCGCGAGGCGGTCGAGATCCTGGCGCGGAGCCTGGATCGGCAGTGGGACCCCGCGCTCGTCGCGTCGTTCGCCGACTGCAATCCCGCCGATCCCTCGCGTCAGCTCGAGACCGCCGAGCGCTGGCTCACTCAGCACAGTGACGATGCGACGCTGCTCTGCGCACTCGGCCGGCTGTGCGAGCGCGCGCAGCTGTGGGGCAAGGCGCAGACCTACTACGAGGCGAGTCTCGCGCTCGACGACCACTGGCGCAGCCACGTCCTGCTGGGCAACATGCTCGCGCGGCTCGGGCGCGACGACGAGGCGAACGCGCACCTCGCGGCGGGACTGAAGCTCGCCCTCGCCGAGTTGGGCGAGCCCGGGTA
>CALDKM010000198.1:0-11458 GCA_937898875.1 uncultured Pseudomonadota bacterium | reverse complement strand
CAGTCGGCCCCTGGGCCGGGGCGATCGGCGGGGCCCCGGGGTCAGAACGGGAGCTTCGCGGCGGGCCGGAGCTCGCCGAGCACGCGACGGAACTCGCGCTGGATGCGCGCGAGCGCGGCGTCGTCGTCGGCCTCGAAGCGCAGCACGACGACGGGCGTCGTGTTCGAGGCGCGCGCGAGGCCGAAGCCGTCGGCGTACTCGACGCGCACGCCGTCGAGCCGGATCACCTCGGTCGCGCCGGGGAAGCTCGCGCGCTCCTGAAGGTCCCGCACCATCGCGTGCTGCTCGCCCTCGGCGCAGGGCACCTGCAGCTCGGGCGTCGAGACCGCGTCGGGCAGCGCGTCGAGCACGGCCGACGGGTTCGCGTGCCGCGACAGGATCTCGAGCAGCCGCGCGCCCGCGTAGAGACCGTCGTCGAAGCCGTACCAGCGCTCGCCGAAGAACGTGTGGCCGCTCATCTCGCCCGCCAGTGCCGCGCGCGTCTCCTTCATCTTGGCCTTGATGAACGAGTGCCCGGTCCTCCAGAGGAGCGGCTGGCCGCCGTGCTTCGTGATCCAGGGGCCGAGGTTGCGGGTCGACTTGACGTCGTAGATGATCGTCGCGCCGGGCACGCGCGAGAGGACGTCGGCGGCGTAGAGCATCAGCTGGCGGTCCGGCCAGATCAGGTGCCCGTCCTTCGTCACGACGCCCAGCCGGTCTCCGTCGCCGTCGAACGCGAGGCCGATCTCGCAGTCGCCCCGCTTCACGCGCGCCACGAGGTCGACGAGGTTGCCGGGTTGCGACGGGTCCGGATGGTGGTTCGGGAAGCGGCCGTCGACCTCGCAGTAGAGCTCGACGACGTCGCAGCCCAGCCGGCGGAAGAGCGTCGGCGCGAACGCGCCCGCGACGCCGTTGCCGCAGTCGATCGCGACGGTCATCGGTCGCGCGAGCCTGACGTCGTGAGCGATGCGGTCGAGGTACGCGCCCCCGACGTCGTGAACGCGATAGTGGCCGGTCCCGGTCGCGACGTCGCCGCGCTCGAGGCGGCCACGGAGCGCCTGAATCGCGTCGCCTGCGAGCGTCGCGCCGTCGATCACCATCTTGAGGCCGTTGTAGTCGGGCGGGTTGTGGCTGCCGGTCACCATCACGCTGCAGCCGGTGTCGAGCGCGTGGGAGGCGAAGTAGGTCATCGGCGTGACGACCATGCCCAGGTCGACCACGTCGGTGCCGGCCGCGCGGATGCCGTCGGACAGCGCGCCGGAGAGCTCGGGGCCGGACAGCCGGCCGTCGCGGCCGATAGCGATCGACGCCCGGCCCGCCTCCCGCGCGAGCGTGCCCAGGCCGCGGCCGATCGTGCGCACGATGTCGGGCGTCAGCGTCCGGCCGACGATCCCGCGGATGTCGTAGGCCTTGAAGATCTCGGGGGGCAGGGGCATGGGCGCGCGGGCAGGGGTCGCGGTATCGCTGACACGCGATGATACCCGTCGCGCTCCTAACGGCCCTCGCCGAACCACGCGAGCAGCCGGCGCGGCAGCCAGTCGAGCCGGCCGGGAAACGGCCCGGTCACGAACCCCGCGTGCCCGCCGTGCTCGGGCCGCTCCAGCACGACGTGCGGCGAGACCTCCGACGGGCCGGCGAGCGACGCGGCGGGAATGAACGGGTCGTTGCGCGCGTTGAGGACGAGCGTCGGCACGCCGACGCGCGCGAGCCACGACTTCGACGAGGCGCGCGTCCAGTAGTCGGCCGTCCCGCCGAAACCGTGCAGCGGCGCGGTCACCGCGTCGTCGAACGCCCACATCGTCGTCAGGCGCGACAGGCGCGAAGCGTCGAGACTGCCGGGAAAGCGCGCGGCCATCGCGCGCGCCTTGGGAGCGAGCGTCCGCAGGAAGTGCCAGGCGTAGATCCGGTTCGTGCCGCGGTCGATCGATCGCCCGGCCGCCATCAGGTCGAGCGGCGCGGACACCGCGGCAGCGCGCGCGACGATCGCGGCCGCGCCCGCCCCGGCGCGCCCGAGCCAGTTGAGCAGCGCCGATCCCCCGAGCGACACGCCGACGACGAAGAGCGGGGTGTCGGGACCCGCGCGTTCGCGCACGGCCCCGAGCATCGCCCCGACCTCCTCGTGGTCGCCGGAATGGTAGGCGCGCGGGAGGCGGTTCGGCTCGCCGCCGCAGCCGCGGAAATGCGGCACGACGCCGCGCCAGCCGCGCCGCGCGACTTCCGCCATCATCGCGCGAGCGTAGTGCGAGTCCGAGCTTCCCTCGAGGCCGTGGAACAGCACGACGAGCGGCGCGCCGGGCCTCGCGGGCGCGTCGAGCCAGTCGAACTGCCAGGCGTCGCCGTCGGGCGTGGCCACGGTTTCGCGGCGCCACCGGACCGGCGGGCGCGCGACGAACGCGGGCCAGATCGTCTGCGCGTGCCCTCCGCGCAGCCACGCCGGCGCGCGATGCGAGCCCCGGTCGCCGCCGTCCCGCATCCTGCGTCAGTCCCGCTTCCAGAACGGCGCGGTGGCCTCGAACGCCGACCACGCCGCCTCGAGCGACTTGCCGCTCGCGCCTGCCCGTCCGGCCGACCACGCCTCGATCGCGACCGTCGTCGCTGCGGCGGGTCCCGCGAGCGTGGCGGCGACGCGCGGTGCGACGGCCGCGTCGTTGAAGGCGCCGAGCTCGTCCTGCAGCACGGCGAGCGCCTTGCGGTAGACCCTCGCGCGCTTCGACGGGAAGAGCGTCGCGAAGAACTCGGTGGCGTAGCGCAGCTTCTTCGCGGCGATCCGGATCGCGTGACGCTCCTCGATGCCTCCGTTCGCCAGATGGCGCGCCGCCTTCCCGAGGCGGCGTGCGCGCTTCTCGATGAGGCGCGCGGCGTAGCGGCGCGCGTCCTCCGCACCCGCAACGCCGGGGGCTCCGTCCTTCGGTGTCGGCGCCGGACGCGATGCGCCGCAGGTCGCGAGCACGAAGCGCGTGAAGCGGGGCGACGTGACGCACTCGACGGCAGCCGCGTGCGCGGCGCGGCGTCGCGCTGCGGTGCGGCGGACGAGCGAACGCAACGCGGCGGCGGTCGCGCTGCCGTCGCCCGCCGAGCGCACGAGGTCGGCTTCGACCGCGGGCAGCGTCTCCAGCGCGAAGACGTCGAGGTCGCGCGCCGGTCCCAGCGAATCGAGGACCCAGCGCGTCTCGTGCCTGAGGCGCTCGATCGCATCGGGAGCGAGGACGCCGTCGGCTAGGCCGATGCACGAGCGCAGACGCCGCACGGCGATGCGCATCTGGTGGATCCACTCCGGGTCGCGCAGCGCGCCGACGCGGAAGCCGATGGCGTTGCGATCGACCTGACGGACACACTCGGCGACGACCGCCGCGACGGCGGCGGGGGCGAGGGATCCGCGCGCGTGCACGATCTCCATCGCGCGCGAAGGCGCGTCGGCCGTTCCGTCGCCGAGCGCGTAGCCGCGCTCCGCCTTGCTGCGCGGCTCGGTCGCGAGCGGCAGGTCGGCCGCGAGACTCGACGCGAGGTCGAGGAGGCGGAGCGGATCGCCCTCGCGCAACTCGATCTCGATCTCGGCGATGCCCGCCCACGTCGCTGCGCGCCGTTCCCTGGCGGGGGCGTCGAGGCGCCCGAGGTCGATCGCGAGCGTCGCCGTCGTCCCGCCGGGGAACGCGAGCGGCAGCGTCGTACGCGTGAAGTCCGTGGAAAAGGCGGGGGCGAACCCGCCCTTGCGCAGCGCCTTCGTGAACAACGCGCGCCACGGCGTGGTCGCGAGCCGCATCGTGTCGATCGCCGGCCCCGCGACCGGCCATTCGAACTCCGGCCGCGAGACCACGCCGGACGCCGCATCGGGCAGCGGTGCGCCCTTGACCGCCATCAGCCAGCGCCGACCGGCGCGGCGCAGGCGCAGTGCCACGCCTTCGCGCCTCAACCGCTGGTCGGGCGTGTCGAAGTACGTCGAGACGATCCTCGCGGTGCGAGCGCGCCCGCCCGCGACCGCTCGGAGCGCGGGATGCGCCCGCAGCGACGCCACCGCTGCCGGGTCGATCGAGAGCTTGAGCTCGATCTCGAGCGGGGCGGAGGCGAGGCCCACGCGGCGGCCGCGGTCAGGGTCCGTCGGCGAGCGCGAGGCGGCGCGACCGGACCGCGTCGGCGAGCTTGCGCATCGTCTCGACGGTCGTGTCCCAGCCGATGCAGGCATCGGTGATCGACACCCCGTACTCGAGCGCCTCGTTCGGCTTGAGGTCCTGCCGGCCGGGGTTCAGGTGGCTCTCGATCATCACGCCGATGATGCGCGTGTCGCCGCCCGCGACCTGCGCGGCGACGTTCGCCGCCACGTCGGCCTGGCGCTCGTGCTTCTTCTCGCTGTTCGCGTGCGAGCAGTCGATCATCACGCGGGCCGCGAGGCCCGCGTGGGCGAGCTCCCTGCAGGTCGCCTCGACGCTTGCCGAGTCGTAGTTGGGCGCCTTGCCGCCGCGCAGGATGATGTGGCAGTCCTCGTTGCCGCCCGTGTGGACGATCGCCGAGTGGCCGCCCTTCGTGACCGACAGGAAGTGGTGCGGCGCGCTCGCGGCCTTGATCGCGTCGACCGCGATCCGGACGTCGCCGTTCGTGCCGTTCTTGAAGCCCACCGGGCACGAGAGCCCGCTCGCGAGCTCGCGGTGCACCTGGCTCTCGGTCGTCCGCGCGCCGATCGCGCCCCAGCTGATCAGGTCGGCGATGTACTGCGGCGTGATCATGTCGAGGTACTCGGTGCCCGCGGGCAGCTCGAGCTCGTTCACCTCGAGGAGGATGCGCCGCGCGAGCCGCAGCCCCTCGTTGATGCGGAAGCTGCCGTCGAGGCGGGGATCGTTGATGAGCCCCTTCCAGCCCACCGTCGTGCGCGGTTTCTCGAAGTAGACGCGCATCACGATCGCCAGCTCGCCGGCGAGCTCGCGGCGCAGCGCGGCGAGCCGCGTCGCGTAGTCGATCGCCGCGTCGTAGTCGTGGATCGAGCACGGACCGACGACGACGACGAGCCGGTCGTCTGCGCCGTGCAGGATCCGGTGGATCGCCTGACGCGTGTCGTACGTCGTCGAGCCGGCGACCTCGGAGACCGGGAACTCGCGGAGCAGGTGCGAGGGCGGCGCGAGCTCGGTGATCTCGGTGATCCGCGTGTCGTCGACCGGGCGGCCGGCCGCGGGCGAGCCGGCGGCGGCGTGGCGGTTGCGTTGGGCCGTTGAGGTGGGCAAAGGGGTCTCCTGCGATACGAATGTCTATAAAACAACAGCTTACACCCGAAACGGGCTGGCGTCACGCCGGCGTCCGGCGGGTGCGCGTTTCATCGGCGACCGGGAATTGTGCGGTGCGTGATGCAAAGGCGCAACAAAGCGGATCGCTGCGTGCACCGCGACGTTGCGCCGCGCGTTATGGGCTGCGTAGACTGCCCGGCGATCCCGTCGTTCACGGAGGAGGCGGGGCAGGCTCGCACCCGAGACCATCCGACCCCGCACCAGGAGAATTCCCGATGAAGCAACTCGTCGCACTCGCGCTTGCCGGCGCGGTCGCGTTCACTCCCGCCGCGTACGCCGCGGATCCGCCCAAGGCCGCCGCGTCGACCACGACCGCGCCGGCCGCCGCGCCTGCGAAGACCGCGGCGCCCGCGGCCGCTTCCGCCCCGGCCGCTGCGCCCGCCAAGGCCGCGGAGCCGAAGGCGCCCAACGCCCAGCAGGAGCGGATGAAGTCCTGCAACGAGAAGGCCAAGGGCAAGACCGGCGACGACCGCAAGAAGTTCATGAGCTCGTGCCTGTCGGGCGAGGAGCCGGTGAAGATGACGCAGCAGGAGAAGATGACCTACTGCAACAAGCAGGCGACGGGCAAGAGCGGCGACGACCGCAAGAAGTTCATGAGCTCGTGCCTGTCGAACTGACCGCCTGACCGAATTTGGGCCGGACGACCTCCTGTCCGTCCGGTCCCAAGTCGACGAAGCCGCCACCGGGTGACCGGTGGCGGCTTCGTTTTCTGCGCCGGTTCAGCGGTGCGCCCCGGCCGTGGCCCCCGCGGCGAGTCCTTCGGCGAGCGAGTCCGCGATCCCCTGGAAGCGCCAGCGCGCATAGCGCCCGACGGGCCGGATGCCCGCCTGCTCGAGCGCCTCGATCGCGCGCTCGCGCCAGACGCTCCCGGGCCACGCCCAGGTATACGCGCAGTCGACGATCGTGAGGTCGGCCGCCTCGACGTTCCCGATCCATCCCCAGCCGGCGAGCTCCTCGATCGTCGCCGCGACGAAGCGCCGCTGCGCGTCGTCGCCCGGGCGGGGGCCGTGGAATGCACGTTCGACGTAGAGCGAGGCGTGCGTGTGGCCGCCGCGCCGGCTCGCCGGCAGGAAGTGGTCGGCGACGTTGTCGTAGATGCCGACCCGGTGGAATCCGGCGCGGCTCTCGGGGACGTAGACCCAGTGGTCGTCCGGACAGCGGGGACCGCGGCGCGCACCCAGGTTCAGCACCATCACGCCGGTCGCGGGATCCGGCCGGGCGTCGACGGCGACGCCCGAGATCGCGAGCGTGCGGTCGAGCGGCAGGGTCGACAGCAGCGTGTCGTAGGTCCATGTGCTCCCGGTGGCCAGCGTCACCGTGCGCCCGACCGCGTCGATGCCGCGGACGTCGGCGCCATAGCGCACGTCGCAGCGTCCCGCGAGCGCGCGCGCGACCGCGTCGAGTCCTCCGCCCGGGTACGCGAACGTGACGTTGTACCCGGTCGGCGCGCTCGCCCCGCGCGCCCCGCGCTCCACCTCCGCGATCGACACGGGCGTCTTGTAGCCGTCCTGCGGCGCGATGCTCGTCCACAGGCCAGCCGTGTAGGCGGACTGGAACGGCGCGAAGAAGCTCGCGGTCAGCGTGGCGCCGAACGTCCCCGCGATCGCGTCGGCCATCGTGCGCGGCTCGCCCGGACGGGCGGAAACGATCTCGGCGAGCGCTCGTTCGGCGAGCTCGGGGCCGAGGTCGCGCAGGTTGTGCTGGATCGGGAAGCCCGCGTACCGGCCGGTCGACGGGAAGTAGACGCTCGACCTGCGCGCGTGGCGGGAGAACGGCGCGACCTCGTCGATCATCGCGAGCACGTCGGGCGCTCCGCCGAAGATCCAGTGGCCGCCGCCGACCTCGAAACGGTAGGCCTCGCCGTCGGGCGGCGCGTGAGGGAGGCGCTCGGCGCTACCCGGCCGCACGTAATAGGACGTGCAGATGCCGCCGGGGCGCTGCTCCCGCTCGAGGACGATGCCGCCGGAGGCGCAACCGGCGGCGAGGCCGGTCATGCCGGCGCCGAGGACGAGGGTGGAGGCGTGAGGCATGGGTGCGGTTCGTGAGGCGCGCGGCGCGGGCCCCGTATGATAGCGGCCGTCCGTAACCTTTCCGCGATCCGTCCATGAATCGTCCGATCGAACTGTCCGTCGTGATGCCCGCCTACAACGAGGAGGCGAGCATCGACCGGGCGATCGACGAAGTCGTGCGCGAGGTGTTCTCGGTGGTCGCGGATGCCGAACTGGTGGTCGTCGACGACGGCAGCCGCGACGCCACGGCGGCGCGCGTCCGGGCGTGGGGCGACCGGGACCCGCGCATTCGCCTCGTCCAGCAGCCCAACGGGGGCCACGGCGCCGCGTTGATGACCGGTCTCGCGGCCGCCCGCGGTGGCCGGTGTTTGCTCGTCGATTCGGACGCGCAGATCGGCCTCGCGGACTTTCGTGCCACCTGGGAGGCGGCGTCGCGCGCGGACGCCGTCCTGGGCGTACGCTCGCCGCGCCACGATCCGCTGCACCGCCTCGTCCTGACGCGCTTCGTGCGCGCGTTGCTGCGCCTCGCCTATGGCGTGCCGTACACGGACTCGAACGTGCCGTACAAGCTGGTGGGGCGCGAGTGGTGCGATCGCCTGCGCGAGGTGGCGCCGCCCGCGGCGGTCATCCCCTCGATCCTGCTCGCGGTGCTGCTCGCGCGCGGCAACGCGAGGGTCGTCGAGCAGGTCGTCGTGCACCGCCCGCGCACCGGCGGCACCGGCAGCCTGAAGCCGATGCGACTCGCGCGCTTCTGCCTGCGCGCGTGGCGCGAGCTCGACGGCGTCGCGCGCTCGGTGCCCGTCGTGCGCCGATGATGGAGGCGCTCGTCTCCGGCGCGTATGCGCTCCAGTGGTGGCTCGTGCTAGCCGCGCTGGCGGCGGCCGCCAGGTCGGCGCTGGGCACTCGCTGGCCTGCCGGCGCGACGCTCGTGCACGCGACGGGGCGCTGGGGGCTCGTCGTCGCGCTCGCCGCGTCGGTCTGGGCGCTCGCACACGCATTGCCCGTATTCGGCGCGATCGTCATTCGCGCATCGACCGCCGTCGCCGTGGCGGCGCTCGCCCTCGCCGGGGCCGCGCGGAACGCCCGCGATCCGCTCGCGACGAACGCGACGTTCGAGGAAGCGTCCGCCCGCTTCCTGCGCGCGGAAGCGTGGTTCGCCGTCCCGTTCGCCGCGTACCTGGTCATGCGGGGATTCAACCACGACGTCTACGGCCTCGAGAAGTTCATGGACTTCGCCTTCGTCAACGCGGCGCTCGCGTCGCCGACGATGCCGCCTCCGGACCCATGGCTCGCGGGTGCGACCATCAACTACTACTACTTCGGCCACGTCGTCACCGCCTTCCTGATCGAGCTCACCGGCGTGCCCCCCGCCCACGGGTTCAACCTGATGCTCGCCACGATCTTCGGCGCTTCGTTCCAGCTCGCGTCCGCGCTCGCCGGCGACGTCGCCCGGGCACTCGCGCCGCGCGGGGCGGACCTCGCCGCGGGGATCGCGGGACTGTGGATCACGATGGGCGGAAACCTCCACGGATTCGTCTACGGGCTCCTGAAGCCGGTCGGGGTGCGCCTCGACTGGATCGCGGCTCCCGCCAAGCCCTACTGGCTGTCGGACTCGACCCGGTTCGTCGGTCACGATCCGCCGACCGCCGACAAGCTGATCCACGAGTTCCCGGCGTACGCGTTCTACGTGGGCGATCTCCACGCGCATCTGCTCGACCTGCCCAACGTCCTCGCCCTGCTCGCGGTCCTGCTCGTCTGGATGCGGCTGGCGCGAAGCGGACGCGACCGCGAGTCGTACGCGGCGGCGGCCGTTCTGGGCGCGGGGACCGCCGTGCTGGCGGTCACCAATGCCTGGGATGCCGCGATCTACGGCACGATCTTCGCCGTCTCGGTTCTCGCCACCGGGCGGTTCGGCGCGCGGGAGGGGGGCGCATCCAGGCTCGCGATCACGGTGCTCGCGGGCATGGCGGGCCTTGCGGCGGTCGCGACGCCGTTCTTCGTCCACTTCATTCCGTTCGCGTCGGGCGCAGGCTGGGTTCACAGCCGCACGCCCGCCTGGCAATGGGCGCTGCTCTACGGCGCGCCGCTCGCGCTCGCCGTCGTCGCGATCGGGGCGGGCCGCGCTGCGCGCGACCGCGGCACCGGCGCCGAGTGGCGCTACGTCGTCGCGCTGACGATCGGGGGCCTGGCGTGCGCGCTGTTCCCCGAGGTCGCCTACGTGAAGGACATCTACGGCGCCGACTGGTACCGCGCGAACACCGCGTTCAAGTTCGGCTACCAGGCCTTCGTGATGCTCGTGCTGGCCGCCTGCGTCGGGATGGCGCTGCTGGTCGATCCCGTCGTCCCGTCGCGGAGCCGGTGGCGCGCCGTCACCGCGATGGAGCTCGCGATCGTGCCGTGCCTCTATTACGCGTGGTTCGTCGCCTCCGGAGCGCTCGGGGTGGCTACCCATCGGGCGTGGACGCTCGACGGGGGCCGGTACCTCGCGCGCGAGACGCCCGAGGACGCCGGCGCGATCGGTTGGCTCCGCGAGTACGCCCGCCCCGGGGACACGATCGTCGAGGCCGTCGGCGAGAGCTACACGTACGCGGGACGCATCTCGGCGAACACCGGCGTCCCGGCGATCCTCGGATGGCCGATGCACGAGTGGCTGTGGCGCGGCGCGAGCTCTGCGCGCGACGCGCTCGCGCACGAGACCGAGGCGCTCTATCGCGAGCCGCGGGGCGCGGTCGCGAAGGCGTTCGTCGCGCGCACGCATCCGCGCTACGTCGTCGTCGGGCGCCTCGAGCGTCAGCGGCACGGGCCGATCGACGTCGCGGGCGTGGAGTCGCTGGGCGCCGTCGTCTGGAGGCAGGGCCAGACGTCGATCGTCGAGCTTCCGTCGAAAGGGCGGACGCCGTGACGCGGCTGGCCGTCGTCGCGGCGCTCCAGTACTACCTGCCGCACCGGACCGGGTACACGCTGCACGTGGCGCGCGTCGCCGAAGCCCTCGCGGCGCGCGGCCACCGCGTCAGCGTGCTCGCGGCACGGCACCGCCCCGATCTCGCCCTGCGCGAGACGATCGCCGGCGTGGACGTGGTGCGCCTCGATGCGCCGCTCCGCGTGAGCCGGGGAGCGTTGATGCCCGGCTATCCGCTCGCGGCATGGCGGCTCGCGCGCGACGCGGACGTCGTCTGGGCGAACTCGCCCATGGCCGAGCTCGCGCTCTGGGGGGCGATCGCGGGGCGGACGCGCACGAGGTTCGTCGTGACGCATCACGGAGACCTCCACCTGCCGGACGGCGCGATGAATCGCGTCATCGAGCGTGCGACGCGTGCCGGGTGGCGGTACGCGGCGAGGCGCGCCGACGCGATCGTCGCGTACTCGGACGACTACGCGGCGCACAGCGCATGGCTCGCGCCGTGGCGCGACAGGATCGTCGTCGTCGCACCTCCGATTGCGATCCCGTCGCCGGATCCGGCCGCGGCGGCGATCCTCCGGCGCGAGCTCGCCCCCGAAGGGGGGCCGCTCGTTGCCTTCGCAGGCCGTTTCGCGCGCGAGAAGCGGCCCGACCTGCTGCTGGACGCGATCGCGCCGCTCCGGCGCAGGCACCCGCACCTCCGGGTCGTGTTCGCGGGCGAGGAGCGCCTCGGCTACGAGGACACGAGGGATGCGTTCGAGCCGCGGGTGGCTGCCGCGAAGGACGCGGTCCGCTTCCTCGGGCTCATCGACGACGCGCAGGCGCTCGCGAACGTCTATGCGGCCTGCGACGTACTCGCGCTGCCGTCGGAGACCGAGTGCTTCGGGCTGGTCCAGGTCGAGGCGATGCTGTGCGGCACGCCGGTGGTCGCGAGCGACGTTCCCGGCGCGCGCGTGCCCGTGCAGGCGACCGGTGCGGGGCGACTCTTCGAGAGCGGGTCGGTGGTCGGGCTCGTCGACGCGATCGACGACGTCCTCGCCCATCGCGACGCGTACCGGCCCGATCGTGCGCGCGTGACCCGAGCGTTCGACTTCGCGCGCACGATCGACGCGTACGAGCGCGTGCTCGGCGGCAACGCATGAGCGCGACCGCGCTCGACGCGCTGCTCGCCGGCGAGGCCGACCCGGTGTTCGCCCGTCGCGTGCGCACGGTGATCGGCTGGCTGCCGCCGGACCCGGACCCGCGGCGGCTCCACGTGGACGTCGGGTGCGGGCGCGGCTACTACCTGCACTACTACGCGG
>CALDKM010000197.1:0-9305 GCA_937898875.1 uncultured Pseudomonadota bacterium | reverse complement strand
GTCCTCACCGTGGCAGCGATAGAGATCCATGTAGGGGATGCCGCAGTCGAAGGGCGGCTGATGCAGCATCAGCAGCGTCGGCCGGCCGGGCTCGGCCGCCAGCGTCCGGTCGAGCCAGTCCGCGGCGGCGGCGTCGACCGTGCCGTGGTGCAGGCCGGGAATGGTGACGTCGAGGGCCACGACGCGGACCGGCCCGTGGCCGCCGTCCGCCCAGTGCAGCGGCCCGGCCGCCGGAACTCCTTCTGCAGCCGCCACGGCATCGCGACTGCGAGGTCGATCTCGACGAGGATGCGCGGCAGCACCATGAGGAGGGGAACCGACAGGCGGACCCGGTCGGCGTGGCCGAGCGGCCGCAGCGTCCGCGCCGTCGCGGAGCGCGAGCGGACGGGCACGCAGGCATTCACGCAGCGAACGGTCCCTTCGAGGCTCCCGGCCTCGACAGGAACAAGCGGGCCACCCAGAATGCGCTCTTCCCGGACAGGGGCGGGGCGGGCGGACGCATGGAAGTTTCCTTCAGTCGCGAAGTGGGCATGCTGCGGCTCGGCGAGGGCGAGATCTTCGAGGGCGAGGGCATTCTCGCGATCACGAAGGGCCTGCTCGAGGCGGGCGTCGCGTACGTCGGCGGCTACCAGGGCGCGCCGGTCTCGCATCTGCTCGACGTGCTCGTGCAGTCGAAGGAATTGCTCGCCGAGCTGGGCGTCCACGTCGAGGCGTGCTCGAACGAGGCCTCGGCGGCAGCGATGCTCGGCGCGTCGATCCACTACCCGCTGCGCGGCGCCGTCACCTGGAAGTCGATCGTCGGCACGAACGTCGCGGCCGACGCGCTGTCGAATCTGGCCTCGCCGGGCGTGACGGGCGGCGCGCTCGTCATCGTCGGCGAGGACTACGGCGAGGGCGCGAGCGTGATCCAGGAGCGCACGCTCGCATTCGCGCTCAAGTCGTCGCTGCTGTTCCTCGACCCGAGGCCGTCGCTCCCGCACATGGTGCGCTTCGTCGACGAGGCGTTCGCGCTGTCGGAGGCGTCGAGCATGCCGGCGATCCTGCAGCTCCGCATCCGCGCCTGCCACGTCCGCGGGCGCTTCGCATGCCGCGACAACGTCGCGCCGAAGGTCTCGACGCGCCATCGGATGGAGGAGCCGGCGGCGTTCGACTACGCGAAGCTCTCGCACCCGCCGGTCGTGTTTCTGCACGAGAAAGTCAAGGTCGAGGAGCGCCTGCCCGCGGCGCGGCGGCACGTCGTCGAGCGCGGACTGAACGAGGTGTTCGAGGGCGCGCGCGACGACCTCGGCGTCATCGTGCCGGGAGGCCTCTACAATTCGCTCGTCCGGGCGCTCGGCACGTTCGGCCTCGCCGACGCGTTCGGCACGTCGACGCTGCCGATGCTCGTGCTCAACGTCGTCCACCCGCTCGTCCCCGGGCAGATCCTCGGCTTCTGCGCGGGCAAGCGCGCGGTGCTCGTCCTAGAGGAGGGGAGTCCCGAGTTCGTCGAGCAGGAGATCCTCGCGATCCTGCGGCGTGCCGGCGCATCGACCGACATCGAGGGCAAGGGGCCGCTGCCGACGACCGGCGAGTACTCGGTCGAGGTGATCGCGCGCGGGCTGTCCGCGTTCCTGGGGCGGAACGCGCCCGAACTCGCGCTCGGCGAAGGCGACGCGTGGCTCGCGAGCGTCTCGGCAAGGCGCGACGCGGTGGCGAAGGCGCTCGAAGCGCCGCTGCCGCCGCGGCCGCCGAACTTCTGCATCGGCTGCCCGGAGCGTCCGGTGTTCGCGGCGATGAAGCTCGCGAAGCAGGCGACCGGGCCGGTCCACGTCGCCGCCGACATCGGCTGCCATTCGTTCGCGACCTTCGAGCCGTTCTCGCAGGGCCACTCGATCCTCGGCTACGGCATGAGCCTCGCGAGCCGCGCGGGCGTGTCGCCGGCGATGGGGCGACGCGTGATGGCGGTGATGGGCGACGGCGGCTTCTGGCACAACGGCGTGATCACCGGCGTGCAGTCGGCGCTGTTCAACGGCGACGACGCGGTGCTCGTGATCATGAAGAACGGCTACACGTCCGCGACCGGGACGCAGGAGATCATCTCGACGCCCGACAGCGACGACAGACTCGCGGCGGAGGACAAGACGCGTAGCCTCGTCCACCGCAACCAGGTGATCGAGCAGACGCTCGCCGGCCTGGGAGTCAGGTGGCTGAGAACCGTCGACAGCTACCGCGTCGACGAGATGCGCAGGACGCTCGAGGAGGCGTTCACGACCGACTTCGCCGGGCTGAAGGTGATCGTCGCCGAGGGCGAGTGCCAGCTCGAACGACAGCGGCGCGTCAAACCATGGCGCGCGCAGCGCGAGCGCGACGGGAAGCGCGCGGTGCGCGTCAAGTACGGCGTCGACGAGGACGTCTGCTCGGGCGACCACTCGTGCATCCGGCTGTCGGGCTGCCCGACGCTGTCGATCAGGGACAGCGGCGATCCGCTGAAGGTCGATCCGGTCGCGACGGTGCTGGACGGCTGCGTCGGCTGCGGGCTGTGCGGCGAGAACGCGCACGCGGCGACGCTGTGCCCGTCGTTCTACCGCGCCGAGGTGATCCGCAATCCGGACTGGCGCGACCGCGCGGCGGCGGCCGTGCGCGGCGCGTTCGCGCGGCTGCTGCGAACGGGGGAGGCATGACCCCGGCGACTCGCGCGGGGGCGCTGCGGCCGATGACGGTGCTCGTCGGCGCGCTGGGCGGCCAGGGCGGCGGCGTGCTGGCCGAATGGCTGGTCGACGCCGCGACACGCGCGGGCTTCCCGGCGCAGAGCACGTCGATTCCCGGCGTCGCGCAGCGCACGGGCGCCACGACCTACTACGTCGAGATCTTTCCCGTGCCGGCGAGCGAGCTCGGCGGTCGCGAGCCCGTCCTGTCGCTCCTGCCGGTGCCGGGCTGCATCGACGTGCTCGTCGCCTCCGAGCTGCTGGAGGCGGGACGCATGATCCAGGCAGGCTACGCCGACGCGGCGCGAACGACGGTCGTGACGTCGACGAGCCGGACGCTGACGACCGTCGAGAAGCTCGCGATGGGCGACGGGCGCTATGCGTCCGACCGCCTGCTCGAGATCGCCGCCGCGAACAGCCGGCGACTCGCCGCGTTCGACATGGACGCGGCGGCGAGCGAGTCGGGCACCGTGGTGAGCGCGGTCATGTTCGGCGCGATCGCGGGCAGCGGCGTGCTGCCGTTCGATCGCGGCGCCTGCGAGGCGGCGATCGGCGCCGAGGGGGCGAGCGCGCAGGCGAGCCGGCGCGGCTTCGCGCGCGGAGTCGACCTGACGGTGGCCGCGCTCGCGTCGCAGCGCGCACCCGCCGCGGTCGCGCCCGTGGCGCCGCGGCGTCCGGACTCGCGATGGAGCGACGCGGTGGCGGCGTTTCCCGCCCCCTGCCGAGAGATCGTCGCCGCGGGCGTCGATCGCGTCGCCGCGTTCCAGGACGATCGTTACGCGAGGCTCTACCTCGAGCGTGTCGCCCGGGTTCGCGCGGCGGAGCAGGCGGCCGATCCGCGCGAAGCCCACGGCGCGGTGGCGACGCGCGAGACGGCGCGGTTCCTCGCGCTTTGGATGGCGTTCGACGACATCGTGCGCGTCGCCGACTTCAAGGTCCGCGCGAGCCGTCACGAGCGCGTGCGCCGCGAGGCGGGCGCCGGCGAGGGCGACGTCGTGCACGTCGCCGACTACTTCAAGCCCGGCATCGCGGAGATCGCGGGCCTGCTGCCGCGCTCGCTGGCCGAGCGCCTGCTCGCGCGGGACCGGCGCCGGGTCGCGGGCGGGAAGCCGGCGTTCGCGGTGCCGCTGAAGGTTCGCACCGACGCGGTGACCGGGATGCTCGCGCTGCGCGTCCTCGCCGGGCTCCGGTGGTTGCGTCCGAAGGGCCTGCGCTACTCGGAGGAACAGGCCGCGATCGAGCGCTGGCTCGATGCGGTGGTCGCGGCGCTCGCGACCGACTGGGCCTGCGGATACGAGCTCGCGCTCGCGGGCCGCCTCGTCAAGGGCTACGGCGACACGAATCTGCGCGGCAAGCGGAACCTTGCGCACATCGTCGATCACCTGGCGACGGGCGGCGCGTTCGATACGCCGGCCGCGCGCGCGCAGGCGATCCGGGAGGCACGCGAGGCCGCGCTCGCCGACGAGGGCGGGCAGCGGCTCGATGCTGCGCTCGTCCGCCACGGTGCGCCGCCGCGCCCCGTCGTCGCACGCCCGGTCGTCTGGGTGAAGAAGCCGGCGCCCCCCGCGACGCGCGGCCGAGCCTGAACCGCCACGGAGAGCCGCATGACGTTCCACCACACGACCGACTTCACCGTCGAGTTCGGCGACTGCGATCCCGCGAAGATCGTGTTCTACCCGAACTTCTTCCGCTGGATGGACTCGGCGGCGCGTCACTACTTCGCCGCAGCCGGCGTTCCGTCCTGGCACGAGACCGAGGCGACCGACGGCATCATCGGCGCGCCGCTCGTCGACGCGAGCGCGCACTTCAGTCGGCCGGCGACCTACGGGGACCGAATCGCCGTCGAGACGTCGATCTCCGAGTGGCGAGGCAGGACCTTCGTGATGAAGCACGTGATCCGCCGCGGCGACGACGTGCTGGTGGAGGGTAAGGAGACGCGGATCTTCGCGCGGCGGCATCCGGAGGATCCGGCCCGGATCCAGGCGGTCGAGGCGCCGGAGCACATCCGGAAGCGGCTGGAGTAAGCTCGCGCGGCGGGAGGCGCCCGGACGGCGGAAAGCCGCCGGGATGCGAGGGAGGAGGAGGGGCGTGACCGACGAAGCGGAGCAGGAAGTGCCGCGGCCCGATTCGGCTTTCGGCCGGGGCGGGCGGGCGCTCGTCGCGACCGCGCGCGGGCTCGCGGTCGCCGGCGGTCTGGTCTTCGTCGGTCTGGTCGCGATGGAGATCGTCTCGATCGTCGGCCGCAAGCTCTTCGCGTGGTCGGTGCCGGGCGACGTCGAGATGCTGCAGATGTGCGCGGCGTTCGCGTCGGCGTCGTTCTTCGCCTATTGCCACCTGGCCGGCGGCGACGTGAAGGTCGACTTCTTCACGCACCGCCTGGCGCCGCGCACGGTGGCGCGGCTCGACGCGGTCGGCTCGCTGCTGGTCGGCCTGTTCGGCGCGCTGATCGCGTGGCGCGCGGCCGCCGGCGCGCTGGCGGTGCGCGAGGTCGGCGAGACCTCCGCGATCCTCGCGATCCCCGTGTGGATAGCGCAGGCGCTGATGGTGCCGGGCTTCGTGCTGCTCGCGCTGGCCGGCTTCTACATGGCGCTCCACCTGTTCCGGCGCAGCGTCCGCCTCGACGGGATGGCGCGTTGAGCGCCGCGGGGCCGACCCGGGGCGCTCGCACCCTCCTTCGGGAGGGGGTGCGCGAAGCCGCGCCAGCGGCGAGCCTGGGGGAGGCGCGACGGTGAGCGGCATCGCCATCGGCGGCATCATCTTCGCCGTGATGCTCGCGCTGATGGTGGTGCGGGTGCCGATCGGCATCGCGATGTTCATGTGCGGCGCGGGAGGCTATCTCTACCTCACCGGCAACGTCGCCGCGCTGCTGAACTCGCTCAAGAATCTCGCGTACGCGCGCCTGTCGAACTACGACCTCGTCGTGATCCCGCTCTTCCTGCTGATGGGGCAGTTCGCGACGCATGGCGGACTCTCGCGGTCGCTGTTCCGCTTCGTGAGCGCGTTCCTCGGCCACCGCAAGGGCGGCATCGCGATGGCATCGATCGGCGCGTGCGCCGGGTTCGGCGCCATCTGCGGCAGCTCGCTCGCCACCGCCGCGACGATGGGGCAGGTCGCGCTGCCCGAGCTCAAGCGCTACGGCTATTCCGGCTCGCTCGCCACCGGGGCGCTCGCGGCAGGGGGCACGCTCGGGATCATGATCCCGCCCTCGGTGCCGCTCGTGATCTACGCGATCCTCACGCAGGAGTCGATCGGCAAGCTGTTCATGGCGGCGGTGATTCCGGGCATCATCGCGATGCTGGGCTACATGCTCGTCGTCAGGATCATCGTCGCGTGGCGGCCCGAGGCCGGCCCGGCAGGCCCTGCGGTGCCCTGGTCGGAGAAGGTGAAGTGCCTCGTCGAGGTGCTGCCGGTGCTCCTCGTGTTCGTCGTCGTCATCGTCGGCATCTACGGCGGCTGGGCGAACCCGACCGAGGCGGCGGCGATCGGCGCGGCGGCCTGCGGCATCCTGGCGCTGGTCGGCGGGATGCGCGTGAAGGGGCTGGTCGACAGCGCGGCGGGCACCGCGCAGGCCACGGCAATGATCTTCCTCGTGCTGCTCGGCGCCGACATGCTGAACACCGCGCTCGCGCTGTCGCAGATGCCCGGCGAGCTCGCGAGCTGGGTGAAGGGGAGCGGGCTCTCGCCGCTGCTCGTGATGGTGATGATCCTCGTGATCTACATCTTCCTGGGCTGCGTGATGGACGCGCTCGCGATGATCCTGCTCACGATCCCGATCTTCTACCCGATGGTGATGGGCCTCGACTACTGGGGGATGTCGCAGGAGGACAAGTCGATCTGGTTCGGCATCCTCGCGCTCATGGTCGTCGAGATCGGGCTCGTCCACCCGCCGGTCGGCATGAACGTCTACATCATCAACCGGCTGGCGAAGGACGTGCCGCTCACCGAGACGTTCAAGGGCGTCGTCCCGTTCCTCATGTCCGATGCCGTCCGCATCGCGCTGCTCGTGTACTTTCCGATCATCTCGCTGTACCTGGTCCACACGTTCAAGCGGTGAAAGCCGCCGATTCAGCCGTCCAGAGGAGGACAGACGCATGAAACCCGCCACGCTCGCAGTCGCATTGACCGCCGCGCTCGCCGCCGGCACCGCCTACGCGCAGGACGTCACGCTCCGGATTCACCACTTCCTGCCGCCGAAGGGCACGATCCAGGCGCTCGTGCTGGAGCCGTGGTGCGAGAAGCTCGGCAAGGAGTCGGGCGGACGCATCAAGTGCCAGTTCTTCCCGGCGATGCAGCTCGGCGGCACGCCGCCGCAGCTCTTCGACCAGGCGCGCGACGGCGTCGCCGACATCATCTGGACGATCCCGACCTACCAGGCCGGGCGCTTCACCAAGTCCGAGGTCTTCGAGCTGCCGTTCATGACGATGAGCGCGGAGTCTGGCAGCCCGGCGCTGTGGGACTACATCCAGAAGAACTCGATCGACGAGTTCAGGGGCGTGAAGCTCCTCGCGGCGCACGTGCACGACGGCTCGCTGCTCCACTTCACGAGCAAGCGCGTGACCAGCCTCGAGGAGGTGAAGGGCCTCAAGGTGCGCGCGCCCACGCGCATCGGCACGAAGTTCCTGACCGCGATCGGCGCCGCGCCGGTGCAGATGCCGATCCCGCAGGTGACCGAGGCGCTGTCGAAGTCGGTGCTCGACGGCGCGATGGTGCCGTGGGAGGTCGCGCCTGCCCTCAAGCTCCAGGAGGTCGCCAGGTACCACCTCGACACCGCGCCGGGCGTGCCGAAGACGTCGAACTCGATCTTCGTGCTGGCGATGAACCCGGCCAAGTACGACGGTATGCCGGCGGACCTGAAGAAGGTCCTCGACGCGAACGCGGGGCTCGAGTTCTCGAAGCACATCGGCAAGGTGTTCGACGGCACGACGGCGCCGGCGATCAGGCTCGCACGCGATGCGAACGGCGTGTTCGACACGCTGTCGCCGGCCGAGTACGCGCGCTGGCAGAAGGCGTGCGAGCCCGTCGTCACGGAGTGGATCGGCGAGGCGGCCGCGAAGGGCGCGAACGGCCAGGCGCTCTACGACGATGCGCGCGCGCTGCTGAAGAAGTACGGCGGCTGACGGCGTCCGGGGCCCGACGGGGCCCGGACAGCCGCGCGGCCGCTCCTCCGCGGGCGGCCGTCGCGCCGCTCGCGGGATGCTATTCTTCCCGCTCGAGGTGCGGCCGGACGTCCGTGTGCGCGTGACGCTGCCGTCGCGATGCCGGGGACGCGCAGCCGGACCAGGTCGATGGCCGCGAACGTCCCCATGCATGGTCCCTCCCGCGACGAAGCATCACGAGCCGGCGTAAGCGCCTCCGCCTCTCCGGCCGCACGGACGGGCGCGCCCGGGAGCCGACCCGTCTCCGCACCGGCGCTCGTCGCCTGGGGCGAACGCGTCTTCCGCGCGCTCGGATGCCCGGAAGGCGAGGCGTCGACGATCGCGCGCGGCCTCGTGCAGGCCAATCTCTACGGCCACGACTCGCACGGCATCGGGCTCGTGCCTCAATACGTCGAGAACGTCCGCGCGGGCCACGCCGTTCCGGGGCGCTCGCCGCGCGTCGTGACCGACGCCGGCTCGCTCGTGGCGCTCGACGGCGGCATGGGGTTCGGGCAATCGGTCGGCGAGGCGGCGATGGCGCTGGCGATCGAACGCGGACGTGCGAACGGCTGTGCCGTCGTCGGGCTCGCGAACACGCATCACCTCGGCCGGATCGGCCAGTGGGGCGAGCAGTGCGCGGAAGCCGGGCTCGTCTCCGTGCACTTCGTCAACGTGCGCTCGCGTCCGCTCGTCGCGCCGTGGGGCGGGTCCGACGCGCGGGTGTCCACGAATCCGTTCTGCGTCGCGGTCCCGGCCGACCCGCATCCTCTCGTGCTCGACTATGCGACCTCCGCGGTAGCGCTCGGCAAGACGCGCGTCGCGGTCGACGAGGAGCGCGAGATGGCCGACGGCCTGCTGCTCGACGCCTCGGGACGCGCGACGAACGACCCGGCCGTGATGTGGCGACACCCGTCCGGCGCCATCCTGCCGTTCGCGGAGCACAAGGGCTGGGCGCTGTCGCTGATGTGCGAGATCGTCGGAGGCGCGCTGTCCGGAGGCGCCGTGCAGGACGGCGCGACCGCGCATCCGATGCTGAACAACATGACGACGCTCGTCTTCGACCCGTCGAGGATGGGCACCGCCGACGCGCTGCCGCGCGAGATCGATCGGCTCGCCCGCTGGGTGCGGGCCTCGCCGCCGAGGGCCGGTGCGGACCCGATCTCGCTGCCGGGCGAGCCCGAGCGGCGCGTCGCGGAACGAAGGACGCGCGAGGGCATCCCGATGCCGTCGCGCACGCTGCAACAACTCGCCGATGCCGTCAGGCCGCTCGGACTGCCCGGCCCCCTGCAAGGAACGATGACATGAGCCAGAAGAAGTTCGCCTCGCACGCTGACGTCGAGGAGAAGAAGATCAGCTTCGACAAGCTGTCCGACCACGCCTACGCCTACACCGCCGAGGGCGATCCGAACACCGGCATCGTGATCGGCGACGACGCGGTGATGGTCATCGACACGCAGGCCACGCCGGTGATGGCGCAGGACGTGAT
>CALDKM010000196.1:0-8083 GCA_937898875.1 uncultured Pseudomonadota bacterium | reverse complement strand
AGCAGCGTGCGCCGTTGCCGCACTGCTCGACCTCGCCGCCGTCGGCGTTGAAGATCCGGTAGCGGAAGTCGACGTCCACCCTCGTCGGCCGCTCGACGACGAGCACCTGGTCGCAGCCGACGCCGAGGCGCCGGTCGGCGAGCGAGCGGATCTGGCCCGCGGTGAGCGTGAAAGGCTCGACGGTCGCATCGACGACGACGAAGTCGTTGCCGAGCCCGTGCATCTTCGTGAACGAGAGCGCCGTCACGGCCGCGCCCCGGAAGTCTCCCCGCGCCGCACGAACGGGAACCGGCTTCCGTCGCCGAGCGTCACGTCGCCGGCGATCTCGTAGCGCATCGCGCGGGCGCTGCCCAGCGCGCGGCCCACGCCCGCGAGCGTGGCCGCGGCGTCTCCGCGCGCCGAGAGCGTCACCTCGGCGGTCCCGTTCGCGGGCATCGTGACCGGCGCGGCCAGCGACGCGGTCGCGACGCGCTCGCCCTCGAGCGAGATGCGCGCATCGAACGCCTGCACGACGATCTCGGCCGCGTTGGGGTTCGACAGCGTGAGGTCGATCGCCATCCTCACTTCCGGGAGATTCACCTGCACGACGCGGACGTTCGCTCCCACGATCTGCGGGGCGGCGGGGCGGGGGCCGAACGCCGCGCACCCGGCGAGCGCTGCGCCCAGGATCAGGGCGGCCAGCGCTCGCGGTGCGGCGGAGCACCGACGTCTCGGCGCGGACGGGGCGTTGCGGGAAGCAATGGAAGGCATGCGGGATGGAAGCCGGGGGCGCACGACACCTTGCAGATTACGGGCACCGGCGCAAATCATCAATGCAGCGGCATCGCGCGGTTGCGTACCGAAGGCGGGCGCGTCAGGCACAATCACGGCGGCTCCGATCCGCCCGTATCCGGCGACCTGCGGACGCCGACGAAGTCAGGCGACCGTACCCTCACATTGCGCACGATCACGATGTCGATCCGCCGCCTCGCCTTCCTCTTCCTCCTTTCCGCGCCGTTCGCCGCGCACGCCGACGTCTACAAGTGCACCATCGACGGCAGGACGACGTTCCAGCAGACGCCCTGCGACGGCAGCGCGCCCCCGCGCGCCGCGGTCCCCGCGCCGAGCGCGGCCCCTCCCGCGCCGCCCGTGTCGCCTCCGCCGACCGGTGCACGCACCCCGCCGGCGCCGTCCGCGCGATCGACGGCGCCCCGACCCCAGGCCACGGTCGCGGAACTCGACCCCGAGGGCCGCGAAGCGCTGGCGCGCCGGGCGTTCGCGCTCCTCAAGTCGCGGGAGATCCCTTCCCTGCATTCGCTCATGTGCGCCGAGACGAACAGGAACTACGCGCGGCCGGAGCTGAAGGGCGTGCTGGACACGTTCGGGAAGAGCCTGGCGGCGCACCGGTCCGAGATCGGCGAGGTGCAGGTGAACGAGCCCCACCGCGTGCACTTCGCAATGACCGAGTGGGACCGCGACAGGGCGAGCACGGATCGCAAGCCGGCGCTGCCGTTCTCGGTGGGGCTGAAGCGCGAGGCCGATGGGCGGACCTGCGTGAGCGGCGTCGGCGTCACTTCGAGCGGCCGCGCGAAGTAGCGCGCCCAGGGCCGTCGCGCGTCGCGAAGGCGCGTTACTCGACGTCCCCCGCCGGCCCGCGCCAGTACTTGAACGTTCCCATCGCCGTGGCGACGAGGTCTCCCGCCTCGTCGCGCAGGCTCGCCTCGCAGGTGCACAGCGACCCGCCCGCGTGAATCACCGAACCCTCGGCGACGAGGGGGCCGCGCCCCGGCCGCACGAACCGCGTCGACATCTCGACCGTGACCACCGTCGTCGACGGCGCACCCGGCTGCGAGGTCGCCGCGCGCGCCATCGCGACGTCGAGGAGCGTCATCACGACGCCGCCGTGCGCGGCCGGCAGCCGGTTCGTGAGATCGTCGCGCAGCACCGGCAGGCGGATGCGCGAGCGCCCCGGCGTGGCCGGCTCCTGCACGACGCCCAGCAGCCCGAGGAACGGGACGCTCTCGATCGGCGTATGGGGCGGTTGCATCACGCTGGGTGGCCAGCCGCACCCACGACGGCGGGCGGACGGAACCGCATACAGGAGCGGAAGTGCTTCACGTCGGCATCAGCGAACGGACGCGTTCCGGTGCGCCGAGCGTGTCGAACGCCTGCCCATGTGGGCGTTTGCGCCCCCCGTCCTCGGGAGCGGTGCAGCGGGGCCCGGCGCCGCGCAGACATCGAACGACCCGCCGCGGTCCGGCAACCGTCGGTGCATCGATTCACGTCTTCCTCCGCGGAGGCTCCCGGTTCTCGTGCAGGAAACCCTCGACATCGAACGACAGCTCGCGGAAGTGCCGGATCGCAAGCAGGTGCACGACAGGTGGACGTGTCGACGGGTCGAACGAATACAGGAGCAGGTAATCGCCGGCGACGTACTCGCGAACCTCGCGCCTGCCGAGCGAACCGCGCAGCGCAGCCATCCGGTCGCGTGCTTCCAGCGACGAGGGGATGCGCGCCAGAAAGTCGCGTCCCAGCCTGGGATGCCGCTCGAGCGTGCCGACCACGCGCTGCAGTTCATCGACGAGCGCGGCGAGAGCCGCACCTGCATCACGGTCGCGCCACCAGGCTCGAATCGCCGCGAGATTGGCGTCGAAGTTGGCGGTGAAGCGTACCGAAGCCGGTGCCGCCACGTCGGGATCAACGCACCCGTGTGGCGCGCCGGGGTGAAGTCGATGCGGGTCGGTCCTGCGCGAGTTCGGCGAGCGCCTCCCGCGCGTCGCGCACTCGGCCCGCCGCCACGTCGGCAAGACCCCGCTCGATCTCGTCGAGCACGACCAGGTGAATGCGCTCCCGCTCGAGTCGATGGTAGTAGTCGAGGCGGTCCGCGTCGATGAGCGCGACGTAGCTCTCGCCGTTCTTCGTGATGATCTTCTCCGCACCGGCCTTCACCTCGTCCGCCAACTCGGACAGATTCGCGCGCGCCTGAGTCAGGGGAATGATGTCGGAGGCAGTGAGGGGCATGGATGCCGCCAGGTGACAAGCTCGAATTCTGCACAGAATACCGATACTGCGCCCGGGCGTCAACGCCGGGCCGGGCCACGGCCCCAAGTCGACATCAACCCCCGATGGGGCGCCCGGCTTGCAACTTGCTTCCAACCAGATCCCCCTGCTTCAATCGAGGCTGCCTCGCCGTGGCTCCCCAAATGAAAAGCCCGGCGGGTCACCCCGCCGGGCGGATACGCACTCGATCTTTCGATCGATGCTTATTGTAGCAACGGCTCTCACCCCGGATAGCTACAAGCGAATGAGCATATGGGAGGAACGGATGGATGGCAAGTACCCGACCCCGCCGCTGACGTTCGGCTTCGACATCGGAATCGCCTCCGTCGGGTGGGCCGTACTCGCTCCGGACCGGATCGTCGCGCTCGGCGTGCGCGCCTTTGACAAGGCGGAAACAGCCAAAGAGGGAGATTCGCTCAACCTCATCCGGCGAACGGCGCGTCTTACCCGCCGCCGGCTGCGCCGACGCGCATGGCGCCTTACAAAGGTAGCGCGCGCGCTCAAACGCCACGGCGTGATCGACGATGTAACCATCTTCAGCCCGACTCACGCCATCGACCGATCACCTTGGCAGCTACGCGTGGAGGGGCTGGATCGCAGGCTCGGCGCTGAAGAGTGGGCGCGGGTCATCTACCACCTTTGCAAGCATCGCGGATTCCACTGGTCCAGCCGCGCGGAGGAACGAAAAGCCGAGAAAGACGCGAAAGGCGAATCCGGGAAGGTCAAGCAAGGTCTTGCGGGTACGGCGAAGCTGATGGCGGCCAAGCGGTATCGAAGCGTCGCGGAGATGGTGGTCAACGAGTTCCCCGAAGCACAGCGCAACAAGCAAGGCGACTACACGAAGGCGCTCGCACGCAAGCAACTCGGAGAGGAACTGGCGTTGCTGTTCCACCGACAGCGTGAGCTTGGCAACACACATGCATCTGCCTCGCTCGAAACAGTGATCCTGGGAACCGACGACAGGAAGAGCGGCCTTTTCTGGATGCAGAAGCCATCACTAGCCGGAACCGCTCTCCTCTCGATGCTGGGGCGTTGCACGTTCGAAAGGCAGGAGTTTCGCGCCCCGAAGGCCTCGTTCACCGCCGAACGCCACGTCTGGTTGACCCGGCTAAACAACCTTCGAGTCGTCGTCGATGGCAAGACGCGCCCATTGACCGAACCGGAGCGGACGCTCGCCCTTCCGTTGCCATATCAATACGACACCGACCTCACACACAAACGCCTGCGGGCAGAGCTGATTGAAGCTGGGCACCTGCCGGACTCGTTCAAGTTCGCCGGCCTGCGATATCCAAGTCTTCTCCAAACGGCAGCGGACAAGGCAAAGGATCCCGAAGCCGGCGTACTCGTCAAGCTGTCCGCCTGGCAGGAATTGCGTCGCGCGATGAAGCGCGGAGGATTGGCAACTGAATGGCAGCAGATTGCCGGCGAGGCCCTTGCCGGCAGCCCTGAAACGCTCGACCGGATTGCATGGGTGCTGAGCGTCTACAAGGACGACGACGAGGTGCGTCGCGAGCTGGAGGCGTTGTCCCTTCCTGGATCGAAGAAGATGGTGGATGTCTTGCTCGACATTCGCTTCGACAGGTTCCACGCTCTCTCACTGAAGGCGTTGCGCGCCATCGTCCCCCACATGGAGCGCGGTATGCGCTACGACGAGGCGTGCGCCGCGGCCCAATACCACCACAGCGTTCCCGCTCCCTCAGCGTTGGGTCGACGCAGGCGCCTTCCGCCGCTGTATTCAGGGCGAAACAAGCAGGGCACGATGATTCTCGATGACGATCTCGATGCCCCTCGTAACCCCGTAGTGCTGCGCTCGCTCAATCAGGCGCGAAAGGTTCTGAATGCACTGGTCAGCGAGTACGGCTCGCCGCACGAAGTGCACATCGAGATGGCCAGAGACCTGTCGAACCCTCTCGACGAAAGGCGTCGGATCAAAAAAGAGCAGGACGAGTATCGGGAACGAAACTCGAAGGACCGCGATGAGTTCATGCGGACTTTCGGGATCACCGGGAATCCCCACGGCGGGGGCTTCGAGAAGTGGCGGCTCTATCGGGAGCAGCAGGGGAAATGTGCGTATTCGGTCGAACCCATCGACCTCAATCGCCTGCTTGAGGAGGGCTACGTCGAGATCGACCACGCGCTCCCCTACTCCCGCAGCTTCGACGACAGCAAGAACAACAAGGTGCTGGCGTTCGCGAAGGAGAACCGCGACAAGGGCAATCGAACGCCGTTCGAATACCTCGATGGCGCCGGAAATGGCGCGCGCTGGCGAAACTTCGTTGCGTTCGTCGAAGCGAACAAGGCCTATCGGCTCGCGAAGCGAACGCGACTCCTTCGTAGGGACTTCGGAGCCAAGGAGGCCACGGAATTCAGGGAGCGCAACCTCAACGACACGCGGTATGTTTGTCGATTCTTCAAGAACTTCGTCGAGCAATACCTCGATCTGGCCCCCGATAGCGATGCGAAACGTTGCGTGGTGCTGAGCGGCCAGCTCACCGCATTCCTCCGCGCGCGGTGGGGGCTGTTGAAGGCGCGCGATGAAAGCGACCGGCATCATGCCCTGGACGCAGTCGTCGTAGCCGCTTGCAGCCACGCGATGGTCAAGCGGGTGTCCGACTATTCCAGACGCAAGGAGCTGATGCAGGTCCGAGAGGGCTTCGTCGATGTGGAGACGGGAGAGATCGTCAACCCCGTCATGCACAAGCAACTCAGCGAGCACTTTCCCGAACCTTGGCCATACTTCAGGGACGAAGTCAAAGTGCGCCTCCACCTCGACGACCCCGAATCGCTCCGCGCCGAGGTCAAGCGATTCGGCACCTATTCGGACGAGGCCATCTCGAACACGTCCCCCCTATTCGTGTCCCGCGCACCTCTGCGGCGCAATGGTGGCGCGGCGCACAAGGAGACGGTCTACGGTCAGACCCCGCGGCTGCGGGCGACAGGCAGCGTCACGGAAAAGGTGCCGCTTGCCTCCCTCGGACCGTCAGATCTCGATCGAATGATCGATCCTCATCGGAACGAAAAGCTGTACAAGGCGATCCGATCGCGCCTCGAAGCCCACTCAGGCAAGGCGGAGAAGGCGTTTCCACCCGAAAATCCCCTGCGCAAGCCGGACAAGGACGGCAACCCGACCGGACCCGTCGTTCGCACCGTGACGCTAGTCATCGACAAGCTGTCCGGCATACCCGTCCGCCAGGGCGTAGCGAAGAATGACACCATGCTTCGGGTAGATGTCTTTTCGAAGCAGGGCAGATTCCACCTCGTGCCCGTATACGTCCACCACCGCGTCAAAGGACTGCCGGATCGCGCGATCGTCGCATTCAAGGACGAAGACGAGTGGACGCAGATCGACGATTCGTTCGAGTTCCTGTTCTCTCTCTACCCGAATGATCTCGTACGGGTGACGCAGAAAAGCAAGGCCCCGATTTTTGGGTACTACGCAGGTTGCCATCGGGGAACAGGCGCAATCAACCTCTGGGCGCACGACCGGAATGGTCGCGTAGGGAAGGACGGGCTGATCGCAGGGATTGGCGTGAAAACCGCAGCAGCCATTGAGCGCTTCGACGTCGATGTGCTCGGAAGACGCCGTCCTTCAAAGCGGCGAGGTCGCCGTGGTTTGGCGTAGTGTCGTCGTTTCGAGCCCCGCCAAGCTCAGACGGGAGCATTTCTCCCTCGTCGTCGAGCAGGAGCAGGCAGCGCGCGTGCCGTTTGAGGACATTGCAATCATCGTCCTGAACCATCGCGAGATAACGTTGACGCATCCGGTTCTGTCTGCGTGCGGCGAGTATGGCATCGGACTGTTTTCGACCGGCGACGATCATCAGCCCAACGGCGTATTCATGCCGTTTCTTCAGCATTCGCGTGCAACGCGAATGCTCAGGCTTCAGCTCGGATTGGACCGACCGAAAACGAAACGCGCCTGGGCCGAGATCGTG
Organism: uncultured Pseudomonadota bacterium; assembly: GCA_937898875.1. GTDB lineage: Bacteria > Pseudomonadota > Gammaproteobacteria > Burkholderiales > Casimicrobiaceae > VBCG01. The sequence continues at coordinate 1,112 of CALDKM010000196.1, read as the reverse complement.
CAGCGCAAGATCGCGAACCAGGCGGCGTGCCTGCGCCTCGCAGGAAGAGGCTCGACGGAGCGTCTGGAGTCTCTCGGGCGGAGGGTGCGTTCCGGCGATGCCGGGAACATGGAAGCGCAGGCGGCCGCCCTCTATTTTTCAAAGCTGATGGGGAGGGGTTTCGACCGGGAGCAGGAGAGCTGGACGAACGCCGCCCTCAACTACGGTTACGCGGTCATCCGCGGTGCCATCGCTCGCGGTCTCGTGGCGCACGGAATGCTTCCCAGCATTGGCCTGTTTCATGCCAGCGAGCAGAACGCGTTCAATCTGGCCGACGACCTGATCGAGCCTTTCCGTCCGCTGGTCGACCTGCACGTCGTGACGCAAATGCGCCAGCGCAGGATGGACGCCTCCGACCTGCTGCCAGCCGACAAGGTTGGGCTCGTCGGACTGCTGAACGTCGACGTCCGGATGCCGCAAGGGGAGATGACCGTACTCGCGGCCATCGAGTATTCCACTGAATCGCTATTGAGGCTGTACGAGGGGGACGAGCCCCATGCGCTGGCACTTCCGGGGCTCATCGGCCTGGGGCAGCACGTGGGCGATGGCGGCTAGAAATGGCTGAGCGCACGAGGCGATTCATGCGCATGCTCGTGTTCTTCGACCTGCCGGTCGTCACCAGAGCGGAGCGCCGCGCCTATGCGCAGTTCCGCCGTTTTCTGCTGAACGACGGATTCGATATGTTGCAATTCTCGGTATACGGCCGGATCCTGAATGGGCGTGACGCGGAATCGAAGCACATGGAACGGGTGATCGCGAATCTGCCCCCGGACGGATCCGTCCGCGCATTGACGGTCACCGAGAAGCAGTACGCCGGAATGAAGATCCTGGTTGGCCTGCCGCTTTTTCAGGAAAAGCGGGTGAATGCCGACCAAATGGTCCTTTTCTGAATGCTTTCGCCAATAGCGAATCCCGCGCCGAGCCAAGCTTGGCGCGGGATTCGGGCGGGTCGATTGTAGCTATCCGGGGTGAGAGAGGGAGCTACAACACATTGGATGGCCAGGGAAGAGCCTATTGAATTGTAGCTATCCGGGGTGAGAGAGGGAGCTACAACAACTCTCGCCGCCCGTCGC
>CALDKM010000195.1:0-5381 GCA_937898875.1 uncultured Pseudomonadota bacterium | reverse complement strand
GACGATGCCGCGGCGGTCCGCGCCGCGGTCGAGCACCTCAACCGCGCGACCGCGGCGTTCGCGGCGCGCCGCATGGACCGGGGCGTGCGGCAGGCGCTCGCCGGCCGCGCCGTCGACACGCTGGCCTAGCGCCCCACCTTTCGCGAGCACCGATGCCCGAGATCGTCGTCCTGCCCCACCCGGAGATCTGCCCCGACGGCGTCACGTTCGAGGGCGAGGAGGGAAGATCGCTCCTCGACAACCTGCTCGAACACGGCGTCGAGGTCGAACACGCCTGCGAGAAGTCGTGCGCGTGCACCACCTGCCACGTGATCCTGCGCGAGGGGGGTGGCTCGATCGCCCCGTCGACCGAGGACGAGGACGACCTGCTCGACCGCGCCTGGGGGCTGACGCCGCAGTCGCGGTTGTCCTGCCAGGCGATCGTCGCGGGCGAGCGGCTCGTGGTCGAGGTGCCGCGCTACACGATCAACTACGCGAAGGAGCGCAAATGAAGTGGACCGACTCGCAGGAGATCGCGATCGCGCTCGCCGACGCACACCCGGACCTCGACCCGCGGAAGATCAACTTCGTGGACCTCCGGGACAAGGTGCTCGCTCTGCCGGGCTTCGCGGACGACCCGAAGCATTGCGGCGAGAAGATCCTCGAGGCGATCCAGATGGCGTGGATGGACGAAGCGTGAGCTCTGGGTCCGTGAGCTCGGGGTAAGAGCCGTAATCTTCACCGCGATCGGGGCCGTGCCAGTCGAGATCCGGCACGAAAATTACGGCTCTGATCCCGGACTCCCCGACCGTTCGGCCCAGTACGGACCCTGCATGACGATCAGCGAGCAGCCGAGTGCCGCGTTCAGCGCGGCGAGTCGCTCGGCTTCCGCGAACGGACGGCCTCTTGCGCCCGCGAGCACGACAGGCTGCAGCGCTTCCTGCACGACGGCCATCGATCCGGTGAGGCAGTCGATCGGCACGCCTGCGGCGAGGTGCACTTCGCCGATCCGCCAGACGGCCTCCGCGTAGCCGGTCCCGTAGTCGGTCCGGAACAGGCTGCCGACCCATGCCCGGTAGGTCTCGCGCAGGCGCTCCATCCTGCCGGCGAGCAGCGGCTTGACGTCCGGCATCTCGGCCAGCCTGGCGTAGAAGCGGTCGGTCACGAAGTCGAGGCTGGGCTCGACCTCCGGGGCCGTCGAGCGCATGACCGCGATGCGCTCGGGGGTGAGTCCCGAATAGGCTCTCGCGCGTGCCGCCATCCGCGCGCGCCCGACGTCGAGGGACATGAAACCCGCGCCTCCTGTCGTCCCGGGCGGCCTCCTCCACGCGGGACGGGGATGGATCGTATCAGCGCGCGCGCCGGCGCTGCGCGGCGGCGTCGGCCGTTCTTGACCTGGATCAGAGTTTCGGAGCGCTGAGGCGTCAGGCGAACAGGTTGAGCACGGCGTCGAGCCCGCCGTGGTCGATCGCATGGGTCGCCTGCGCCCTGACGACCGGCTTCGCGTGCCACGCGACCGACAGGTCCGCCGCTAGCAGCATCGGCAGGTCGTTGGCGCCGTCGCCGATCGCCGCGACGATGCCGCCGTCGGCAGCGTACCGGCGACGCATCTCCGCGACCGCCTCGGCCTTGACGCGCGCGTCGACGACGTCGCCGAGCACACGGCCGGTCAGGCGGCCGGCGTCGATCTCGAGCGCGTTCGCGACCGCCATGTCGAATCCCAGGCGATCGCGCAGGCGCTCGGTGAAGTACGTGAATCCGCCGGACACGAGCAGCGTCCTCGCTCCGGCGTCGCGCGCACCGGCGAGCAGCGTCGTCGCGCCGGGCGACAGTTCGAGGCGCTCGCGATACACGGACTCGAGAGCGTCCGCATGAACGCCGGCCAGCAGCGCGACGCGGCGCACGAGGCTCTCGCGGAAGTCGATCTCGCCGCGCATCGCGCTGGCGGTCACCGCGGACACCTGCGCCCTGACGCCGGCGTAGTCCGCGATCTCGTCGATGCACTCGATCGTGATGAGCGTCGAGTCCATGTCGAGCGCGAGCACGCGCAGATCCGCGAGCCGGCGTTGCCGCGGCACGGTCGCGCAATCGAGGCCCGCGGACGCGCACGCCTCGCTCACGCCGTCGATGCGCCTCGCGCCGCGCAGGCGCCATGCCGCGACGGTGGCGCCGGGACGCGCCGCGATCGCTTCGATCGCATCGGGGTCGGCGAGGGCCGCCAGATGCGCGACTTCGTCGCTCGCGACCGACGGCGCCTGGACGACGATGTCGAAGGACGGGCCGGCCATGGTCGGCTCGCGTCAGGCTCGCGGCGCGGGGCCGCGACCGGCGTCGGAATGGAGGGGCGGCGGAAGCATCTGGCCGGGGAGCGGGAAGCGCCGGAACGGCCGGCGCCAAGAGCTCATTTTATCAGCGCGCACGCCGTCTTGCTGCGCCGCACACAGGCGCGAGCCGGCTACTGCACGGGCCCCGCGTCAGCGTCGCGACCGGGGCTTGGGCGCGCGTTCGCCGCGCGCGAGCGGCTGCGACACGTTCGGACGCGCCGCGCCGGGCGCCTCGGCGAGCGTGAAGTCGATGCGGCTCTGTTCGAGGTCCACGCGCGCGACGACGACGCGCACGCGATCCGCGAGGCGGAAGACGACGCCGCTGCGCTCGCCGGCCAGCGCGTGCTGCGCCGGATCGAAGCGGAAGTAGTCGCGCGGCAGGTCGGTGACGTGAACGAGCCCGTCGACGTTGAGGCCGTCGAGCGTCACGAAGATGCCGAAGCTCGCGACGCCCGAGATCGTGCCGTCGAAGGTCTCGCCGACCTTGTCCTGCATGTACCAGCACTTGAGCCAGGCCTCGACGTCGCGCGTCGCGTCGTCGGCGCGGCGCTCGCACAGCGAGCAGTGCACGCCCAGCTCCGGCCAGTTCGCGCCCGCCGGCTTGTACTGGCCGCCGGCGAGCGTCGCCCGGATCGCGCGGTGGACGAGGAGATCGGGGTAGCGCCGGATCGGCGAGGTGAAGTGCGCGTACGCCTCGTAGGCGAGCCCGAAGTGGCCGACGTTGTCCGGCCGGTACTGCGCCTGCTGCAGCGAGCGCAGCAGCACGGTCTGCAGGAGCCCGAAATCGGGCCGGTCGCGGACGCGGTCGATGAGCTTCGCGTAGTCCATCGCGGTCGGGGAGTCGCCGCCGGAGAGCGAGAGCGCGCTCGCGGCGAGGAACGTCTTCAGCTGCTCGAGCTTCTCGGGCGTCGGTCCCTCGTGGACGCGGTAGAGCGCCGGGTGTCCGGCCTTCGCGAGCAGGTCGGCCGCCGAGACGTTCGCGGCGAGCATGCACTCCTCGATCAGCTTGTGGGCGTCGTTTCGCGGCGCGGGCACGATCTTCTCGATCTTGCCGTGCGCGTCGAACACGAGCGCGAGCTCGACCGTCTCGAAGTCGATCGCGCCGCGCTTGTCGCGGCCCGTCGCCAGCACCCGGTAGAGCGCGTAGAGCGCCTGCAGGTGCGGCAGCAGCGCCTTCGAGCGCGCGTCGGTCGCGGTCGCCGGGTCGGATAGCCAGCCCCACACCTGGGTGTAGGTGAGCCGCGCTCGCGAGTGCATCACGGCCGGGTAGAACCTGTAGCGCCGGATCGCACCCGTGTCCGTGATCTCCATGTCCGCGACCATGCACAGGCGGTCGACTTCGGGCTTGAGCGAGCAGAGCTCGTTCGACAGCGCCTCGGGCAGCATCGGGATCACGCGGCGCGGGAAATAGACCGACGTGGCGCGCTCGCGCGCGTCGCGGTCGATCGCGTCGCCGTCCTTCACGTAGTGCGACACGTCGGCGATCGCGACGACGAGGCGGAAGCCCTTGCCCCTGCGCTCGCACCAGACGGCGTCGTCGAAGTCCTTCGCGGTCTCGCCGTCGATCGTGACGAGCGGCAATCCGGTGATGTCCTCGCGACCCTTGCGCTCGGCGTCCTGCACCTCCGCCGGCAGGCGCTTCGCCTGCGCCGCGGCGGCCTTGGAGAATTCGAACGGCAGCGCGTGCTTGCGCAGCGCGATCTCGATCTCCATGCCGGGGTCGGTCGCGCGGCCCAGCACCTCGACGACGCGGGCGATCGGCTCGCGCTCGGCGGTCGGATACTCGACGATCTCGACGACGACGACGTCGCCGGTCTTCGCCTTGCCGCGGCCGTCCGCCGGAACGATGAGGTCCTGCGCGATGCGGCGGTTCTCGGCGACGACGAAGAAGACGCCGCGCTCCTCGTGCAGGCGGCCGACGACCTCGCGGTGCGCCCGCTCGAGCACCTCGACGATCTCGCCCTCGGGGCGCCCGCGGCGGTCGGTGCCGGTGATGCGCACGGCGACGCGATCCCCGTGCAGCGCCTTGTGCATCTCGCGCGCCGGCAGCGCGACGTCGGGCCCGTCCGCGTCGCGGACGAGGAAGCCGTAGCCGTCCGGGTGGCCCTCGAGCCGCCCGGGGATCAGGTCGAGCTTGGCGGCGAGGCAGACCTGCCCCCTGCGGTTGACGAGCACCTCGCCGCGCTCGCGCAGGCTCGCGATCGCGTCGTCGAGAGCCCCCCGGCCGGCGCGCTTGAGGCCGAGCCGGTCGGCGAGCTCGTCGGGGGCGAGCGGAATTCCGGCCTCGGCGAGGGCGGCGAGGATCGTCGGAGGCGTGGGCAGGGGGGGCGGGGTCTTCTTTGACACGGGGGATAATGCCTTTTAAAATATTATGTTCCGGTCGCCCAGATGGCGGAATTGGTAGACGCACCAGTTTCAGGTACTGGCGGGTAACACCGTGGAGGTTCGAGTCCTCTTCTGGGCACCAATCGAGATCGGCCGCCGTCGCCCCGGAGGGTGCGGCGGAATCAGCAACCCGACGCCCGCAGCCGCGGGCGTCGTCGTCTTCGCGACCGCCCGACAGGCTAGTGCGCGAGTCGCGCCTTCAGCTCCTGCGGTCGCATCCGGTCGTAGATCTCGAAAGGCTGGTGGATCCACGGGTTGTCGGGCAGGTAGTCGACGTGGAAGTCGGGCCGGAACACCGAGCAGGCCTTCCACCAGAGCACGGCGCTCCTGAGCGAGACGATGTGGGGATGGCGCTTCGGCAGCTCGGCGACGACCTTCGCGAGCGTGTGCCCGGAGTCGACCATGTCGTCGACCAGCAGCACGCGGCTGCCGAGCGTCGGGGAGGTCATCGTCATGTGCTCGGCGATCACCAGGTCGCCGCGGACGGTGCCGGCCTCGGCAGCGTACGAGTGCGTCGACAGGATCGCGAGCGGCTTCTCGTAGATGCGCGACAGCACGTCGCCGACCCGCAGGCCCCCGCGCGCGATGCATATGATCTGGTCGAACGCGTAGCCCGACTCGTGCACGACGAGCGCGAGGCGCTCGATCAGCGTGTGGTACTGGTCCCAGCTGACGTGCAGGCTCATGGCGACG
>CALDKM010000194.1:0-12669 GCA_937898875.1 uncultured Pseudomonadota bacterium | reverse complement strand
TCGCCGTGCCCCCTCGGGGGGAAGCGCGCCTTGCGCGCTTCGGGGGGATCACACCCTTTCAGCCGAACCGGACGTACTCGAACTCGACCGGCTGGTTGTTGATGCCGCGCGCGGGCGGCGCGATCCAGCCCGCGAACCTGCCGGGCTCGGTCACGCGTCCCATCAGCGACGAGACGAACGCGCGGTCCTCGGCCGACGGCAGCCACGCGCGCTCGTGCTTCGCCCACGTGGCGTCGTCGACGACGTTGCCGCTCGGGTCGACGTGAACGGCGGCGAGCGGGCCGATCTTGCGGTGGAATGCCTTGTGCGGCACGGAGAGCCGAACCGGGATGCCTGCCTTCTCGATGATCCTGTTCCAGCGCTCGACGCCGGCGGCCGCGTCCTTGATGTAGTCGTCGCGCAGCTTCTCGTTCAGCGCGTTGAGCGCCGGCACCTCGACCGACACGAGGCGGCCGTCGCGCACCTCGAGGACCGGGTAGGTCGCGCCGACGAGCCTGTGGTCGTCGCCGATCTTCGTCTCGTCGAAGCGTCCCTTGAGGCCGGTCGTGTAGAACGTCGCGGCGTTGGACGACACGTCGGCGCCGAACAGGTCCATCGTCACCGAGAAGTGGAAGTTCAGGTAGCGCTGGATCGTCGGCAGGTCGATGGCGCCGGCGGCGCGGACCCTCGCCGGGTCGTCCGTCCCGAGCTGGTTCATCACCTCGCAGGTGCGCTGGATCACGCGGCCCACGCCGGACTCGCCGACGAACATGTGGTGCGCCTCCTCGGTCAGCATGAACCGGCAGGTGCGCGCCAGCGGGTCGAAGCCCGATTCCGCGAGCGAGGCGAGCTGGTACTTGCCGTCGCGGTCGGTGAAGTAGGTGAACATGAAGAACGACAGCCAGTCGGGCGTCTTCTCGTTGAACGCGCCGAGGATGCGCGGGTTGTCCGCGTCCCCGGAGCGCCGCTCCAGCAGCGCCTCGGCCTCCTCGCGCCCGTCGCGGCCGAAGTGGGCCTGCAGCAGGTAGACCATCGCCCACAGGTGCCGGCCTTCCTCGACGTTCACCTGGAACAGGTTGCGGAGGTCGTAGAGCGACGGCGCCGTGAGCCCGAGGTGGCGCTGCTGCTCGACCGACGCGGGCTCGGTGTCGCCCTGCGTGACGATGAGCCGCCGCAGGTTCGAACGGTACTCGCCCGGCACCTCCTGCCACGCGGCCTCGCCCTTGTGCGCGCCGAAGTTCACCGTGCGTCCCTGCTCCGCCGGCGCGAGGAAGATGCCCCATCGGTAGTCGGGCATCTTCACGTAGTCGAAGTGCGCCCAGCCCTTCGGGTCGACGCTGACCGCCGTGCGCAGGTAGACGTCGAAGCTCTTCGAGCCTTCGGGGCCCATGTCGGCCCACCACGACTGGAACTCGGGCTGCCACTGCTCGAGCGCGCGCTGCAGCGTGCGGTTCTCGGCGAGGCCGACGTTGTTGGGGATCTTCTCGCTGTAGTCGATGGTCATCGTCGTCTTCCGTTGGGGTCCTGGGGCGGGAGTCAGACCCGCTCGCGGTTGAATTTCGCCTTGGCGCCCGAGCCGAACACCTTGAGGGCGCCCGTCTCGCCGGTCGCGTTGGGCCGGATGAAGATCCAGTTCTGCCAGGCGGAGAGACGCGCGAACACGCGCGTCTCCATCGTCTCGCCGGGGCCGAAGCGCAGGTTCGCCTCCATGCCGGTCAGCGCGTCGGCCGACAGGCTCGCCCGCTCCTCGAGCGCCAGGCGGATCTCCTCGTCCCAGTCGAGGTCGTCGGGCGCCGACGTGACGAGGCCGAGGGCGACCGCGCCGTCCGCGTCGAGAGGGCGGCCGATCGCGGCGCGCGCTGAGGCGATCGGCGCTTCCTCGTCGTAGAAGCGGGCGGCGAGGCGCGACTTCCCGCTCACCATCGGGTAGCGGCCGAAGTTCGCGGCCGAGAGCGTGATGCGCGGCTCGCGCTCCTGCGCATCGGGAAGCGCCGCCATGTAGGTCCGGTCGGCCGCCAGCGCGAGCTCGGCCAGCGTTCCGGCGAAGCACGAGCCCGGCTCGACGAGCGCGTAGAGGGAGCGCGAGGTGACGTCGAGACGCGCGAGCGTGCGGCGAAGCATGCCGGTCGTCTCGCGGACGAACCAGTTCGCGGCGTGGCGATCGAGCGCGTCGTCGCACGCGAGCGCGTGCCTCGCGTCGCCCTCGGTCCGCAGGATCCAGGTGCCGAGCTCGAGGTCGTTGGTGCGAAGCATCAGGATCGCGTCGTCGAGGTCGCGGGCCATCGCGAGCGGCCACCACGCAGCGCCCTTCGCGACGATCGCGTCGACGTCGGCTGGCTCGGGCGATGCGGGCGCCCTGACGGTGATCGTCGCGTGCCGCGCGGCGCGGTCGACCCGGACGTCGACGGTCGGATAATGGTAGCCCGCCTCGTCGATCGTGCGTGCGAGCGCGGGCAGCGCGATGCCCCGCGCGCCGGCGGGCCGGTCGCTCGTCGCGGCGAGCGCCTCGACGCGCCGGCGCACGAGGTCCGGGAACTGCTGCGGCTTCGCGTGATCGTCGACGAGGCGCCATTCCTTCGCGCGCGGCGCGCGCACCCCCTCGACCAGCGTGCAGAACACGTCGGCGTAGTCGCGGCGCACGCGGCGCTTGTCGGTGATGCGCGTCAGGCCGCCCGTGCCCGGCAGCACGCCGAGCAGCGGGACCTCCGGCAGGCTCACCGCCGAGCTGCGGTCGTCGACCAGAAGGATCTCGTCGCAGGCGAGCGCGAGCTCGTAGCCGCCGCCCGCCGTCGTGCCGTTGCAGGCCGCGACGAACTTCAGGCCCGAGTGCCGGCTCGAGTCCTCGACGCCGTTGCGCGTCTCGTTGGTGAACTTGCAGAAGTTGACCTTCCAGGCGTGCGTCGACTGGCCGAGCATGAAGATGTTCGCACCCGAGCAGAATACGCGCTCCTTCGCGCTGGTCAGCACGACGACGCGCACCTCCGGGTGCTCGAAGCGGATGCGCTGAAGCGCGTCGTGGAGCTCGATGTCGACGCCGAGGTCGTAGCTGTTGAGCTTGAGCTTGTAGCCGGGCACGAGCCCGCCGTCCTCGTTCACGTCCATCGCGAGCGTCGCGGTGGTCCCGTCGAACGAGAGCTTCCAGTGGCGGTAGCGGTCCGGGTGCGTGTCGTAGGTGACGAGTCGCGGCGGAGCGGGCTCGGGCTTCAGTGCGGGTTCTGCCATCGGTGGCCTCCGTGGGTGCGTGCGGGCGCGGCGCCGTCAGGCGCGCGCGAGTTCCTTGAGCTCGCGCAGCGAGTGCGCGGGATCGGCGCCGGACGTGTCGACGACGGCGTCGGCCTTGCGGTAGAGCGGCTCGCGCGCGGCGAGGATGCGCTTGAGGTCGTCCATCGCCTCGGCGCTTCCCTCCATCGGGCGGAAGTCGCCCTGGGCGACCACGCGGCCCATGTGCTCCTCGGGCTCGGCCCTCACCCAGACCGTGAAGCAGCGGTCGAGCAGCAGGTGGTAGGTCTCGGGCTCGGACACGATGCCGCCGCCGACCGCGAGCACGACGCGGTCGTGCGCGTCGAGCACGCGCTCGAGGCAGCGGCGCTCGATGCGCCGGTAGCCCGCCTGCCCGTAGAGCATGAAGAGTTCGGACAGGCTCACGGCCGCCTCGCGCTCGATCTCGCGGTCGAGCGCGACGAACGGCCAGTGGAGCTCGCGCGCGAGCGCCGCGCCGAGCGTCGTCTTGCCGGCGCCGCGCAGGCCGACGAGCGCGATGCGCGTGCGGCGCGACGCGTCGTCGCGGCCGAACTCGCGCATGAGGCGGACCAGCGCGTCCTCGAGGCGGTGGGGGGGGATCTCCTCGAGGAAGCGGCGGATCAGCCGGTGCTCGGGCGCGCCGTCGCCGACCAGGTCGGGCAGCGTCGTTCCCAACGCGGCGGCGACCCGCCGCAGCAGCACGATCGACACGTTGCCCTCGCCCGCCTCCAGCTGAGCGAGGTACCGCTCGGACACGCGCGCCTCGAGCGACAGCGCCTTGCGCGAAAGTCCGCGGCGCTCCCGGCCCTCGCGGACGCGCTTGCCGAGCGCGGACAGGAACGTGGCGCTGTCGTCGTTCGCGTGGCGGGGATCGACGGCCGGGATCGAGGCGGTCATCATCGGGCGTGTCCGGGAGTCCTGGAAGCACCCGGAGGCGCGCCGAAGGCGCCGGACCGGGAGGATGTCGAACTATACCGCATGCTGCAATGATTGCAAGCAATTTATTGCATATTGCGTCGAAGAGCGACTGAGAGCTGCAGCAATAATCTCGGTGGGATCATTGGGTTATCGTTATGAATCCTATAGTTGACGAGATCCGTCGACCATGCGAGATAATGCTTGACACGATATGCGACAGCACCTAAAGTGCAGCGGCGCTCGCGACAGCCGCGCGGCGCCGTTGCTCGGACGCCGCAGGACGGCTTGCGGGCGGCGCGTCCGCAATCTCGAAAGGCACGGCGCGTGGCGCTCGTCCGGAGGAACGACGATGTCCGAGGTTCGTCACTACGCATCCGACGGAGTCCCGACGCGATGAGTCTCGAGGCCTTCACCGCGCTGATCGGCAGCGTCACCGGGCGCCTGGCGAACCGGCCGCTCGACGCGACGCTCGCTCGCGACCTGAACGCCTGGCTCCCGGGAGACGGTGCCGACGTCGCGGCGATCGCCCGGGCCTGCCGCGAGGCGATGCGCGACGGCTGGATGTGCAACCGCGAGGCGGGCGGCATCCGCTACGGGCGCGTCGTCAAGCCGGGTCCCGCGACCCACGGCCATTCGGTCGACGTGGTCGAGATGTGCGACGTCGCCGGCCCCCACCACCGCCACCCGAACGGGGAGGTCGACCTCGTGATGCCCGTCGACGCGACCGCGAGGTTCGACGGCCACGGCGCCGGCTGGGTCGTCTACGGCGCCGGTTCCGCCCACCGGCCGACGGTGACGGGCGGCCGTGCGCTCGTCCTCTACCTCCTGCCCCAGGGCGCGATCGAGTTCACGCCGCCGGCGTGATCGGGCCGCGCCGCACCGCCCCCGCAACCGGAGACCTGCGATGCCCGGACTCTCGCGCGCCGACTTCGGCACCTCGCCGCCGCGCATCGACATCCCGCGCGACTACAACGCGGCGCACGACCTGATCGAGCGCAACCTCGCCGCGGGGCGGGCGGACAAGGTCGCCTACGTCGACGACCGCGGGCGCACGACGTTCGGCGAGCTCGCCAGGCGTGTAAACCGGTTCGCGAACGCGCTCGTCGAACTGGGCATGCGTCCCGAAGAGCGCGCGCTCGTGTGCCTGCTGGACTCGGTCGACTTCCCGACCGCGTTCCTCGGAAGCATCAAGGCGGGGATCGTGCCGATCGCGGCGAACACGCTGCTCACGCCGGCCGACTACGCGTACATGCTGAACGACAGCCGCGCGCGGACGCTCGTCGTCTCGGGGGCGCTGCTGCCGTCGTTCCTGCCGATCCTCGCCGGGATGAAGCACCTGAAGCACGTGATCGTGTCGGGCGACGGGCAGGCGGCGCGGCCTGCGCACGCGCTCGACTTCGACGCGCTGCTCAAGAATGCGGACGACGGCTTCGAGGCCGCGGCGACGACGCGCGACGACGTGTGCTTCTGGCTCTACTCGTCGGGGTCCACCGGCGCGCCCAAGGGCACGATGCACATCCACTCGAGCATGATCACGACCGCCTACCTGCACGGCGGGCCGATCGTCGGCGTGCGCGAGGACGACGTGCTGTTCTCGGCGGCGAAGCTCTTCTTCGCCTACGGGCTCGGCAACGCGCTCACCTACACGCTCGCGTTCGGTACCACGACGATCCTGATGGCCGAGCGGCCCACGCCCGAGGCGGTCTTCAAGCGGCTGAAGGAGCACCGGCCGACGATCTTCTACGGGGTGCCGACGCTCTTCGCGATGATGATGGCGAGCGCGGCGCTGCCGAAGCGCGAGGAGGTGGCGATCCGGCTGTGCACCTCGGCCGGCGAGGCGCTGCCCGAGCACGTGGGAAAGCGCTTTTCCGGGCACTTCGGCGTCGACATCCTCGACGGGCTGGGATCGACCGAGATGCTGCACGTCTACCTGTCTAACCGGCCCGGCGACGTGCGCTACGGCTCGAGCGGCCGGCCGGTGCCGGGCTACCGGCTGCGGGTGGTGGACGACGAGGGTCATCCGGTGGCCGACGGTGAGGTGGGCGAGCTGCAGGTCAACGGGCCGACCTCGGCGCAGGGCTACTGGAACAACCGCGAGAAGTCGCACGCGACGTTCCAGGGGCCGTGGACGCGCAGCGGCGACAAGTACCGGATCGACGCGGACGGCCGCTACGTCTACTCGGGCCGCACCGACGACATGCTGAAGGTGGGCGGCATCTACGTGTCGCCGATCGAGGTCGAGTCGGCGCTGGTGACGCACGAGGCGGTCCTCGAGGCGGCGGTCATCGGCCGCGAGGACGCGGACAGGCTCGTCAAGCCGATGGCCTACGTGGTCCTGAAGCCCGGCCGGACCCCCAGCGAGGTGCTGGCCGGCGAACTGCGCGAGCATGTTAAATTGCACTTGGCGCCGTACAAGTTCCCGCGCTGGGTCGAGTTCCTGGACGAGCTGCCCAAGACGGCCACCGGCAAGATCCAGCGCTTCAAGCTGAGGGCGCGGCTCCCGTGAGGGGACCGCCCCGAACGGCGGAAACGACGCAACCGAGGAGGAATCCATGACGTACCCGAAGCAATCCGCGCGCGGCCTGCGCACGCTCGCCGCCGCGGTCGCCCTTGCGCTCGCGGCTTCGCCCGCGCTGGCGCAGGACAAGGTGAAGGTCGGCTTCATGCTGCCGTACACCGGCACGTTCGCCGCACTCGGCAACGCGATCACCAACGGCTTCAAGCTCGCGATCGAGGAGCAGGGCGGCAGGCTCGGCGGCCGCGAGATCGAGTACGTGACGGTCGACGACGAGTCCGATCCTGCGAAGGCCCCGGAGAACGTCAACAAGCTCATCAAGCGCGACCGGGTCGACGTCGTCGTCGGGACGGTTCACTCCGGCGTCGCGATGGCGATGGCGAAGGCGGCGAAGGACAACAACGCGCTGCTGCTGATCCCCAACGCGGGCCAGGACGAGATCACCGGACCGATGTGCGCGCCCAACATCATCCGCACCTCGTTCACGAACTCCGCCCCGGGCGTCGCGATGGGCAAGGTCGCCGCCGAGCGCGGCCACAAGACCGCCGTCACGATCACGTGGAAGTACGCGGCGGGCGACCAGTCGGTCACGGGATTCAAGCAGTCGTTCGAGAAGGCCGGCGGCAAGGTGGTCAAGGAGCTGACGCTCCCGTTCCCGACCGTCGAGTTCCAGCCGCTCCTGACCGAGATCGCCTCGCTCAAGCCGGACGCGGTCTACACGTTCTTCGCCGGCGGCGGCGCGGTCAAGTTCGTCAAGGACTACGACGCGGCCGGCCTGCGCAAGTCGATTCCTCTCTACGGCGCGGGCTTCCTCACCGACGGCACGCTGCAGGCGCAGGGGGCCTCGGCGGAAGGGCTCCTCACGACGCTGCACTACGCCGACGAACTCGACAACCCGAAGAACAACGCGTTCCGCGCCGCGTACAGGAAAGCCTACAACAACGTCGAGCCCGACGTCTACGCGATGCAGGGCTACGACACGGGTCAGCTGCTCGCGGCGGGCACGAAGGCGGTGGGCGGCGACATGAGCAAGCGCGACGCGCTGATCAAGGCGATGCAGACGGCGAAGATCGACAGCCCGCGCGGACCCTTCGCGCTGTCGAAGGCCGGCAACCCGATCCAGGACTACTACCTGCGTCGCGTCGAGGGCGGCAAGAACAAGGCGATCGGCGTCGCGATCAAGGCGTACGAGGATCCGGCGGTCGGCTGCAAGATGTGATCCGGGCGGCCGGGGCCGCTTCAGGTCGGCGCCCGCCGGAGACCGGGACACCCGATGCCGCCTGCCGCGGGCGCTTGCGGCGGCGAGGTCGGGAGCAGGGCGCGGGGCGCGGAGCGGAAACGCTGCCGCGCCCCATTGTTATTCGGGGCAGGGGAGGCAACAATACGGCCCGGGGAGCGCGGACCGCACGGGTGCGCGACGCTTCACCGGTGAAGGATTCGCCTGCCGTCCGTCGTCACCGACGCTCCCGCGCGCACGTGCGCAGACCCGCGTGTCGCGGGAATGCGCCGGCGCCCGTTCCTGTCCCCCGAACCCGGACCCCCGAAGCATGGAATTCGCGCTGATCCAGCTCCTTAACGCGGTCCAGTACGGGCTCCTGCTCTTCCTGGTCGCGAGCGGACTCACGCTGATCTTCGGGATCATGGGGATCATCAACCTCGCGCACGGCAGCTTCTACATGATCGGCGCCTACATGGCGTTCTCGCTGTCGTCGATGACGGGCAGCCTCGCGGTCGCGATGGTGCTGGGGATCGTCCTCTCGGTGGTCCTCGGGCTCTTCCTCGAGTGGGCGCTGTTCTCGCACCTGTACAGGCGCGACCACCTGGAGCAGGTGCTGCTGACCTACGGGCTCATCCTGATCTTCGAGGAGTTGCGCAGCCTGATCGTCGGCAACGACGTCCACGGCGTGACGATCCCGCCGGTGTTCGCCGGATCGATCGCGCTGGGCGACACGATGACCTACCCGGTCTACCGGCTGGTGATGTCGGCCGTGTGCCTCGCCATGGCCGGCGGTCTGTACCTGCTGATCCAGCGCACGCGGCTGGGCATGATGATCCGTGCCGGCGCGTCGAACCGCGAGATGGTCGGCGTGCTGGGCGTCAACGTGAACGTCGTGTTCCGGCTCGTGTTCGCGCTGGGCGTCGCGCTCGCCGCGTTCGCCGGGATGCTCGCGGCGCCGGTGTCGTCGGTCTATCCGGGCATGGGCCAGCACGTGCTGATCATCTGCTTCGTCGTGGTCGTGATCGGCGGCATCGGATCGGTGTGGGGCGCGCTCGCCGCGTCGCTGCTGATCGGCCTGGTCGACACGTTCGGCAAGGTGCTCGTGCCCGCGTACGCGGGCGTCGCCGTCTACGTGCTGATGGCCGCGATCCTGCTGTGGCGCCCGGAAGGACTGTTCCGGCGCGGCTGAGGCGGCGGAACCGAGGACCATGCCGCGCCACCTGATCGCCCCCCTCTGCGCGCTCGCGCTCGTCGCGGCGTTCCCGCTCTCGGGAGCGACGTTCTACGTCGAGCTCACGACGAAGATCATGATCATGGCGATCTTCGCGCTTTCGCTCGACCTCCTGGTCGGCTGGACCGGTCTCGTGAGCTTCGGCCACGCGGCGTACTTCGGCGTCGGCGCGTACGCGCTGGCGCTGCTGTCGCCGAAGGCGGCCGCGGCCGGGCTGTGGTCGTCGCTGGCGATCGCGGTCGGCGCCGCGGCGCTGTGCGCGCTCGTCGTCGGCGTCTTCGTCCTGCGGACACGCGGCATCTACTTCATCATGGTGACGCTCGCGTTCGCCCAGATGTTCTACTTCGTGTTCCACGACACGGACTTCGGCGGCGGATCCGACGGGCGCTACGTCAACCTGAAGCCCGACGCGTCCATCCTCGGGTTCGCGCCTTTCGACCTCGACAAGCCCAACCAGATCTACTACGTCGTGCTCGCCTTGCTCGCGCTGGTGTTCGTCTTCCTGCAGATGCTGCTTCGCTCGCCTTTCGGCCGCGCGCTTCAGGGGATCAAGGCGAACGAGCAGCGGATGCGCGCGCTCGGGTATCCGGTCACCGCGTACAAGCTCGCCGCGTTCACGCTGGCCGGCGCGCTCGCCGGGCTCGCCGGCTACCTGCTGGCCGCGCAGTCGGGATTCGTCAATCCCGAGATCCTTTCGTGGCACCAGTCGGGCAACGTGCTGCTGATGGTGATCCTCGGCGGCGCGGGCACGCCGTACGGCCCGATCGTCGGCGCGTTCGCGCTCACGATGCTGCACGAGTTCTTCAGCTCGATGACGAAGCACTGGCAGCTCTTCCTCGGCGGGGCGATCGTGCTGATCGTGCTGTTCATGCCCGGCGGGCTCGGGCATCTCGTCCGGCGCATACGCCGCAGCCTGTTCGGCGGGGCGCGCGATGGCTGAACCGGTCCTCGACGCGCGCGGCCTCACGCGGCGGTTCGGCGGGCTCACGGCCTGCGACGACGTCGCGCTCGCGCTCGAGCGCGGCCAGCTGCATGCGCTGCTCGGGCCCAACGGCGCGGGCAAGTCGACGCTCATCAACCTGCTGTCCGGCGACCTCAGGCCCACGTCGGGCAGCATCCGGTTCAAGGGGACCGAGATCGCCGGGATGCCGCCCGACCGCCGCTCGCGTCTGGGGATCGGCCGGAGCTACCAGAAGACCAACATCTTCCCGGCGTTCACGGTGTTCGAGAACGCGCGGCTGGCCGCGCAGTCGCGCAATCCGAGGCCGCTCGCCCTCGCATCCGACGCCTCGCGCGACCCGGTCTCGCGCGCGCGGGCGCAGAAGGGCCTCGAGCTCGCGGGACTGCACGAGCACGTCGAGCGGCAGGCGGGCGCGCTCTCGCACGGCGAGCAGCGGCAGCTCGAGATCGCGATGGTGCTCGCGACGGAGCCCGAGGTGCTGCTGCTCGACGAGCCGCTCGCCGGGATGGGGCCCGAGGAGTCGGTGCGCATGGTCGGCCTGCTGAAGAGCCTCGCGTCCGGCCACGCGATCCTGCTGGTCGAGCACGACATGGACGCGGTGTTCGCGCTCGCCGACGTGATCACGGTGATGGTGAACGGCCAGGTGCTCGAGTCGGGGCCGCCCGCGCAGATCCGCGCGAGCGCGAACGTGCAGCGGGCCTACCTCGGGCACGAGGACGGCCATGGCTGACGTCCTGCTCGAGGCCCACGAGCTTCACACGTACTACGGCGCGAGCCACGTGCTGCACGGCATCGACTTCGCCGTGCGCGAGGGCGAGGCGGTCGGGCTCATGGGCCGGAACGGCATGGGCAAGACGACGCTCATCAAGAGCATGCTCGGCATCGTGCCGCCGCGCAGCGGCGTCGTCCGCGTCCGCGGCTACGACGCCACCGGCTGGCCGACTTTCCGGATCACCCGCCAGGGGATCGCGTACGTGCCGGAAGGGCGCGGCATCTTCCCGAACCTGTCGGTGCGCGAGAACCTGGAGATGGCGGCGCGCCCCGCCCCCGACGGCCGGCGCGACTGGACCTGCGATCGCGTGCTCGAGACGTTTCCGCGACTCGCCGAGCGCCTTTCCAACGGCGGCGCGCAGCTCTCGGGCGGCGAGCAGCAGATGCTGACGATCGGCCGCGCGCTGCTCACCAATCCGTCGCTCCTGATCCTCGACGAGGCGACCGAGGGCCTCGCGCCGCTGATCGCGAAGGAGATCTGGCGCATCGTGCGCGAGATCCGAAGCAGCGGCATCGCGACGGTGATCGTCGACAAGAACTACGCGCACGTGACCGCGCTCACCGACCGCAACGTCGTCCTCGTCAAGGGGCAGGTCGCCTACGAGTGCGACAGCGCGACGGCGCGTGCGGACCCCGCGGCGCTGCACGCCTACCTGGGCGTGTAGCCCGCCCATGCCGTTCGTCGACGTCGGCGGGGCGCGTCTGGAGGTCGAGCGGATCGACGTCGGGCGCGCGTCCGGCGCGCCGATCGTGATGCTGCACGAGGGGCTGGGGTCCGTTTCCATGTGGAAGGACTTTCCGCACCGGGTGGCGCACGGCGCGAACCGGAACGTTCTCGTCTACTCGCGCGCGGGCTACGGGCGCTCGTCGCCGGCGAAACGGCCCTACGGCGTTCGCTACATGCACGACGAGGCGCTCGTCGTGCTGCCGCGGCTCCTCGATGCGTGCGCGATCGAGCGGCCGATCCTTCTCGGCCACAGCGACGGCGGATCGATCGCCGTGATCCACGCGGCCGCAGCGGGCCGGCCGGTCGCCGGGCTCGTGCTGATGGCGCCGCACGTGGTCGTCGAGGACGTCTCGATCGCGAGCATCGCCGCGGCGAAGGTCGCGTGGCGCACGACCGACCTCCGCGCCAGGCTCGCGCGGCACCACGACGACGTCGACGGGGCGTTCGCCGGATGGAACGACGTCTGGCTCCATCCGGATTTCCGCGCGTGGAACATCGAAGACCACGTGCGCGACGTGCGCTGCCCGATCCTCGCGATCCAGGGCGAGGACGACGAATACGGCACGATGGACCAGATCGAGCGCATCGAGCGGCTCGCGCCCGACGTCGAGCTGGTCCGGCTCGCCGACTGCCGCCATTCGCCGCACCGCGACCAGCCCGAGGCCGTGCTCGAGGCGCTCGTCCGGTTCGTCGACCGTCTGCCCTGATCCGGGAGTTGCGATGGCGTTCGTCAGCGACAAGCAGATCCGCTTCCACCACTGCGATCCCGCGGGGATCGTCTTCTACCCGCAGTACTTCGTGCTGATGAACGAGCTGGTGGAAGACTGGTTCGACCGCAGGCTCGGCATCCGCTTCTCCGACCTGCACCGGGACGACCGGCTCGGCGTGCCGATGGGGCGCGTCGAGTGCGACTTCCTCGTTCCGTCGAGGATCGGCGACCATCTCGCGTTCATGCTCGAGGTCGAGCACCTCGGCAACGCGTCGATCCGGATCGCCGTGACCGCGCGCGCGGGCGACGAGGTCCGCGTGCGCGCGACGCTGACGCTCGTGCTCGCGTCGCTCGATTCCCGCCGGTCGGTGCCGATCCCCGCGGCGATGCGCGAGCGGA
>CALDKM010000193.1:0-5298 GCA_937898875.1 uncultured Pseudomonadota bacterium | reverse complement strand
CGCCGGACGCCGGCACGACTGCCGGGCCGCGGGCGGCGTCGCAGAGGGCGCGGCGACCGCCGCCGGTCGCGATCGCTGCCGTACGCAAGCCCGGTCGTGCCACCGAGGCGAGCGCACCCTTGCCGCCCGACCCTTCCGCAGCGCATGCCGAGCCGGCGGCCGGGCCGTCGCGCTGGGTCCTCATGCGCGAAGAGATCGCGCTGTGCGCCCCGGATGGCTTCTTCGCGAAGCTGATCTGCGAGCTCGACGTGCGCACCCGCTACTGCAGCGGATGGTGGGGAAGCGCGGACGACTGCCCGAGCGGGCGGACGGCGGACTACGGCAACTGACGCTTCGTCGCTAGCCGCGCCCCACGAACGGCATCTTCGTCGCCATGATGGTCATGAACTGGACGTTCGACGCGAGCGGCAGCTCGGCCATGTGCAGCACCGCCTCGCCGACGTGCGCGACGTCCATCAGCGGCTCGATCGCGATCTCGCCGTTGGCCTGAGGGACGCCGGTCGCCATCTTCGCGGCCATCTCGGTGGCCGCGTTGCCGATGTCGATCTGGCCGCACGCGATGTCGTACTTGCGTCCGTCGAGCGACGCCGCCTTGGTGAGGCCGGTGACCGCGTGCTTGGTCGACGTGTAGGGCGACGAGTTGGGCCGCGGCGCGTGCGCGGAGATCGAGCCGTTGTTCACGATGCGCCCGCCTCGCGGCGACTGGGACTTCATCACGCGGAACGCCTGCTGAATGCACAGGAACACGCCGGTCAGGTTGATGTCGACCACGTTCTTCCACTGGTCGAACGTCAGGTCCTCGAGCGGAATTGGCGGCGCACCGACTCCGGCGTTGTTGAACAGGAAATCGACGCGGCCCCACGCGCGCACGACGTCGTCGAACAGCGCCCTGACCGACGCGGGATCGGCGACGTCGGTCGGAACGACCCGCGTCGTCCCGGCGGGCGCCTCGGCGGCGACCGTCTCGAGCGGCTCGCGGCGCCGTCCGGCGAGGGCGACCTTCCAGCCGTGACGGGCGAGGGCGAGCGTGACGGCGCGGCCGATGCCGGTGCCGGCGCCGGTGACGATGGCGATCTTCGAAGGGTTCATGGAGTCGGGGTCGCCGGGCGCTGGCAAGGCGGCGAGTGTATCCGCCGTCGCGCCCGCATGTCACCCCGACGCGCGCGCCGCGTCGGCGGCGCGCCGGCCGGGCATCAGCGGTACGCCGCGCCGCGCGATTGCACTGCCGCAGCGGCAGGGGCGGCGATCCGGGCGGCGGGACCGCCGCGGTAGACGACCGGGGCGGGCCGCGATTCGGATGCGGGGGCCGCGGAGCCGGAACCGTAGACGCCTCCCGCCGGCGCCGCTCCCGTCCCGACGCCGCGGCTGCCGTAGGCGGGAATGGCCGCGACGATCTCTTCTGTCGTGGCGGGGCGGGAGTCCGGCCCCTTTGCCGCCACCGGCACGCAGAAGTCGGCCTCGAAGAAGACGAGATGCTCGCCGCGCTCGCGCATCGCGATGCGCCCCGCCGAGGCGGGATCGGCGGCCCCTTCGAACGGCAGGACGGTGTTGCGGTAAGTGATCTCGCCCTGGCGGTCGTAGACCGTGAAGCACGTGGGCGCGGCCATCGCCGCGGGCGCGAGCGCCACGCCGGCGAGCGCGGCTGCCGCGGCGAGGGCCTGGACACGTTTCCGGTTCATGTTCGTCCTCCCGGCGAGCTCCGCCCCTTCGAGGGCGGATCCGCATCGCCTGCGTCGATCCTACATCATCGGAACTTGATTTCCTTCGCCTCGACGACGGTTCCCTGCGCGAGGCCCTTCACTTCGACCGAGCGTCCGTTCGCGAGGTCGGATGCCTGCCCGTCATCGAATTTCGCGCCGCTCGCGTCGATCGCCCGGCTCGCGACGACGAAACTCGAGACCGAGACGAAAGCAGAGATCGTGCCCTTGAGCTCGACCTCCTCCGCCTCGGCCGCGTCCTCGAACTCGACGCGTCGCCTTCAGCATGCCCGGGAAGTGCGGTCCCGTCACCCCGATCCGGGTCTATCGCCGCCGTCCGAGCACGAGGTTCAGCAGGATCGCGCCGAACGTGGCGGTTCCGATGCCGCCCAGCGTGAATCCGGCGAGCCCGAGCGTGAAGTCGCCGGCGCCCAGCACCAGCGTCACGGCCGCGACGATCAGGTTGCGGTTGTCGGCGAAGTCGACGCGGTTGTCGACCCAGATGCGGGCACCCGCCGCGGCGATGAGGCCGAACACGACGATCGAGACGCCGCCCAGGACGGCCCCGGGGATCGCCTGGATCAGCGCGCCGAACTTCGGCGAGAAGCCGAGGACGATCGCGATCGCGGCGGCGACGACGAAGACGAGCGTCGAGTAGATCTTCGTGACCGCCATCACGCCGATGTTCTCGGCGTAGGTCGTGACGCCCGTTCCGCCGACGCTTCCCGCGATCATCGTGGCGACGCCGTCGCCGACGAACGCGCGGCCGATCATCGGGTCGAGATTGCGCCCGGTCATCGCGCCGACGGCCTTCAGGTGCCCGAGGTTCTCGGCGACCAGGATCACCGCGACCGGCGCGATCAGGGCGATCGCGTTCGCGTCGAACACCGGCGCGGCGAAACGCGGTGCGCCGATCCACGGCGCCGCGGCGATGCCCGCGAGCGCGATCGGCTTGCCCAGGCCCATGCCGTTCGTGAGAACGCCGTAGATCACGCACGCGAGGGCGAGCCCGACGAGAATCAGGAGGCGCTGGACGAGGCCGCGCGTGAACACCGCGACGCCGCCGACGCACAGGATCGTCGTCACGGCCATCCAGGCGTCGAAGGGCGTCGAGCTCGCGCCTTTCACCGCGATCGGCGCGAGGTTCAGGCCGATCACCGCGACGACCGCGCCGGTGACGACCGGCGGCATGAGCCGCTCGATCCACGCGGTGCCGCTCGCCATCACCGCGAAGCCGACGAGTGTGTAGACGAGCCCGCAGGCGACGATGCCGCCGAGCGCGACGGGCAGGTTCGCGTTCGGGCCCCCTCCCGCGTAGCCTGTCGCCGCGATCACGACGCCGATGAACGCGAACGAGGACCCCAGGTAGCTGGGCACCTGCCCTCGCGTGATCGCGAAGAACAGGAGCGTGCCGATGCCGGACATCAGCACGGCGACGTTGGGGTCGAAGCCCATCAGGAGCGGCGCCAGCACGGTCGCGCCGAACATCGCGACGACGTGCTGCGCGCCCATCGCGAACGTCTGCGGCCAGGGAAGCCGCTCGTCGGGTGCGATCACGCCCTCGGTCCTCACCGGCCATGCCGGAAAGCCTGCCGTCCCCATCGTCGCCTCTCCCGGATCTGCGGTCGCCATCGCCGCGTTGGCGGCATTGTAGGGATGTTCGCGCACCGCCGCTTGCTACCATCGGGGCGGAGGGGATACGGGGAGGCGGCGATGCGCGAAGGACGACGGATGGCGACGGCATGGGCGCTGGCGCTCGCGGCGGCAGCGGCGACGCAAGGGGGCGCGCACGCCGAGGAGGTCGGCTCGGTCGACACCGCGTTCCAGCTCCTCGGTCCCGACCACAAGGTCGTCGTCGAGGCGTTCGACGATCCGAAGGTCGACGGCGTCGTCTGCTACGTGTCGCGCGCGAAGACCGGCGGAATCAAGGGCGCGCTGGGCCTCGCCGAGGATCCCGCGCGATTCTCGGTCGCGTGCCGTCAATCCGGCGCGATCGCGTTCCGCGAGCCGCTCGCGAAGATGGAGGAAGTGTTCCGCGAGAGCGCGTCGCTCGTGTTCAAGCACGTGCGCGTCGTGCGCATCGTCGACGCGAAGCGCAACACGCTCGTCTATCTCACCTACGCGGACCGGCTGATCGACGGCCATCCCGACAATGCCGTGACGGCGCTGCCGGTGCTAGACCGCCCGATTCCGCTGGCCGCGCGCTAGCGCACGAGGTCCGCCGTCGCGCCGCAGGTCCGGGCGAGCATCTCGTACTCGCGCTCGGTGTCGACGGCGGCGTGCCGCGCCGCAAGTTCGTCGCGAGCGCGCGCCATGAACCCGTCGAGATGCTCGGAGAGTTCGGCCCTGAGCGAATCCCGCATGTCCGCCATCGTCGGCGCGTAGCGCACGCCGGCTCCGACGAACTCGTCGAGATCGCGGGCGAGCGTGGGCGCGATTTCCTTCCCGTAACCCTCGAACACCGCGACGTGCCTGTGCTCGTGCCCGAGGATGAGCGGTTCCCGGCAGGGGTCGCCGCGGTACTCGCGGGCGACGAAGACGGTCATCTGCGACGACGCGATCTCGACGCGCACCCGCGGCCGCGCGCAGGATCGTCTCCCTCGCGGATCCTCGAGGCCGTCGAGCTCGAGCGTCGACCGGTAGCCGAACTGCGCACGGGTGAGGCCGACGGTCCGGTGGTGCGCGGCCGTCGGCTCGGCGAGCCTCTCGAGGTCCGCATTGCCGAGCGAGTAGTCCTCGCTCACGGGTTTCGGGACGTAGACGACGTCGATCCTCCCGGGCGGCAGCGACGCGCAGCGCGTCTCGAAGCTCGCGAGCGCCGTCCCCGAGGCGAGCGCCGCGACGCGGTCGCAGCCCGCGAGCAGGGCCGCCGCGACGACGAGAGCGGGCAGAAGGGAGACGGCGGCGTGCACCAGGCGATGCTACCCAAGCCCGCGCCGCGGCGCGTGTCCGGCGATCGGGCGCCCGGAGCCGATGAGCGGTATAGTCGTGTCCGCGATGACAATGTCATAGTAGCGTACGACGACGGCCGGTGCCGGCCGTCCGTGCGTCCATGCAGTCCAAACGCCGAGATCAGCGCACGACGAAGTGCGCGATATGCCGCCAGCCTCCGGTGCCGGGCGAGCGTCTGTGCGCGCCCTGCAAGTCCGCGCTGAAGCGCGCGCGCGATACGACCGTCTCGGAGGCGATCCTTCCGTTGAGACGGGCGCGCCGGCGTCCGCCGCGAGACCCCGCGAACTCGCTCCGGACAGGTGTCGACCCGTCCGCCCCGGCCGGAGGATCCCGGACCCGGCTTCTGGCCCTGGGCCTCGCTGCCGCCGTTGCAGTCGTCGCCGCGGGAACCTGGCTCGCGCAATCGCGCGGCGTCGCCGGGACGATCGCGCCGCGCTACTCGGTGGGCCCGTCGGACTCGAACGCCGAGACGATCGGGGCCGCAGCAAGCACGGGTGCGCGACCGTCGCCGGCTCGTGCAACCGTCGCGCCGCCCCCGCCGGCCGTCGCCCCCGTCGCGACGCGCGCGCCGATCGATCCGCTCTCGATGCCCGCGAGCATCGCCGTACCGCGCGCCGCGGCGGCGGTCCCCGCGGAACCCGCACCGCGG
>CALDKM010000192.1:0-5298 GCA_937898875.1 uncultured Pseudomonadota bacterium | reverse complement strand
GAGGTTGATGCGGAACGTCTTCGCGTCGACGACCTGCATGTCCTTCACGAACGTCATCAGCTTCTGGCCGATCGCGTCCTTCGCGCCCCAGCGCCGGATCGAGGCGACGCAGTCCTCGGCGGTCACCGGCGCGCCGTCGTGCCACAGGAGCCCGTCGCGCAGCGTCAACGTGTAGGCGAGGCCGTCCGGGCTCACCGTCCAGCGGTCGACCATCTGCGGCTGAACCTTGCCGGCGGCGTCGGTCGCGAACAGCGTGTCGTAGATCATGTAGCCGTGATTGCGCGTGATGTACGCGGTCGTCCAGATCGGATCGACGATCTTCAGGTCCGAGTGCATCACCACGCGCAGCGTCGACTGCGCGAGCGCCGAGGGCGCCGGGAACGCGAGCGCCAGCGGGAGCACCGCGGCCACGGTGGCCGACTTCAACGTACGGCGAAAGTCCATGCGATCCTCCGGAAGCGGAAGGGTGGCGAAGCGCGGGGAAGCGACGCGCTACGGTAGCCCGAAACGTCGCCGCGCGCCATCGGGGCTCAGCGCGGGTCGATCGGCAGGCCGGCCGCGAACGCCGCCCGAACCTCGATCGCCTCGGCGGCCGCGAGGCAGAGGTCCTCGCGGAAGCGCGGTCCCACGATCTGCACGCCCACCGGCAGCCCGTCGGCCAGCCCGGTCGGCACCGCCATGCCGGGCAGGCCCAGCACGGGCACCGCCATCAGCGTCGAGCATTCGCGCCACACCCGCTCGGTGCGCGCCCGGCTCTCGACGTCGAAGCCGATCTCGTAGGCCGGCACAGCCGACACGGGCGCGAGCACGAGGGGCGTGCGCTCCTGGTAGAGCAACCAGTCGCGCTGCAGCTTCGTCCGTCGCGCGAGCGCCTTGAGGTGCGCGTCGGGCGCGAGATCGGGCGCGATCGCCGCCATGTACGCCATCGCGGTGCGGATGCCGTCGTCGCCGTCGCGTTCGAAATCCGCCTGCATGAAAAGCCGGAACTCCGGGACGAACATCTCGAACCACAGGCGCGCGGCGTCGGTGAATCCCGGCGTCGGCTCGTCGACGACCTCGTAGCCGGCCTGCGCGAGCCAGTGCGCCGCCCGGTCGAGCGCGTGCGCGATCGCCGGCGACGGCGCGATGCCGTCGAGCTCGCCCGGGTCGCGCACGACCGCGACACGCCGCGGCAACGGCGGCCCTTCGAGCGCCGCCGGCACCCACCACGGGTCGCGCGGGTCGCGCGCCGCCATCGCCGCGAAGCCCAGCCGCACGTCGTTCACCGTGCGCGCGATCGGCCCCTGGACGCTCAGGAGCTGCGCGGAGATCGCCCGCTCGGCCTTCTGCGTCGGCAGGAACGCCGGCACGCGTCCGAACGACGGCCGCAGCCCCGCGAGCCCGCAGCAGAACGCCGGATACCGCACCGAGCCGGCGATGTCGTTGCCGTGCGCGAGCGGCACGATCCCGGCCGCGACCGACGCCGATGCGCCGCCGCTCGACCCTCCCGGCGTCACGCCGCGACGCCAGGGGTTGTGCGTCCGGCCGCGCAGGTCGTTCACCGTGTCGAGCCGGAAGCTGAACGCGGGCGTGTTCGTGCGCCCGACAGGTATCGCACCCGCCTTCAGCAGGTTCGCGACGACGGGACTGTCGTCGTGCGCGATCGCCTCGCGCTGGGCGACCACGCCGTTGGTCGTCGCGCAGCCGGCCTGGTCGACGTTCTCCTTGATCGTGACCGGCACGCCGTGCAGCGGACCGAGCCGCTCGCCGCGCTTGACCGCCGCATCCGCGCGATCGGCCGCGGCGAGCGCCCGCTCCGACAGGTCGACGGTGACCGCGTTGATCGCGCCGTTGACCGCGCGCATCCGCGCGACCGAGGCCTCGACCGCCTCCCGCGCCGAAATGTCCCTCGCGGCGATGCTCGCCGCGATCCTTCCCGCGCTCCAGCGCCACAGCTCGTCGGGCATCGCCCCCCCTCCTTCTCTCCCATTCAAGCACAAGTCGGGCATTCGGCGCTCGGCGCCGTGGAGTTGTCGGAACGGCGCGGCCTGCGTTAGGCTGCGGGACCATCCGGAGGCACCATGGCGCGCATCGCCGTCGGCGGATTCCAGCACGAGACGAACACGTTCGCGCCGACGAAGGCCGACTACGCGGCCTTCGAGTCCGGCGGAGGCTGGCCGCCGCTCTGCTTCGGCGACGACATCGTCTCCCGCCTCGACGGAGCGAACATCCCCGCCACCGGCGCGATCGAGGTGCTGCACGCCGCGGGCCACAGGGTGGCGGGCCTCGCATGGGGAGCCGCGTCTCCCTCCGCTCACGTAACTCGCGACGCGTACGAGCGCATTGCCGGCGAACTCGTGCGCAGGCTCGCCGACGCGTCGCCGGTCGACGGTGTCTACCTCGACCTGCACGGAGCGATGGTCACCGAGCACCTGGACGACGGCGAGGGCGAGCTGCTCGCGCGCGTCCGCGGCGTCGTCGGGCCGAACGTTCCCGTCGTCGCGAGCCTCGACCTGCACGCGAACGTGACGCGCGCGATGGTCGAGCGCAGCAACGCGCTGGTCGCCTACCGCACCTATCCGCACGTCGACATGGCTGCCACCGGCGCCCGGGCCGCGCGGCTCCTGCTCGACCTCGAGCGGCACGGTGCGCCGCTCGCGAAGAGCGTGCGCACGCTCGACTTCCTGACCGGGCTCCCGTCGCAGTGCACGATGATCGAGCCGGCGCGCAGCCTCTACGCGATGCTCGAGCGGCTCGAGCAGGAGCACGGCGCCGTGCTCTCGTTCACGCCGGGCTTCCCGATGGCGGACTTCCCCGAGTGCGGCATGTCGGTGTTCGGCATGGGGATCGACGAGGTGCGCGTGCAGGTCGCGGTCGCCGCGATGCGCCAGGCGATCGCCGATGCGGAAGGCGACTTCGGCATGGAGCTCCTCACGCCCGACGAGGGGGTGCGCCGCGCGATGCAACGCGGCGTGCCCGGCGCGCCGGTCGTGCTCGCGGACACGCAGGACAATCCCGGCGCGGGCGGCAACGGCGACACGACCGGGCTCCTCGCGTCGCTCGTCGCGCACGACGCGCCGGGGTCGGTGCTCGGCCTGCTGATCGATCCCGCGTCCGCGAAGCAGGCGCACGAGGTGGGCGAACGGCGAACGGCGCGCTTCCGGCTGGGCGAGATCTCGGGCGTGCCGGGCCACGTGCCGTTCGAGGGCGAGTTCACCGTCGAGCGCGTGGCCGACGGCCGGTTCACCTGCACCGGACCGATGTTCCACGGCTTCCGGATGGACCTCGGCCGGATGGCGGTGCTCCGGCACGGCAACGTGCGCGTCGTGCTCGCGTCGGTCAAGTGCCAGGCCGCGGACCAGGCGATGTTCCGGCACGTCGGCATCGAGCCGCGCGCCGAACGCGTGCTCGCGCTCAAGAGCTCGGTGCACTTCCGCGCCGATTTCCAGCCGATCGCGCGCGAGGTGCTCGTCGTCGCCGCGCCGGGGCCGGCGAAGGCCGACCCCACGATGTTCACGTGGAAGCGGCTTCGGCCCGGCCTGCGCCTCAAGCCCCTCGGTCCCGCGTTCGCGCCGTCCGCCGCCTGATCCGGTAGAGTTCGGCGATGCCGCGCCGCTACGTCCTCGCGCTCGTCAAGCATGAGACCAACACGTTCTCGCCGGTCCCCACGCCGCTCTCGTCGTTCGGTCACGGGGAAGGGCCCGCCTTCGGCCCTTCCGTCGTCGAGCGCTTCCGCGGCACCAACACGCCCCTCGCCGCCTATCTCGACCTCGCCGCGCGCGAGCACGCCGAGATCGTCACGCCGGTCGCCGGGGAATCGTGGCCGTCGAACAGGGCCTCGCGCGCGACCTTCGAGGCGCTGGTGCGGCCGATCGAGGACGCGGTGCGCGCCGGCTGCGACGCGGTGTTCCTCGATCTCCACGGCGCGATGGTGACCGAGGACTGCGACGACCCCGAGGGCGAGATCGCGCGTCGCGTGCGGAAGATCGCGCCGGACGTCCCGATCGCGGTCACGCTCGACTACCACACGAACCTGTCGCGCGAGCTCGTCGACAACGCGACCGTGATCGCCGGCTACAAGACCTACCCGCACGTCGACATGTACGACGCCGGCATGCTCGCCGGCTCGATCCTGGTTCGCGCGCTCGACGGCGGCATCGAGCCCGTGATGGCATGGGGCTGGAGGCCGCTGCTCGCGTCGATCATGCGCCACGCGCCCGAGGACGGACCGTCCGGCGACATCCTCGACTACGCGAGGTCGCAGGAGCGGAGCGGCCGGGTGCTCGCCGCGACGCTGCTGCCCTCCTTCCCGCACGCGGACACGCAGCACACGGGCGTTTCGGCGATCGTCGTCGGCGACGCGCGGCGCGGCGGACGCGAGTCAGCGCGCGAGGTCTGCGACCGGATGCTCGACATAGCCTGGAAGCGCCGCGCGGAATACGTGTTCCACGCGCCGCCGCTGGCGGAATCGGTCGCGCGCGCGAAGTCGCTCGGCCTCGGCAATCCCGGCGCGCCGGTCCTGCTGATCGACCACTGCGACAACTGCGGCTCGGGCGGCGCGCAGGACGTGATGGCGGTCGTCGCCGAGATCCTGCGGCAGGGGCTCGACGGCGTCGCGATCGCGCCGATCCGCGATCCGCAGGCGGTCGATGCGATGATCGAGGCGGGCGAAGGGCAGAAGGTGCGGCTCGCGCTGGGCGGGAAGACCGCGATGCCGGCGATCGGGCTCGCCGGCAAGCCGCTCGAGGTGGCGGGCCGCGTCGCGCGGATCACCGACGGGGAGTTCACGATCACCGGCCCCATGTACACGGGCGTGAAGACCTACCTCGGACGCACCGCGGTGCTGGACACCGGCAGCGCGCGAATCGTCGTCACGTCGCGCCCGCACGAGCCCTTCGACCTCGGCGTGTTCACGCATGCCGGCATCGATCCGCGCATGCAGCGCTACATCATGCTCAAGTCGCGCATCCACTACCGCGCGGGCTTCAAGCCGATCGCCTCGCACATCGTCGAATGCGCGGGCGAAGGCGTGACCAACGCCGACCTGTCGGTGTACGACTACCGCCGCCTCGTGCGGCCGATCTATCCTCTCGATCCGATGTGAGGCGATCGGCGATGGACACCCCTCACCCCGGCCCTCTCCCCGCATGCGGGGAGAGGGAGAACTGCAAATGCCGCGCGCTCGTGGACGAACAGGCAACGGGAAAACACGCAGCCTGGACACCCGCGTCGCGCCCACCCATCCCCCTCTCCCCGCATGCGGAGAGAGGGAGAACTGCAAATGCCGCGCGCTCGTGGACGAACAGGCAACGGGAAAAC
>CALDKM010000191.1:0-3342 GCA_937898875.1 uncultured Pseudomonadota bacterium | reverse complement strand
GCGCGCTCGAATTCCGCCGAACGCCTCCGGGGTCGCATCCCCGTCCGCTTCGCGAGCGGGGCCCCTGCTTCCCCGCTCCGGCGTTCATTTCTTCGACAGCATGCGCAGAGGGTAGCCGACAGCGCTACCCGCGCTTCGTCCCGACGACCGCGCTCGAATTCGGCCGTGGCCTGCCGGTGCCCGATCGTCGGAATGGGGCGAATTCTCGCCAAGTCGCTGAATGCATGATGGATTCCCGTCTCGGGGTCGTTGCCGGAGACCGGCGCGGGGCTTGCCTCGGCAGGCGTTTGGCTCCATAATTCTCGGCTTCGCGCCGCAGGGGCGTGGATCCGCTGGGGATCCGCGTGGCGGCCCGGCCCGCGGCAGGGCGCGAACGAGCGCCCGCGCGACGAAAGGACAACCATGAAGACCGGCATTCACCCCAAGTACGAGGCGATCCAGGTGACGTGCAGCTGCGGCAACACGTTCGAGACGCGCTCGTCCGTCGTCAAGCCCGTGCACATCGAAGTCTGCTCGGCCTGCCATCCTTTCTACACGGGCAAGCAGAAGGTGATGGACACCGCCGGCCGCATCGACAAGTTCCGCCAGCGCTACGGCAACAAGTCGGCGACCAAGGCGGAAGCCAAGCCCGCGGCCGCGCGCTCGTGATCGCGTGACGAGCGGAGACGCGCCCGCGAAAAAGGCAGCTTCGGCTGCCTTTTTCGTTCGTGCCGCGGAAAGTACGATGCGCAGCATGCGTGCGCCCCGGTCCGCCCCCCCCGAGCCGCTCGACCCCGAATCGGTGTCCCCCTCGGGGCCGCGCCGCGCCGCCAAGCAGGCGGCGCTCGTGCTGCTGTGCCTCCTCTGGATCGTGGTGGGCCTGATCGGGCACGACCCGTGGAAGAACGACGACGCGACCACGTTCGGCGTCGCCTTCGAAATGGCGCGCACCGGCGACGTCGTCGTGCCGCACCTCGCCGGCGAGCCCTGGCTCGAGGCGGGGCCGCTCGTCCCCGCCATCGCCGCGGCGACGATGCGCGTCTTCGCGCCGCCGCTCGCGCCCCACAACGCCGCGCGCCTCGCCGCCGGCCTCCTGCTCCTGGCGATCCTCGCCTGCTCGTCGCTCGCCTGCCGGGAGCTCAACGGCCGTGCCTTCCGCTGGATCCCCGTGCTGATCCTGATCGGCTCGATCGGATTCTGGGAGCGCGCTCACGTGCTCTCCGCCGAGCTCGGTCTCGCGACCGGCGTCGCGGTCGGCGTTTACGGGCTCGCGCTCGCGCTGCGCCGGCCCGTGCCCGGCGGCATCGCGCTCGGGCTGGGCATCGCGATCGGATTCCTGTCGCGCGGCTACGCGGTTCCGCTGTGGATGCTCGCCACCGCCGCGATCCTGCCGCTCGCCTCGGCGACCTGGCGCACGAAGGCGCATCTCGCGACCGTCGGCATCGCGGTCGCGGTCGCGCTGCCGCTGTCCGCCGCGTGGCCGATCGCGCTCGCGCAACGCTCGCCGGACATTCACGCGGCGTGGACCGTCGCCGAGAACTGGCGAGAATATTTCGCACCCGCCGCCGGCAGCGGCTTCGACCCGCTCTACGTCGTGAAGAACCTCCCGTGGTTCGCGTGGCCGGCGCTGCCGCTGGCGCTCTGGACGCTGTGGATCCGCGGACGCGGCTTCAACGGCGGGATGGGCGACGCGGGCATCGTGCTCCCGGGCGTTCTCGCGCTGGTCGTGTTCGTGTCGCTGTCGTTGGAGCGCGAACCCAAGCTGATCGGCGTCCTGCCGCTGCTCGTGCCGCTCGCGCTCGTCGGCGCGCTCGAGGTCGATTCGCTGAAGCGCGGGCTGTCCGGAGCCCTCGACTGGTTCGGCATCCTGACCTTCGGGCTCGCCGCGATGGTCGTGTGGGGCATCTGGATCGACTCCTATATGCACGGCATGTCGCTTTCGGCGGCGCGGATGTTCCGCGACTCGGAGATCGGCTTCCGCCCGACCTTCAAGCTGTGGGCGATGCTCGCGGCGCTCGGCATGACGCTGCTGTGGATCGCGATGGTGCGGCCCGCGCGCCGCTCCAATCGCCGCGCGGTGCTGAACTGGGCGATCGGCATGGTGCTGCTCTGGACGCTGGTCTCGACGATCTGGCTGCCCTATCTCGACTCGCGGCGCAGCTACCGCGTCGTCGCCGAGGCGCTGCGCACGCAGCTTCCCGAGGGCGCCTGCGTCGCGAGCCGCAATCTCGGGGGAGCGCAGCGCGCGCTGTTCGCGTATTTCGCGCAGCTCGAGACGATGCGCGAGGAGGCCGGCCGCGGCGCGGAATGCGCGCTCCTGCTCGTGCAGCTGGGTCGCAACGACTTCGACGCACCGGTCCCCGGGGGCTGGACGCAGGTCTGGGAGGGCCGGCGCCGCGGCGACGAGTCCGAGAAGTTCGTCCTCTATCGTCGGAGCGCGTCGTGAAATTCGTCGATGAAGCGGTGATCGAAGTGCACGCGGGCGACGGCGGCAACGGCGCCGCGTCGTTCCGCCGCGAGAAGTTCGTGCCGCGCGGCGGCCCCGACGGCGGCGACGGCGGCCGGGGCGGCACCATCCACGCGATCGCCGACCGCAACATCAACACGCTGATCGATTACCGCTACGCGCGCATCCACCGCGCGCGCAAGGGCGAGAACGGCCGCGGCGCCGACCAGTACGGCAGGGGCGCGGAGGACGTCGTGCTGCGCGTGCCGGTCGGCACCGTGATCAGCGACGCCGACACCGGCGAGCTCGTCGCCGACCTCGCGACCGACGGCGCGACGGCCGTCCTCGCGCGCGGCGGCAAGGGCGGCCTGGGCAACCTCCATTTCAAGTCGAGCACCAACCGCGCGCCGCGGCAGCACACGCCCGGCGAGCCCGGCGAATCGCGGCGCATCCGCTTCGAGCTCAAGGTGCTCGCCGACGTGGGGCTCCTCGGCATGCCCAACGCGGGCAAGTCGACGCTGATCCGCGCGGTCTCGGCCGCACGTCCGAAGGTCGCCGACTATCCGTTCACGACGCTCGCGCCGTCGCTCGGCGTCGTGCGCACCGACGAGCGCCGCAGCTTCGTCGTCGCGGACATCCCGGGACTGATCGAGGGCGCCGCCGAAGGGGCTGGCCTCGGGCTGCGCTTCCTGCGCCACCTCGCGCGCACGCGGCTCCTGCTGCACGTCGTCGACCTGGCGCCGCTCGACCCCGAGGCCGACCCGGTCCGCGACGCGAAGGCGATCGCGAAGGAGCTGAAGAAGTTCGACGAGTCGCTCGCGAAGAAGCCGCGCTGGCTCGTGCTGAACAAGCTCGACCTGGTGCCGGAGGACGAGCGGGAGGCGCGCGTCGCCGCGTTCGTGAAGGCGATGCGCTAC
>CALDKM010000190.1:0-15234 GCA_937898875.1 uncultured Pseudomonadota bacterium | reverse complement strand
GGCTCAATACGTATTCACGATGAACCGCGTGGGCAAGATCGTCCCGCCCAAGCGGCAGATCCTGAAGGACATCTCGCTCTCGTTCTTCCCGGGCGCCAAGATCGGCGTGCTGGGCCTGAACGGCTCCGGCAAGTCGAGCCTGCTGCGGATCATGGCGGGCGTCGACAAGGAGTACGAGGGCGAGGCGGTGCCGATGCCGGGCCTGAAGATCGGCTTCCTGCCGCAGGAGCCGCATCTCGATCCGGCCAGGACCGTCCGCGAGTCGGTCGAGGAGGGGATGAGCGAGGTGCTCGGCGCGCAGAAGCGCCTCGACGAGGTCTACGCCGCGTACGCCGAGGAGGGCGCGGACTTCGACGCGCTCGCGGCCGAGCAGGCGAGGCTCGAGGCGATCATCTCGACCTCGGGCGCCGACGCGGGCGTGCAGATGGAGATCGCGGCCGACGCGCTGCGGCTCCCGCCCTGGGACGCGAAGATCGGCAACCTCTCGGGCGGCGAGAAGCGCCGCGTCGCGCTGTGCCGGCTGCTGCTCTCGAGACCGGACATGCTGCTGCTCGACGAGCCGACCAACCACCTCGACGCCGAGAGCGTCGAGTGGCTCGAGCAGTTCCTGCAGAAGTTCCCGGGCACCGTGATCGCGGTGACGCACGACCGCTACTTCCTCGACAACGCCGCCGAGTGGATCCTCGAGCTCGACCGCGGCCAGGGGATTCCCTGGAAGGGCAACTACAGCTCGTGGCTCGAGCAGAAGGAAGAGCGCCTCGCGACCGAGTCGAAGCAGGAGGAGGCGCGCGTCAAGGCGATGAAGCGCGAGCTCGAGTGGGTGCGCAAGGGCGCGAAGGGCCGGCAGGCGAAGAACAAGGCGCGCATCCAGCGCTTCGAGGAGCTGTCGTCCTACGAGCACCAGACGCGCAACGAGACGAACGAGATCTTCATCCCGGTGGGCGAGCGCCTCGGCGGGCAGGTCATCGAGTTCGACAACGTCACGAAGTCGTTCGGCGACCGCGTGCTGATCGACGATCTCTCGTTCAAGATCCCGGCCGGCGCGATCGTCGGCATCATCGGCCCGAACGGTGCGGGCAAGTCGACGCTGTTCCGTATGATCCTGGGCAAGGAGAAGCCCGATCGCGGCACGATCACGATCGGGCACACCGCGCAGCTCTCGATGGTCGACCAGTCGCGCGACGCGCTGCCGAACGACAAGACCGCGTGGGAAGCGATCTCGGGCGGGCAGGACATCCTGACGATCGGCAAGTTCGAGATCCCGTCGCGCGCGTATCTGGGCCGCTTCAACTTCAAGGGCTCGGACCAGCAGAAGCTCGTCGGATCGCTCTCCGGCGGGGAGCGCGGCCGGCTTCATCTGGCGAAGACGCTGCTCGCCGGCGCGAACGTGCTGCTGCTCGACGAGCCGTCGAACGACCTCGACGTCGAGACGCTGCGCGCGCTCGAGGACGCGCTCGTCGAGTTCCCCGGCACCGTGCTGGTGATCTCGCACGACCGCTGGTTCCTCGACCGCATCGCGACGCACATCCTCGCCTCCGAGGACGACTCGAAGTGGGTGTTCGTCGAGGGCAACTTCCGCGACTACGAGGACGACAAGAAGAAGCGGCTGGGCGAGGACGGCGCGCGTCCGCACCGGCCGCGGTACAAGCCGCTGATGTGATCACCGCAACGCGAACGGGGGAACGGCGAACCGACGGGCACTGCGGCTCTTGACGGCGGGAGCGGCGGGCCTCATCTGAACGACATGACGACGACCCATCGACTCCCCACGCGCGTCTCCCGCGGCGTCCCGACCTCCGACGGCGCCGGCGTGCGCCTGACGCGCCTCATGGGCGGCGAACCGAAGATGCCCTCGGTCGACCCGTTCCTGATGCTCGACTATTTCGACAGCCCGGACGCGAGCGACTACCTCGCCGGCTTCCCGCCGCATCCGCACCGAGGCTTCGAGACCGTCACGTACATGCTGAACGGGCGCATGCGCCACAAGGACAACCACGGCCACGAAGGGGTGATCGAGACCGGCGGCGTCCAGTGGATGACGGCGGGGCGCGGCATCGTCCACTCCGAGATGCCCGAGCAGACCTCGGGGCTGATGCGCGGGTTCCAGCTGTGGGTCAACCTGCCCGCTAAGCTCAAGATGCAGGCGCCTGCGTACCAGGAGCATCTTGCGGCGTCGATGCCGGTCGAGACGCGCGACGGAGGCGTCGGGGTCAAGGTGATCGCGGGCGCGACCTCGCGCGGCACGAAGGGGCCGGTCACGGTCGAGCCGACGGCCGCGCTCTATTTCGACCTGACGCTGCCCGATGGCGCGACGTTCGAGGAGCCGCTGGGCCGCGAGTTCGCCGGGTTCGTCGTCGTGCATGCGGGGACGATCGCTTTCCCCGACGGCCGCGAGGTGAGCGCGCTCGGGCTGGCCGAGCTCGGCGCGGGCGACGCGGTGCGCTTCACCGCGAAGGGCGGTGCCGCGCGCGTGCTCGTAATCGCCGGCAAGCCGATCCGCGAGCCGGTCGCGTGGCATGGCCCGTTCGTGATGAACACGCGGGACGAGCTCGTGCAGGCATTCGAAGACTATCAGGCCGGGCGGTTCTGATCCGCGTCGACCGCCGGCATGCGGATCGCGTTTCGGCCCGGCACCCTCGCCGCGGCGAATCAGCGGAAATCGACCAGCATCCCGACTCCGCCGCCTATCATCGCGCCCGAGAACGGGGCTCCGGCGAGCGTGCCGACGCCTGTCCCGATCATCGTCCCTGCGACCGTGGCGCAGCCCGACAGCGTTACGAGGGCCGCGAGCGCGGCGACGGCAAAGAGGCGTTTCTTCATCGAGGTGTCCTCCCCGGACGGTTTGCGCCGGAAATCCGGCGGCGCGTCTCCGGAAGTTGACGCATCAGTGCTCCGGACCCTATCCGGGCTCCTTGCCAATAACGTTCGACCGCCCCGGACGGAGGACAGGCGGCGCCCGTCGCGTTGCGCCCGAACGCGGCCGACCGGAGAATGACCGCATGACGACCTTTCTCTGGATGGTCGCCGTCGCGCTGATCGTCGTCGGCGTCGTCGGCACCGTGCTTCCGGCGATCCCCGGCGCCACCATCGTTTTCGCGGGCATCGCGCTCGCGGCGTGGATCGGCGACTTCGCGCGGATTCCGCTATGGATCGTCGTCGTCGCCGGGGTGCTCGCCGCGCTCACCTGGGTGATCGACTTCGCCGCCGCGTCGGTGGGTGCGAAGCGCGTCGGGGCGAGCCCCTGGGCCGTGGCGGGCGCGGCGATCGGCACGGTCGCCGGCGTCTTCACCGGGTTCGTGGGCCTCCTGTTCCTGCCGCTTGCCGGTGCCGCTATCGGCGAGTACCTCGCGGAGCGCGACATGCTGCGCGCCGGCAAGGTCGGGCTCGCGACCTGGCTGGGCATCGTGATCGGCACCGCGCTCAAGGTCGCGATCGTGTTCGCGATGCTGGGGATGTTCGTCGCGGCACTGCTCGTCGGCTGACCGTCGCCCCGGCGCCCGGGCAGGCGAAGTTTCGCCTTGCGCCCGACCGACCCGGCGAGTCATGCTTCCCGTCGCTCGCGCCGCCCTTCGCGCGGGGCGTGGCGGAACTTCAGGGAGGCACCCATGAGCACCATGCAGATCGTCATGCTTTCCGTCGGCGGGCTCGCGCTTCTCGCAGGCTGTCTGATGGCGATCCAGCGCCTGCGAACCGTCTACTTCGGCAAGAGTGCGCAGGGCAAGGTCGTCGGCCAGTCGGAGAGCATGTCGTCGACGTCGTCGAGCGGCGGGTCGACGAAGTTCACGACGCTCTACGCGCCGATCGTCGAGTTCGCGCACGAGGGGAAGAAGGTGAAGTTCACGTCCTCGCTCGGCCAGCGGGAGAGGATCGCCGAAGGCGCGTCGGTGCCCGTGCGCTACCTGCCTGCCGACCCGGGCGGCACCGCGGAGATCGCGACGCCCGCGCGGATGTGGGGCTTCCCGATCGCGGCGCTGGGCGTGGGTGCGCTGTTCGTCGTGCTCGGGATCGGGATGGGCAAGTAGCGCGCGGTCCGCTCGCCGCGGCGGCCGTTCAGCCGCCCAGCTTGCGCTTCAGGATCGCGTTGACCTGCGCGGGGTTGGCCTTGCCCTTCGACACGGCCATCGCCTTGCCGACGAGCGAGTTGAACGCCTTCTCCCTGCCCGCGCGGAACTCCGCGACGATCGCAGCGTTCGCCGCGAGCACGTCGTCGACCAGCCTCTCGATCGCGCGTTCGTCGGAGATCTGCGTCAGGCCCTTCGCGGCGATGATCGCGTCCGCGTCGCCTTCGCCCGCCCACATCGCGTCGAATACGTCCTTCGCGATCTTGCCGGAGATCGTGCCGTCGGCGATGCGCTTCAGCAGCCCCGCGAGCGCCGCGGGCTCGACCGGCGCGTGCGCGATCTCCGTCTCGCCCCGGTTCAGCGCCGCCGACACCTCGCCCAGGATCCAGTTCGCGACGAGCTTCGGCTCGGCGCCGCCCGCGCGCACCGCGTCCTCGAAGTAGACGGCGGTCTCGCGGCTCGCGGTGAGCATCGTCGCGTCGTGGCCGGGCAGCCCGTACTGCGTCTCGATGCGCGCCCTCATCGCCTCCGGCAGCTCGGGCATGCCCGCCTTCACGCGCTCGATCCACGCGCGCTCGATCGCGAGCGGCGGCAGGTCCGGGTCCGGGAAATAGCGGTAGTCCTGGGCGTCTTCCTTGCTGCGCATCGAGCGCGTCTCGTTGCGGTCCGGATCCCAGAGGCGCGTCTCCTGCACGACGGAACCGCCGTCCTCGATCAGCGCGATCTGGCGGCGCACCTCGAAGTCGATCGCCTGCTGCATGAACCGGAAGCTGTTCAGGTTCTTGATCTCGCAGCGGGTGCCGAGCGGCGCGCCTTCGCGCCGCACCGACACGTTCGCGTCGCAGCGGAAGCTGCCTTCCTGCATGTTGCCGTCGCAGATGCCGATCCAGCGGACGATGCCGTGCAGCGCCTTCGCGTAGGCGACCGCCTCGTCCGAGCTTCGCAGGTCCGGCTCGCTCACGATCTCGAGGAGCGGCGTGCCGGCGCGGTTCAAGTCGATGCCGGTCATGCCGTGGAAGTCCTCGTGCAGGCTCTTGCCCGCGTCCTCCTCGAGGTGCGCGCGCGTGAGGTTCACGCGGATCGCACCGCGCGTCGGCGACACGATGTCGACGCCGCCGCCCTGCACGACGGGGATCTCGTACTGCGAGATCTGGTAGCCCTTCGGCAGGTCCGGGTAGAAGTAGTTCTTGCGCGCGAACACGCTCTTCGGCGCGATCGTCCCGCCGACCGCGAGGCCGAATCGGATCGCGCGCTCGACCGCGCCCCTGTTCAGCACGGGAAGCACGCCCGGCAGCGCGATGTCGACGGCGGACGCCTGCGTGTTCGGAGCGGCGCCGAACGCGGTCGACGCACCCGAGAAGATCTTCGACGCGGTCGACAGCTGCGCGTGCGTCTCCAGCCCGATCACCACTTCCCACGAAGCCATCGTCAGGCTCCCGTCGCCATGGCGGGCGCACGCGCGTGCCAGTCGGTCGCCTGCTGGAAGCGATGCGCGACGTTCAGGATCAGGCTCTCGGCGAAGTAGTCGCCCTGGATCTGGAGCCCGATCGGCAGGCCGCCCCCGGTGAATCCGCACGGCATCGATAGCGCCGGTGCGCCGGTCAGATTCGCCGCGATCGTGAATATGTCGTTCAGGTACATCTGCACCGGGTCGTCGGTCTTGTCGCCGAACCGGAAGGCGGGCGACGGCGCGGTCGGCCCCATGATCACGTCGCACTCGCCCCATGCGCGCGCGAAGTCGTTCGCGATCAGGCGCCGCACCTTCTGCGCCTTCAGGTAGTAGGCGTCGTAGTAGCCGTGCGACAGCACGTAGGTGCCCACGAGGATGCGGCGCTTCACCTCGGCGCCGAAGCCTTCCGCGCGGGTCTTGCGGTACATGTCGGCGAGGTCGTCGTAGCGCGCGGCGCGGTGGCCGTAGCGCACGCCGTCGAA
Source organism: uncultured Pseudomonadota bacterium (assembly GCA_937898875.1). Classification (GTDB taxonomy): domain Bacteria; phylum Pseudomonadota; class Gammaproteobacteria; order Burkholderiales; family Casimicrobiaceae; genus VBCG01. The sequence goes on along the minus strand of CALDKM010000190.1, from coordinate 9,241 downwards.
GCGCGACAGGTTCGACGACGCCTCGGCGGGCGCGATCACGTAGTACACCGGCACCGAGAGCTTGACGGTCGGCAGCGTGATGTCGACGGTGGTCGCGCCGAGCCTGCGGAACTCGGCGAGCGCGGCCTCGATCGCGGCGGCGACTTCCGGGTCGTTGCCCGCGCCGAAGTACTCCTTCGGAAGGCCGATGCGCAGGCCCCCGAGCGGCTTCGCGCCGGCGGGGGCGCGCAGCGTGCGGGTGTAGTCCTCGACCGGACGGTCGAGCGAGGTCGAGTCCCGCGCGTCGTGGCCGGCCATCGCGTTCAGCAGGAGCGCGCAGTCCTCGGCCGTCTGGGCGAACGGCCCGGGCGTGTCGAGGCTCGACGCGAATGCGATCAGCCCGTAGCGCGACGCGATACCGTAGGTGGGCTTCAGACCGCAGATGCCGGTGAGCGACGCGGGCTGGCGGATCGAGCCGCCGGTGTCGGTGCCGGTCGCGCCGGGGACGAGGCGGGCGGCGACCGCCGCGGCCGAGCCGCCCGAGCTGCCGCCCGGCACGCAGGCCGGGTTCCAGGGGTTCTTCACCGGCCCGAAGGCCGAGGTCTCGTTCGACGAGCCCATCGCGAACTCGTCCATGTTGGTCTTGCCGACGAGCACGGTGCCCGCGCGCTTCAGGCCCTCCACGACGTGCGCGTCGTAGGGCGCGACGAAGTTGCCGAGCATCCGGGAGCCGCAGGTGGTCTTGAGCCCCGCGGTCATCAGCACGTCCTTGTGCGCGATCGGGACGCCGGCGAGCGGGCCGGCGGCGCCCTTCGCCCGCGCCTCGTCGGCCGCGCGCGCCTGCGCCATCGCGCCGTCGGCGTCGACGGTCACGAACGCGTTGAGCGCCGGGTCCAGCCGGGCGATCCGGTCGAGCGTGTCCCGCGCGAGCTCGACCGCCGAGACCTCGCGGGCGGCGAGCCGGGCGGACAGTCCGGCGATGGTGCGGAGGGCGGTCACTCGACGACCCGCGGCACGAGGTAGAGCCCGTCCTCGACGGCGGGCGCCACGCGCTGGTAGTCCGCGTGACGGTCGGTCTCGGTCACCTTGTCCTCGCGCAACGGGAGCACGACGTCCTGCGCGTGCGACATCGGCTCGACGCCGGACGTGTCGACCGCCTGGAGCTCGTTGATCATCGCGAAGATCGCCTCGAGCTTGGCGTGGACCTCGGAGACCGCCTGCGCATCGACGTCGATGCGGGCGAGGTGGGCGATGCGCCGGACGTCGTCGAGCGAGAGGGTCATCGGGGATCGGAACCGGGTGTCGGACGTCGCCGGACGTCCCCCGGCCGGGTCGGGCGGCGCGGCGCCCGAAAACGGCGGAAACCTGCGCGTTTTCAGTGCGGTAGCCCGAGTGGCTAGAGTATCATAGCTGGCTTATCAGGGCAGCCGCGGCCCCCGGATCCCCGGGGCCTCCGCTCCTCGGCGCCCGCGCGAAAGCCGCCGTTTCATGTTCGAGTTCTTCAAAGGCTATTTCTCCACCGACCTCGCGATCGATCTCGGCACCGCGAACACGCTCATCTACGTGCGAGGCCGCGGCATCGTCCTCGACGAGCCCTCGGTGGTCGCGATCCGCCAGGAAGGCGGCCCCAACGGCAAGAAGGTGATCCAGGAAGTCGGTCTCGCGGCGAAGCAGATGCTCGGCCGCACGCCGGGCAACATCACCGCGATCCGCCCGATGAAGGACGGCGTCATCGCCGACTTCACCGTCACCGAGCAGATGCTCAAGCAGTTCATCAAGAAGGTGCTCGACTCGAGGCTGTTCTCGCCTTCGCCGCGCATCATCATCTGCGTACCCTGCGGCTCGACGCAGGTCGAGCGGCGCGCGATTCGCGAGTCGGCGCTCGGCGCCGGCGCGTCGAAGGTCTACCTGATCGAGGAGCCGATGGCCGCCGCGATCGGCGCGGACCTGCCGATCTCGGACGCGACGGGCTCGATGGTCGTCGACATCGGCGGCGGCACGACCGAGGTCGGCGTGATCTCGCTGGGCGGCATGGTGTACGCGGGAAGCGTGCGCGTCGGCGGCGACAAGTTCGACGAGGCGATCGTCAACTACATCCGCCGCAACTACGGGATGCTGATCGGCGAGACGACGGCCGAGATGATCAAGAAGACGATCGGCAGCGCGTTTCCCGGCTCCGAGGTGCGCGAAATGGAAGTGAAGGGGCGCAATCTCGCCGAAGGGATCCCGCGCAGCTTCACCGTGTCGAGCAACGAGATCCTCGAGGCGCTCACCGATCCGCTGAACAGCATCGTGTCCGCGGTGAAGAGCGCGCTCGAGCGCACGCCGCCGGAGCTCGGCGCCGACATCGCCGAGCGCGGGATGGCGCTCACGGGCGGCGGCGCGCTGCTGCGCGACCTCGACCGGCTGCTGATGGAGGAGACCGGGCTGCCGGTGATCGTCGCCGAGGATCCGCTCACCTGCGTCGTGCGCGGCTGCGGCAAGGCGCTCGAGAACATGGACAAGCTGCAGACGATCTTCACGTCGGATTGAGTGCGGGGCCCGGACTGAAGCGGGGTCAGAGCCGTAATTCGGGGAGGGCGGCGATTGAGCGAGACGAACGGAAGCAGCCTCCCCGAATTACGGCTCTGACCCCAATTCATGCGCCCGATCCCCGCCGAGCCGCCGCCGATCTTCCGCCGCGGCCCCTCCCCGCTGGCGCGCGTCACGTTCCTCGGGCTGGCGTCGATCGTGCTTCTGTTCGCGGACGCGCGCTTCCGCTACCTCGAGGACGTGCGCCACGCGGCGGGTGCGATCCTGTTCCCGCTCCAGCGCCTGGTGCGGGTCCCCGGCGAGGCGCTCGACAGCGTTGCCGCCTACTTCGCGTCGAAGCGCGACCTCGAGCGCGAGAACGAGCGCCTGAAGTCCGAACTGATCGCGCAGTCGCCCGCGGCGCAGGGCTACGCACCCGTGCGCGACGAGAACGCGCGGCTGAAGGCGCTCGCCGGCCTCAAGGCCCGCCATGCGGAGGGGTCCACGGTCGTGCAGGTGCTCTACACGGGCCGCGACCCGTTCGCGCAGAAGCTGTTCGTGAGCCGCGGAAGCGAATCCGGCCTCGTGGCGGGCAGCGCGGTGATCGACGAGCACGGCGTCGTGGGCCAGCTGACGCGCGTCCATCCGACGATGTCCGAGGTCACGCTCGTCACCGACAAGGACCACGCGGTGCCGGTGAAGGTCGAGCGCAGCGGCGTGCGCAGCGTGCTCTTCGGCGCGGGCGCCGGCCGCGCGCCCGAGCTCAGGTTCACGCCGCCGTCGGCGGACATCCGCGTCGGCGACCGCCTGGTCACGTCGGGTCTCGACGGCACCTATCCGCCGGGGCTCGCCGTCGCGCAGGTGACGGGCGTCGAGCGCGAGACCGGGCAGATGTTCGCGCGCATCGAGTGCGCACCGCTGGGCGGCGTCGACCGCAGCGAGACGCTGCTCGTGCTCGCGCCGCCGGTCGCGCTGCCGCCACGCCCCGAGGAGCCGTCGGAGGCGGATCCGGCGCGCAAGGGGGGCCGCGCGAAGGCGCGGCGCGGCGGATGAGCGCCCTCCGGAAGTCCGCGCGGTGAGTCTGGCCTCGCGCGTCCCCTCGTTCGCGCCCGCGCGTCCCGAGGAGATCCTCAAGCCGGCGAAGCCGTGGTTCGTGGTGCTGACGCTCGCGCTCGCGCTCGTCGCCAACACGCTTCCGACCTCGGGTGTCGCGCTCGCGCTCAAGCCCGACTTCGTCGCGCTCACGCTGCTCTACTGGTGCATCCAGGCGCCGCGCTACGTCGGCGTCGGCGTCTCGTGGACGCTCGGCCTCGTGATGGACGTCGTCGACGCCACGCTGTTCGGCCAGCACGCGCTCGCCTACGCGGTGCTCGCGTACGGCGCCGAGTATTTCCGCCGCCGCGTGCTGCGCTTCCCGCTCTGGCAGCAGGCGGTGCAGGTCGCGTTCCTGCTCGCCGCGTGCGCGCTGCTCGTGCTCGCGGTGCGCGTGATCGGCGGCGCGCCGCTCCCGCGCTGGACCTACGCGGTCCCGCCGATCGTCGGCGCGCTGCTGTGGCCGCCGCTCACCGTCGTCCTGCAGTGGCCGCAGCGGCCGACGCGGTCGTCGTCGACGTTCTGAATTGCCGACGATGATCCGCCGCAGGCTCTTCTCGAAGCGACGCCGCGCGAGCGACACCGGCGCGTTCGGCGCCTCCGAGCTCCGCAACCCCGAGCGCGAGCTCGTTCGCTTCCGCCGCCGGCTCGCGGTCGCGGGCAGCGCGGTGCTCGTCGCGTTCGCGGCGCTCGTCGGACGCTTCGTCTACCTGCAGGTCGCGCAGCACGGCCACTTCAGCACGCTCGCGGAGACCAACCGGATCGCGATCGTCCCGATCGCGCCCAACCGCGGCGTGATCACCGATCGAAACGGCGTCGTCCTCGCGCAGAGCTACTCGGCCTACACGCTCGAGATCCAGCCTACGCGCGTGCGCGACCTCGAGGCCACGATCGACGCGCTCGCCGGCGTCGTCGACATCACGCCGCGCGACCGGAGGCGCTTCCGGAAGCTCATGGAGGAGTCGAAGAACTTCGAGAGCCTGCCGATCCGCACCAAGCTCACCGACGACGAGGTGGCGCGCTTCGCGGCCAACCGCTACCGCTTTCCCGGCGTCGAGATCAAGGCGCGCCTGTTCCGCAACTACCCGTTCGGCGCGGTGGCGTCGCACGTGATCGGCTACATCGGCCGCATCACCGAGCGCGACCTCGCGCGCATCGCATCGTGGGAGGAGGGCGCCGACTACAAGGGCACCGACACGATCGGCAAGGTCGGCGTCGAGCTCACCTACGAGCGCGAGCTGCACGGAACGACCGGCGTCGAGGAGGTCGAGGTCGACGCCGGCGGGCGCGCGGTACGCACGCTGTCGCGCACGCCGCCGGCGTCCGGCAACAACCTGCGGCTGTCGATCGACATCAACCTGCAGGCGGCGGCGGAGGCGGCGTTCGGCGACCGGCGGGGGGCGCTCGTCGCGATCGAGCCCGCGACCGGCGACGTGCTCGCATTCGTGTCGAGGCCCGGCTACGACCCGAACCTGTTCGTCGACGGCATCGACTCGGCGTCGTGGCAGGAGCTGAACGAGTCGCCCGACAAGCCGCTGCTCAACCGTCCGCTGCGCGGCGCCTATCCGCCCGGATCGACGATCAAGCCGTTCCTCGCGCTCGGCGCGCTCGCTTCGGGCAAGCGTACGCCGACGCAGGCGTTCGCCGACCCCGGCTACTTCCAGCTTGCCGGCGCGGCGCACCGCTTCCGCGACGACAAGAAGGGCGGCCACGGCACGGTCGACATGACGAAGGCGATCGTCGTGTCGTGCGACACGTACTTCTACCTGCTCGCGAACGACACCGACATCGACGACACCTGGCGTTTCATGTCGTCGATGGGCTTCGGCCGGCCGACGGGCATCGACATCGAAGGCGAGCTCCCGGGCGTGCTGCCGTCGCGCGAATGGAAGCGCCAGCGCTTCTCGGGTGCGCAGTACCGCGATGAGCACCGCAAGTGGTACCTCGGCGACTCGATCTCGGCGGGCATCGGGCAGGGCTACACGGCGTTCACGCCGGTCCAGCTCGCGCACGCGACCGCGACGATCGCGAACGACGGCGTCGCGTTCCGACCCCACCTCGTCCAGCGCATCGAGGATGCCCGCACGCGCGAGTCGCGCGCGATCGTGCGCGAGCCCGCCTACCGGCTCGCGGTGAAGCCGGAGCACCTCGAGGTGATCCGCAACGCGCTCGTGCAGGTCAACCGGGAGGGCACGAGCGCCGCGGCGTTCAGGGGCGCGGCCTACGTCTCGGGCGGCAAGACCGGCACCGCGCAGGTGTTCTCGCTCAAGGGCGAGGAGTACAAGGCGCACAAGGTCGACGAGCGGTTGCGCGACCACGCGTGGTACGTCGCCTACGCGCCCGCGGAGAAGCCCGCCATCGCGCTCGCCGTGCTCGTCGAGAACGGCGGCTTCGGCGCGCAGGCGGCGGCGCCGATCGCGCGCCAGGTGCTCGACTACTACCTGCTGGGCCTCAAGGCCGCCGGTCCGGCGCCGCTCCACGAGGGACCCGCCCCCGACGCCGACGATACGAGCGACTGATGACTGCGCTGCGCATCGGCGACGTGCTCGCGCGCCTCTGGGAGGTGCTGGTCCGGCGCATCGACCGCCCGCTGTTCGCGATCGCGATGACGATCGTGGGCGTCGGCTTCGTCACGCTTTTCTCCGCCGCCGACCAGAGCGTCGCGCGCCTGACGAACCAGGCGGTGAGCCTCGGCGTGGCGCTCGTCGCGATGTGGCTGATCGCGAACGTGCCGCCGCAGACGCTCTCCCGCGTCGCGCTGCCTCTCTACGCTGCAGGCGTCGTGATGCTCGTGGGCGTCGCGCTGTTCGGCGTCGTCGTCAACGGTTCGCGTCGCTGGCTCGACCTGGGCCTCGTGCGCTTCCAGCCTTCCGAGCTCATGAAGATCGCGCTGCCGCTGATGCTCGCCTGGTACTTCCAGAAGCGCGAGGGGAGGATCGGCTGGGCGGACTTCGCGTTCGCCGCGATGCTGATCGCCGTGCCTGCCGGGCTCGTCAAACGCCAGCCGGATCTCGGCACGGGGCTGCTGCTCACCGCGTCGGGGTTCTACGTGCTGTTCCTGGCGGGACTGTCGTGGAAGGTGATCGTCGGCCTCGCCGCGGTCGGCGCCGCCGCGGGCCCGTTCCTGTGGACGCAGCTCCACGACTACCAGCGCCAGCGCGTTCTCACGTTCCTCGATCCGTCGACGGATCCGCTGGGCGCGGGCTACCACACGACGCAGGCGTCGATCGCGATCGGCTCGGGCGGCATCGTCGGCAAGGGGTGGCTCAACGGAACGCAGGCGCACCTCGACTTCCTGCCCGAGAAGCACACCGACTTCATCTTCGCGGTGTTCGGCGAGGAGTTCGGGCTCATCGGCAACGTGCTGCTGGTGATCCTCTACCTGGTGCTGATCGCGCGCGCGATGGTGATCGCGTCGAACGCGTCGACGCTGTTCGCGCGGCTCATCGCCGGCGCCGTGACGCTGATGCTGTTCACCTACGCGTTCGTCAACATGGGGATGGTGAGCGGCATCCTGCCGGTGGTGGGCGTGCCGCTGCCGTTCGTGTCGTACGGCGGCACCGCGATGGTGTCGCTGTTCATCGGGATCGGCATCCTGATGAGCGTGCAGGCGCACCGGAAGCTCGTGACGACGTAGGCGCGCCTAGTCGCGTCGGGCTTCAGCCCGACGACTTCGCCCCCATCTCCGGAAACACCGGCCCCGCCAGCCCCGCCGCCGAACGCCCGCGCGAGTCCTTGACCGCGCGGAGCGCGTTCACCATCTCGAGCGCCGACTTCGCGCAGGGCGGCAGTTCGACGTTCGTGGTCCCGAGCGGGCTCACCCGCTCGCCGAAGCGGATCAGATGCGAGCACCAGGTGAGCCCGGCGCCGAAGGCGGGCGTCAGGATCAGCGCGCCCGGCTTCACGCGGCCTTCCTCGATCGCGTCGACGAGCGCGACCGGCACGGTCGCCGCGGACATGTTGCCGTACTTGTGCACGGTGACGAACACGCGCTCCATCGGGATGCCCGCGCGCTTCGCGACGAACTCGATGATGCGCAGATTCGCCTGGTGCGGCACGACGAGGTCGACCGCGTCCGCCGTGACGCCCGCCTTCGCGAGCACGTGCGCCGACGACTCGCTCATGCCGTGCACCGCGCGCCTGAAGATCTCCTGCCCGTCGAAGTCCCACAGCGTGTCGCCGAACGTGAGGCCGCGGTTGCCGTACGTGGTGCCGTGGCCGCGCACGCGCAGGATCCCGCGCGCGTCCGCGTAGCAGCCGAGCTTGTCGGCGACGATGCCCTCGTCGCGGTCGGTCGCCTGCAGCACGACGGCCGCGCAGCCGTCGCCGAAGAGCACCGCGACGTTGCGGTTCTCCCAGTCCATGAACGGCGAGATCGTCTCGACGCCGACGACGAGCGCGCTGCGCACCGTCCCCGCGCGGATCAGGCCCGTGGCCGTCGACAGTCCGTAGAGGAAGCTCGTGCACGCGGTGTTGAGGTCCATCGCTCCCGCGTTCCACGCTCCGAGCCGGTGCTGCAGCCCCGACGCCGAGTTGGGCACGTACTCCTCGCCCGAGCAGCTGCCGTAGACGACGAGGTCGAGGTCCTTCGCGTCGAGGCCGGCGCAGGCCAGAGCGCGCGCGCCGGCGACGTGCGCGAGCTCGGTTCCGAGCACGTGCGTGATGCGGCGCTCGCGGATGCCGGTCCGCTGGGTGATCCACGCGTCGTCGGTCTCGAGGAACGTCGCGAGATCGGCATTGCTGAGCACCGCGGGCGGCATGCACTTGCCCCAGCCCGTGATGGCGGCGTTCGTCATCGTTTCCCCCCGGCGCGTCCTCGCCGCGCGCGTCGTCGCGCGCGCTTCCGGAACGGCAGGAGCGATTCTACGCGGAGAGGCTAGCGATCGCGGCGTCGCGGGCGGCCGCCCTTGCGCTTGGCGCGGGGTGGCGCGGCGCCTTCCGCGCGCTTGCGGCTTGTGGAAGGCTTGACCGTCGCCGGCGCCTCGGGGGCGCTGCGCTGGTCGCCGATGATGCCTTTCACCGGGCACACCTTGAATATCGGGCACTTGCGGCACCCGACGGCAAGCGCGATCGGACAAAGCGTGACGGCCATCGGCGACTCCTCTTTGCGACGCCGGGGGCATCGCTGAACCTTCGATCATCGTGCGATTCGCGTCCGGGGACAAGTGCGGCGGGGGCGCGGCTCAGCGCCGCGACCGGCGCCAGCGTGCGATCGCCCCCGCGTAGATCGCCGCGTTGAGCACGACGACGAACGCGCCGAGCCACGCCTGTACGCCGGGCGTGAGGCCGACGGGGTAGAGCAGGGGCAGTACGTAGTGCTCGACGAAGCCGCCCGGGTAGCCGGCCTCGCCTGCGCGGTGGCGCAACGCGTTCTCGATCGGCGTCAGCGGGCAGATCGTCGCGGTCGCCTCGACCCATGCCGCCCACGTCGCGGCGGGCAGGTGCACGAACGCCCATCGCGGATCGCGCCACGCGAGGAGTCCGCCGAGGCAGGCGAACAGGACGAACGCGACGTGCAGCGCGACGATCGCGTCGGCGGCGAGCCGATCGATCACGCCCGCTCGCTTCCGCCGGAGGCTCAGGCCTCGAGGAGCGCGGCCGACGCGAACTGCGCGAGGCGGCGCTCGACGGCGGCCTGCGGTTGCGAGGCTTCCGCCGC
>CALDKM010000189.1:0-18585 GCA_937898875.1 uncultured Pseudomonadota bacterium | reverse complement strand
TCGTCGATCGCCGCGTAATCGCGCGCGAGGTCGACAGGCGCACGCGTGCGCGCAGACTCGTGCACCGCCAGCGTCGCCGCGAGCGTGCGCGTTCCGTCCTCGCCCGACACGACCGGCGCTTCGCGTCCCTCGACGACCGCGCGCAGGTGCCGGATCTGCTCGGCGTAGACGTCGCGGTCGACGACCCTGACCGGCTCGCTCGCGAGCGGCTGGTCCCAGCCGATCTTCGCCGGATCGCGGGACGACCAGACCTTGAGCTGCGGAAACTCGAGCGCGCCGGCGGTGCCCAGGAAACGAAAGCCGTTCTCGCCCGTGTACGGGAAGACCGGGTTCTCGCCCAGCCCCTGCTCGATCGTCCACGGGCTCACGGCGGCGTCGGTGCACAGGATCGTGCCGAGCGCGCCGCCCGCGTACGAGAACGTGGCCGCCGCGGTGTCCTCGACCTCGAATCCGCGCATCGCGTGGCTCGTGACGCCGGCCACGCTCGCCAGTTCGCCGCCCAGGTAGCGGAGCATGTCGATCTCGTGGATCAGATTGATCAGGATCGGACCGCCGCCCGCGGTCCTGCGCCAGGCGGTGTCGAAGTAGGGATCCGGCTTTCGCGTGGCCCACAGCGCAGTCACCGCGACGAGCTTGCCCAGGCGGCCGGCGGCGACGATCCGGCGCGCCTCCTGCGCCTGCGCGTGATAGCGGCGATGATGGCCGACGAGGATCCGGACGTTCGCGCGCTTCGCCTCGCGCAGGAGCTCGCACGCCAGGGCGACCGTGTCGGCGATCGGCTTCTCGACGAGCATGTGCACGCCCGCCCGCGCGCAGTCGATGCCCATCGGCACGTGCAGACGGTTGGGCGTCGCGATCACCAGGGCGTCGGGCTTCTCCGCGGCGAGGAGATCGCGGTGCGACGAGAAGGTCGGCACCGGCAGCGAGCTGACGTAGGGATCGTCCGCCGGGAGCGTGTCGGCGACGCCGCAGAGCTCCGCTTCCGGCGACGCGAGGATCGTCGCGATGTGCTTGCGCCCGATCAGCCCCGCGCCGACGACGCCTATCCGGAATCGACCCAAGCCGTCCTCCCGTTCCCGTGCCCGGTTGCGCCCGTCCCGCAGCGCCGCGCTACGCGAGCTCCGGGATGAGCGTGAGGAGCGGCTTCCCGGCGAACCACGCGTCGAGGTTCGCCTTGCAGAGGTCGCCCATCGCCTTGCGCGTCTCGTTCGTCGCGCTGCCGACGTGCGGCAGCAGAACGACGTTGTCCATCGCCAGGAGCGGCTTCGGCACGTGCGGCTCGTCGGCGAAGACGTCCAGGCCTGCGCCCCCGATCGTGCCGTCCTGCAGCGCCCTGACGAGCGCGGGCTCGTCGACGATCGAGCCGCGCGCGATGTTGACGATCGTCCCCTTGCTCCCGAGCGCGGCGAGAACGTCCGCGTTCACCAGGTTCTTCGTCGCGGGACCGCCCGGGCAGGCGACGACCAGAAAATCGGACTCGGCCGCGAGCGCCTTCAGGTCCGGAACGAACCGGTAGTGCACCCCCGGCTGCGCCTTGCGCCCGGTGTACGCGATCCTCATGCCCATCGCCTCGAGCCGGTGGCCGATCGCCTTGCCGATGCGCCCGAGGCCGAGGATGCCGACCGTGCGCCCGCCGAGCTTCGTCGTGAGCTCGGGACCCTTCTTCTCCCACTCGCCCGCGCGCACGAAGCGCTCGGCCTTCGCGAAGCCGCGCCCGGTCATCAGCACGAGGCCGACCGCGACGTCGGCGACGTCGTCGGTGAGCACGTCGGGCGTGTTCGTGACCTTGAGTCCGCGCTTGCGGCAGTAGTCGACCGGCACGCCGTCGTAGCCGACGCCGAACACCGAGATGATCTCGAGCTTCGGCAGCTGGTCGAGGAGCTCGGCCGGCGTCACCGTGCCGCCGCCCTGCACCAGCCCGCGGATCCTCGACGCCTCGGCGGCGAGCAGCCCCGGCTTGTGGCTCGACTGGTAATAGTCGTGACAGCGATAGTCGGCCTTGAGCGGGTCGTAGAGGAACGGCGGCAGCGGTGCGGTGACGATCACGTCCGGAGCGGGCATCGGTGGCTTTCTCGTCGTTGTTCGTTATTCGCTGGTCGTGCGGGCGTGCGCCCATTCTAGCAATCCGGCGATGAGACCCGCATCGCCGCCCGGCGTGAGCCGCGCGTCGAGCCCGAGCGCGCGCACGCGCTCGGCGATTCGCGGGTGCGGGACGAATGCGGGAATGCGCGCGAGCAACGCGCGCCCATCGTCGCCGACGGCACGCATGAGGTTGTCGGCGCCTTCGGACGACGTCAGCGTGAGCGCGTGCGCGCGACCTTCGCGCAGCACGTCGACGAGGCCGCGCGCGTCACCTGCCGGTGCGGCGCGGCGGTAGCAGTCCACCGACTCGACCGCCGCGCCGCGGTGCGCGAGCGTCTCGGCGAGCTGCTCGCGGCCGCCGCTGCCGCGAAAGATGATCACGCGCTTGCCGCGAACGTCGTCGAGTTCCGGGAGCGCGAGCAGGCCGTCGCTGTCGAAGCTCGTCGTCGGAACGCGGACGTCGGACACGCCGACGCCCGCGAGCGCCTCCGCGGTGCCGGGCCCGGGCGCGTACGCCCGCAACCCCGCCGGCCAGCGGCCGACCGGCGGCGCGCCGTACTCGGCCGCGTTCGCCGAGATGAAGAACGCGAGGTCGTAGCGGTGGAGCGACGCGTGCACGCGCGCGAGCGCCGCGGGATCGTCGGGCGGCAGGATCACGATCGCGGGCCACGCGATCGGCGTCGCGCCGAGCGCCGCGAGCTTCTGTGCGAACGCGCCGGCCTGCCGCGCGGGGCGCGTCACGACGACGCCGATGCCGGCGAGCGGTCCGCGCGGCGGCTCGCGCGGGCCGAGCGGATGCGGGTTCACGAGGGCGACCTCCCCGGACAGGCCGCTACGCGGCGGCGCTCATGCAGCGATGAGTCGCGCCGCGCCGCGCGCGAGGAAGTCGTCGGCGAGCGTGCGTCCCAGCGTCTCGGCGGCGACTGCGTCCTCGATCTCCTCGGCTAGCTCGCCGCGCATCACCTCCCGGCCGTCCGCGCTCGCGACGAGCCCGCGCAACCACAGGCGATCGCCCATCCAGTCGCCGTGCGCGGCGAGCGGAGTGTGGCAGTTGCCGGACAGCATGCGCGAGAACGCGCGCTCGGCCGCGGCTGCGAGCGTCGTCGCGGTGTCGCCGAGGACGGCGAGCGCGTCGACGAGGTCGTGGCGGTCCGCGCGGCACTCGATCGCGAGCGCGCCCTGTCCGACGGCCGGTAGGCAGTCGTCGGGCGAGATCAGGTCGGCGATGCGGTCGCCGAACCCCAGCCGCTTCAGACCGGCCGCCGCGAGAATGATCGCGTCGTACTGGCCTTCGTCGAGCTTGCGCAGCCGCGTGTTGACGTTGCCGCGCAGCGCCTTGACCTCGAGCCCCGGGAAGCGCTCGCGCAGCTGGGCCTCGCGGCGCAGGCTCGACGTGCCGACCACGGCGCCGTCGGGCAGATCGGCGATGCGCGCATACCGGTTCGAAACGAAAGCATCGCGAGGATCCTCCCGCGCGGTCACCGCCGCAAGGACGAAGCCGCCCGGCATCTCCATCGGCAGATCCTTGAGCGAGTGCACCGCCAGATCGGCGCGGCCCTCGGCCATCGCGACCTCGAGCTCCTTGATGAACAGGCCCTTGCCGCCGATGGCGGCCAGCGGGCGGTCGAGCACGCGGTCACCCTGCGTCGTCATGCCGAGCAGGTCGACGTGCGTATGCGGATACAATCCCGCGAGCCGCGCGCGGATATGTTCGGCCTGCCAGAGGGCCAACGCGGATTCCCGCGTGGCGATGACGAGCCGGCGCGGCGCCGAGGGGGAGGTCATCGAAGCGTGGAGACGGGACGGAGGATTCGCGCAGCGTCGACCAGGCGCCGGACGCTGCAGGCGATTCTAGCACTCGCGGCGGCGGGCACCGCCGGTGCGAGCCTCGCGCAGAACGGGACGCGCATCGACGCGCCCGCCCGCTCGCCGCGACGGCCCCGCACCCGCGCGCTGCCCGCGGCAGCCGACCTGGCCGCCGATGGGGCGCTCAGCCGCACGCGCCGCATTCCGATCCTGCTCTTCTTCGACCGCGAGGACTGCCCGTACTGCGAGCGCGCGCTGCGCGAGCACCTGGCGCCGATGAGCGCCGAGGCGCCGTGGCGCGACGATGCGCTGATGCGGCAGATCGAGGCCGACCGCGCGGTGTCGGTCGTCGGCTTCGACGGGCGTGCGACGACGCACGGCGCGCTCTCTGCGAGCTACGGCGTGGCCCTCACGCCGACGGTGCTCGTCGTCGACGGCACGGGCGCGCCGCTCGCGGAGCCCGTGGTCGGGCTGCTCACCGCGGACTTCTACGGCGCGTACCTCGAGGAAGCGCTGCGCGCCGGACTTGCGAAGCTGCGGCGGTGAGCGCAGGTCCGGCGAGCGTCGGAACGACGCCCTTGCCGGGCGCGACGCGATCATAATGCCGGCTCCCCTTCGATCTCCCGACGGCACCCCATGCACATCCTGATCACCGGCGGCGCCGGGTTCCTCGGGCGCAAGCTCGCCTCGGCCTTGATCGCGCGAGGTTCGCTCGCCGGCGCGGACGGCCGTCCGCGTGCGATCGAGCGCATCACGCTCGTCGACATCGCGTCGGCCGCCGACCTCTCCGACGTTCGCGTGACGAGCCTTGCCGGGGACCTGAACGACCCGACGCTGCTCGACCGCGCCTTCAGGGGCGGCGTCGAAGGCGTCTTCCACCTGGCGGCGGTCGTCAGCGGCGAGGCCGAGGCGAACTTCGAACTGGGCTGGCGGGTGAACGTCGATGCGACGCGCGCGCTGCTCGAGCGCTGCCGCGCGCTGCCCGCGACGCCGCGCGTCGCGTTCGCCAGCTCGGTCGCGGTGTTCGGCGGCGCGCTCCCCGAACGCGTGCCCGACGACCAGGTGCTCACGCCGCAGTCCTCCTATGGCGCGCAGAAGGCGGTCTGCGAGTTGCTCGTCCACGACTATGCGCGCAAGGGCTTCGTCGACGGCCGCAGCCTGCGACTGCCGACGGTCACCGTCCGCCCCGGCAAGCCGAACAAGGCCGCATCGTCGTTCGCGAGCGGGATCATCCGGGAGCCGCTCTCCGCCATCGAGGCGGTCTGCCCGGTCGACGCGTCGACGCGCATGTGGCTCGTCTCGCCGCGCACGATCGTCGACAGCCTGATCGCCGGCTACGAGGCGCCCGCGTCCGCGTTTCCGCCGTCGCACGCGGTGAACGTCCCCGGAATCTCGGTCACCGTTGGCGGGATGGTCGATGCGTTGAGGCGCGTCGCGGGCGACGCGGTCGCCGACCGCGTCGTGTTCCGGCACGATCCCGCGATCGACCGCATCGTGCGCACGTGGCCGCGCGACTTCGATGCGAAGGTCGGCCATTCGCTCGGCATGCGCACCGACGCCGACTTCGAGTCGATCGTCCGGCAGTACGTCGAGCACGACATGCCGAGCTAGCCGTCCGCACGACGCCGCACGATGACCGACTTCGACACCGGCCGTCGCTTCGACCCGATCGCGATCGGCCAGGTCGTCGCGCGCAACCTGGTGCCGGTCGCGGGCATCCTCGCGTTCGGCTGGTCGGCGTCGACCGTGCTGCTCCTGTACTTCGTCGACACGATGCTGTCGATCGGCGTGATCTTCGCCGGGCTGATGTCGTGGTTCGGTCGCGGCAGCGTCGAGGACCGCTGGGCGTCGCGGCTCAACGCCGAGGTCGGCTACGTCGCGGGCGCTGCGTTCCTCGTCGCGTTCATCGCCGTGCCGCTCGGGATGCCGCTCGTGTTCGTCGGTGCGTGGGCGGGCTGGGACGACGTCCGGACCCTCTTCGCCGACCCGGCGCTGCAGGCGGGCATCGCCTGGCAGGCCGTCGCGGCCGTCTGGTCGTACGCGGGCCTGTGGCGCGAGCTCCACGTCCGCAGCCCGGAGGAGCTGCGCGTCAAGCGCAGGTTCACGCTCGTGTTCCTGCGCTGGGTCGTGATCCTGCTCGCGGTCTACTCGCCGATCGGGTGGCTCTTCGGCCGCTTCCTGCCGCACCTGCTCGTCGCGCTCTACGCGGGAGCCTCGATCGCCGTCGAGATCGCGCCCGACCGTTTCCTGCGGGCGATGCCGGGCGGGGCCGAGGATGCCGATCCGCTGCCCGGCCCCGCGAATGCGCGGCGCGGGAAGCGACGCCGACGCTAGTCCGCGAGGGCGGGCTCGACCGCCGAAAGCGCCTCGCGCAGCAGCTCCGGCCCCGCGCCCTTCAAACGCCGCGCGTCGGACAGGAGCTGCCGGTAGCGGCGCCCGCCGCTGCAGCCGTGGTAGAGGCCGAGCATGTGCCGGGCGATCGCGCGCAGCGGCGTGCCGCGCGCGACCTGCGCCGCGACGTACGGCAGCATCGCCTCGAGGACGGCGGCGCGCGTGGGCGGCGGCGCGTCGTCGCCGAACAGGCGCGAGTCGACGTGCGCGAGGAAATACGGATCGTGGTACGCGGTGCGGCCCAGCATCACGCCGTCCACGGCATCGAGTTCGGACTCGATCGTGCGCCAGTCGGCGAGCCCGCCGTTCAGCACGATCGTCGCGTGCGGGAAGTCGCGCTTGAGCCGGTGCACGATCTCGTAGCGCAGCGGCGGAACGTCGCGGTTCTCCTTCGGCGACAGCCCCTTCAATACCGCGTTGCGCGCGTGGACGATGAACACGTCGCAGCCCGCGCCGGCGACCGTTCCGACGAAGTCGCGCACGAAGCCGTAGTCCTGGCTCGCGTCCAGCCCGATCCGGTGCTTGACGGTGACGGGAACGGCGACCGCGTCGCGCATCGCGCGCACGCAATCCGCGACGAGCGCGGGCTCGGCCATCAGGCACGCGCCGAAGCTGCCGGTCTGCACGCGCTCGGACGGGCAACCGCAGTTGAGGTTGATCTCGTCGTAGCCCCAGCGCTCGCCCAGCTTCGCCGCGTGCGCGAGGTCCCCGGGATCGCTGCCGCCCAGCTGCAGCGCGAGCGGCGCCTCCGTGGGATCGAAGTCGAGATGGCGCGGAACGTCCCCGTGCTTGAGCGCCGGCGCAGTGACCATCTCGGTGTAGAGGCGCGCACGCTTGGTGAGCAGCCGGTGGAAGACGCGGCAGTGCCGGTCGGTCCACTCCATCATCGGCGCGACGCAGAAGCGCCAGCCTGCGTCAGGTGCCGGGGTTTCCATCGGGGCGATTGTACCGGCGGCTCCCCGGGCCGCGCGCGGGCTGCGCCCCGCGCCGCGTCAGCGCCGGAAGTCGCGCACGCTCGCCGTCTTCGCGATGTCGGCCTCGACCTCGGCGCGGCTGCGCTCGTAGACGAGCTCGCGCCCCATCACGTTGCCCGAGTACGCCTGGCCGGTGCGCGTGGGCAGCAGATCGCAGCGCACGCTGTGCACGCCGGCTCCCACGACCACCTCGATGCGGTCGGCACGCTTGCTGTACACGACGACCTCCAGCACCTGGCCGCTGGCGGTGGCGCGCACCTTGATCTTCTCCTCGACCATCGTCTCTCCGGCTCGGTTCAGGGACGCCGCCCGGCCGGGCGGTCCCCAGGCATCGACTGTACCTCGCCGGTGGGTGCCATCGGCACCGGTGCGGCAAACAGCCCTCCGGAATCGACGTCCCCCGAACGAACCGCGCGCGGTTGGCTGCGGCTCGAAGGCGCGCAACCGCCTGGCATCCCGACGTCGAGCGACGCCCCGCCGCAACGCCGCGCGGGGGTCGATGCTCCGCCAGCGGAACCGTGCAGCCCGCGCGCGTCGTGCACGTCCGATCGCCCTCTCCCCCTGGAGTCGGCTGCGCCTGCCTCCTGCCATCCTGCAGGGATTCGTGGGCCAGGGCGCTCACTTGTGTCGCACCGCGGAAGACGTGCGTGGTCCGGCCCGGACGCTCCCGCACCGTCGACCGGCGATGTCGACGGCGGCGCGGCGAAGCGCCGGCGGCAGTGACGATGCCGCGTCGCCAGCTTGCGCCGCGCGCAGCGCGGCCTCCTTCACCGAGGTCGGTCCCGCGAGCGCCATGGCGGGCTCCGCCTCGTCGTCCAGGTCCTTAAGCTTGCCGCCGGAGCAGTCGATGCAGGCCTGCAAGGTGATGCCACGTGTCCAGCATCAGCGCGGGGTCCTCGTAGTCGACGACCTGCACGACGATGTGCGCGAGCCCGAGGGCCGCCGCCGCCGTCACCCGGTTCGCGCCGTCGAGCACGACGAACGGCGGTCCGCCATCCACGGGCGCCACGATCGGCGGGTTCCTCAACACGCCGTCGGACGCGATCCGCTTTGCCAGGGGCTCGCTGCGCTGAACGTCGTGCTGCTCGTGCAGCAGCAGATCCGCCGCCTGCACGACCCGAAGATCCGGCATTTCCGGCGAGCGCTGGCGTGCGTTCACCGGCCGTCTCCCTGGGTACGCGTCCCCGTCTGCGGAAGCATCTCGCGCATCCGCTGCCGCATCCGCTCGGCCGCGGCACGTTTAACGCTGCCGAAGCCGCGCACCTCCGCGGGAAGCGCGGCCAGGCGAACGGCCGCGGCGTGGGTGTTCGCGTCGAGTTGACGCAGCGTCTGCGAAACGGCGGCGGCGTACTCGTGCGCGAGCGCGCGCTCCGCCCGACGCGCGGCGGACCAGCCGAAGGGGTCGAGCGGCGTGCCGCGAAGGCGGCGTGCCGCGGCCAGCATCCGGAACCCCGGACGCAGCCATCGGCCCGCCACGAGCTTGCGTGCCGGTCGTCCGTCGCCGCGCGGGCGCACGAGGAACTCCGGTGCCAGGTGGTAGCGCACCGCGAGGTCGCCCGCGAACGTCTCGTGCAGCGCCTGCTCGAGGCTGCCGTCGGAGTACATTCGCGCGACCTCGTACTCGTCCTTGCACGCGAGCAGCTTCGCGTAGTTGAGAGCCACCTGTCGCGTCAGTTCGAGCGGCGCGTCCGGTCCGACGACCGCGCGTTCGGCGGCCCTCACGCCGGCGACGAAATCGACGTAGCGCTGCGCGTACGCGGCATCCTGGTAGGTGGTCAGGCGCCGCCGTTCGCCGTCGACGATGGCGTCGGGATCGGGATCGTCGAGCCCCGGCGCTTCGGTGCCGGGCGGCACCTGCAGCACATCGGGGCGGGCAGCGGCGAGCCGGCCGAGCGAAAAGGCGAGGCGGTTGGCCTCGACCTCCACCGCGTTGAGCTCGAGCACGCGCTCGATCGCCGCGCGACCGAGGGGCACGAGCCCCGACTGCCACGCGAACCCGAGCAGCAGCACGTTGGCGGTGATCGTGTCGCCGAGCAGTCGATCGGACAGCGCCTGCGCGTCGCACACGACGACGGCGTCGGTGCCGATCGCATGCCGGATCTTCGCCAGCAGTCCCGCGGCATGCAGGTCGGCATCCCGATCGGCGACGAAGGCCGCGGTGGGGATCTCGTGCAGGTTCGCCGCGACGCGCGTGCGGCCGCGCGTGAGAGTCTGCAGGGCGGGTGCCGAGGCGCCCACGACGAGGTCGCAGGCGATCATCGCGTCGGCCTGCTGCGTGTCGATGCGCGTCTGGTGGAGGAGCTCCGGCCGGTCGGCCAGCCGCACGAACGCGATGACCGATCCGCCCTTCTGCGCGAATCCGGTGAAGTCGAGCACCGAGGCGCTCTTGCCTTCGAGGTGCGCGGCGGTGACCAGCAGCGCGCCGAGCGTGATGATGCCGGTCCCGCCGACTCCGGTGACGACCAGGTCGTAGGGACCGGTCCAGCGCCAGGCCGGCGGGTCCGGCAGGTCGGCGATCGCACGTTCGAGACGCTCGTCCCGCGCGGCGGCTCCGTCCTTCCGGCGCAGCGCGCCGCCCTCGATCGTGACCATCGCGGGGCAGTTCGCTTCCAGGCAGGCGTAGTCGTCGTTGCAGACCGAAGGGTCGATCCGTCGCTTGCGTCCGAGCGGAGTGGCGAGCGGCCGGATGGCGACGCAGTTGGACAGCGCCGTGCAATCGCCGCAGTTCTCGCACACGTCCGGATGGATGAATACGCGCCGCGTGCGCGCGACGGCGAGTCCGCGCCTGATGCGCCGGCGCTGCTCGGTCGCGCAGACCTGGTCGTAGATCAGCGCCGTGACGCCCGGGATGGCGCGCAATTCGCGCTGGACCGCGTCGAGCTCGCCGCGCGCGCGCAACAGCGTGCGGGGAGGAAACTCGCCGGCCCGTCCGCGCCAGCGCAGCGCGTCCTCGGCCAGCACGGCGACGCGCGCAACGCCCTCGGCCTCGAGCTGGCGCGCGATTTCGGGCACCGACAACCTTCGGTCGACCGGCTGCCCGCCGGTCATCGCGACGGCGTCGTTGTAGAGGATCTTGTAGGTGACGTTGGCGCCGGCCGCGACCGCCTGGCGGATCGCGAGGTAGCCGGAGTGCGAGTAGGTGCCGTCGCCCATGTTCTGGAAACGGTGCGTCGCGCGGGAGAAGAACGACTGCGCCACCCAGTCGATGCCCTCGCTGCCCATCGGCACCTGGGCGAACGAGTTGCGCCGGTCCATCCAGCCGGACATGCCGTGGCAGCCAATGCCTCCGCTCGCCTCGGAGCCCGCCGGCACGAGCGTGGACAGGTTGTGCGGACAGCCGGCGCAGAAGTAAGGGACGCGCCGAACGCCGTCGGCGTCGTTGGCGAGCACCGGCGTGGCGACGAATGCCGGCACGCTCCCGCGCCGGTCGAGGCCGGGCGCGTGGTGCGCCAGCCAATCGGCGAGCACCGGCATGACGCGGGAGGGGCGCAGTTCGCCGGTGGCCGGCAGCAGCTTGCGGCCGTCGGCGCCCTCCCGGCCGAGCACGCGCGGACGAAGGCCCGGATCGAGGTTGTAGAGCAGCGCGCGGATCTGGTTCTCCACCACCGGCGCCTTTTCCTCGACGACCAGCAGCTCGTCGAGACCGCGCGCGAACGCCCGCATCCGCTGCGGCTCGATCGGGAATGCCTGGCCGACCTTGTACAGGCGCACCCCCGCCGCGGCGAGCGCGTCGAGCGGCAACTCGAGCCGCCGCAGCGCCTCGAGCACGTCGAGGTGCGCCTTGCCGCAGGTGACGATGCCGATCTTCGCGTCGGGAGCGTCGGCGACGATCCGGTCGATCGGATTGGCGAAGGCGAACGCCCGCACCGCGTCGAGCTTGGCCGCCAGGCGCTCCTCGATCGCGAGTCCCGGGAGGTCCTGCATCCGGTAGTGCAGTCCGCCCTCGGGCGCGACGAAGTCGGGCGTGGCAGCGAACTCGGTTCGCAGGGCGTCGAGATCCACGGTGGCCGTGGCCTCGACGGTCTCCGAGATCGCCTTCATGCCGACCCAGGCCCCCGAGTAGCGGGACAGCGCCCAGCCGTACATGCCGAACTCGATGATCTCCGCGATGTTGGCCGGATGGAGCACCGGCATGCTCCAGGCCTGCATCGCGAGGTCGCTCTGGAACGGCATGCCCGAGGACACGCAGCCGTGATCGTCGCCTGCGATCACGAGCACGCCTCCGTGCCTGGAAACGCCATAGGCGTTGCCGTGCCGCAGCGTATCGCCGGCGCGATCGAGTCCCGGACCTTTGCCGTACCAGAGCGCGAATACCCCTTCGACCTCGCGCTCGGCGTCCGAGGCGACGCGCTGGCTTCCGAGCGCGGCGGCGGCGGCGAGCTCCTCGTTGATCGCCGGCATGAAGCGCACGCGATGGACGTCCAGCAGCGATTTCGCCTTCCACATCGCGAAGTCGACGCCGCCGAGCGGCGAGCCGCGATAACCGGTGACGAATCCGGCGGTGTCCCGGCCGCGCGCGCGGTCGAGGCGCGCCTGCATCAGGACGAGGCGGACCAGGGCCTGTGTGCCGGAGATCAGGATCCGGCCGCGATCCGCCGTCAGGTGATCGTCCAGTCGATAGTCGAGCAGCCCCCGCGACGCGGCGGTCGACGTCTCGAGCCCCTCCCGGTCGGATGCGCCCACGTCGGATAGTTTGGTCAGTATCAGGGGAATAGGATTGCTATTTCTCCCCGCTAACCCGACAATTGAGGTAATTTATTTCTCTAGGACTGGCGTATGGAAAAAATTGCTCTCGATGCGGCGTCCTCCCGGATCCTGCGGGAGCTGCAGCGCGACTCCCGGCAAACGGTCCAGGAGCTGTCCGCCAAGGTCGGCCTGTCCGTCTCGCCCTGCTGGCGTCGCGTCAAGGAGTTGGAGGCCACCGGAGTCGTGCGCCGGTACACGGCGCTCGTCGAGCGCGAGAAGGTCGGCCTGTCGGCGTGCATCCTCGCGCAGGTCTCGCTGCTGCGGCAGACCGAAGGTGCCGCCGAGCAGTTCGAGTCGGCGATGCATGCCTGCGCCGAGGTGATCGAGTGCTACAGCGTCACCGGCGACGCCGACTACGTGATCAAGGTGGTGCTGCCCGACGTCAAGGCCTACGACGCGTTCCTGCACCGGGTGATGTTCAAGATCAAGGACATCGGCACCCTCCGTTCGATGGTGGTGCTGCGCGAGGTCAAGTACGAGACCGCGCTGCCGGTCTGACGCGCAGCGGCCCGCGCCCCTGCGCGCACCGTGCGCAGCCCGCCGAAACGCCTGTCACGGCGAGCGATCCGCGCGTGCCGACGCAGGGGCGCCGTCACCGGCCTGCGCAATCGGGACGAGTCGGACGTCCGCTCGACCGTTCGCGGCAGGATCGGCCGCCATTGGCTCTGCCCGGCCCGACCTGGCATCCGATGCCAACTCCTTCGCTATCGCCGGAGTTTCCGGCCCGGCACGCTAGCGCCCGAGCAGGAGGCCCGGCAGGAACGTCGTGACCGGCGGCCAGAAGGTGCAGAGCCCGAGCACCGCGAACAGCGGCACGAGGTAGGGCAGGACGGCGCGGGCCATGCGATCGAACGGCACCTGCGCGACCTTCGCGGTCACGTAGAGCACGACGCCGACCGGCGGCGTGATCGTGCCGATCATCAGGTTCAGCACGAACACCAGACCGAAGTGCACCGGGTCGATGCCGAGCTTCAGCGCGACCGGCACGAGGATCGGGATCAGCACGAGCATCGCCGCGAGCGCTTCCATGAAGCAGCCGACGAGGAGCAGCAGCGCGTTGACGATGAGGAGGAAGACGAGCGGGCTCGTCGTCAGCTGCACGAGCGCCGCGCCGAACTCCTGCGGCAGGCGCGATACGGAGATGCAGTAGCCCAGCAGCGATGCGGTCATCACGAGCGCCATCACGACGCCCGAGGTCTCGACCGTGTCGACGACGAGCCTCGGAAGGTCGGCGACGCGGAACTCCCTGTAGACGAAGAGTCCGAGGACGAGTGCGTAGACGACCGCGACGGCCGCCGCCTCGGTCGGCGTAAACACGCCCGAGAAGAGCCCGCCCAGCAGCACGAACGGCGCCATCAGCGCCCAGAACGCGCCCTTGAACGCCGTCCACAGCGCGCCCAAGCCCTCGAACGGATGACGCGGCAGGTTCCGGCGAATCGCGAGGTGCCGGACCATCAGCATCAGCGCGGCCGCCATCAGGAGCCCCGGGATCACGCCGGCGAGGAAAAGCGCGCCGATCGACGTCTCCGCGACGACGCCGTAGACGATCATCGGCAGCGACGGCGGGATGATCGGCCCGATCGTGGCCGACGCCGCGGTGATCGCACCGGCGGTCTCCGCGTCGTAGCCCTCCTTCTTCATCATCTCGATCTCGACCGTCCCGAGGCCCGCCGCGTCGGCGACCGCCGATCCGCTCATCCCCGCGAAGATCACCGAGCCGACGATGTTCGCCTGGCACAGCCCGCCGCGCATCCACCCGACGACCGCCTTCGCGAACTCGAAGATGCGCACGCTGATGCCCGACGAGTTCATCAGGTTGCCCATCAGGATGAACAGCGGCGCCGCGAGCAGCGGGAACGAGTTCGCCGCCATCGCGATCTTCTGCGGGATGACGATGCCGGGAATGCCGGCGATCGCGAGGAACGCGAACCCGGCGAGCCCCATCGCCGCGTAGATCGCCGGCCCCGCGAACAGGCTCACGAACCACGCGGCGAGGATCGCGAGCATCAGCTCGATCACGGGCGGGCCTTCGGGGGCGACGCGAAGGCGCGAAACGCGGCCCGCGCGTCCGCCAGCGCATAGAGTCCGACGGCGAACGCGGCAAGCGGCACGATCGCGTAGACGACGCCCATGGAGAAGAACAGCGTCGTCGTGTCGACGTCTAGGTTGCGCTGCATGATCCGCCAGCCGTAGAACACGAGCACCGCGGCGAACGTCGTGCCTGCGAGCGACCCGACGATGCGGAGCGCCGCCTGCCCGCGCGGCGACAGGCGGGCGGACGCCATGTCGATCGACAGGTGGCTGCGCCGCCGCGCAGCGACGATCCAGCCGAGGAACGACGCCCAGACGAACAGGTACCGCGCGAGCTCGTCGCTCCAGACGAGCGGGTCGCCCAGGAAATAGCGGAAGCCGATCTGTCCGATCACGCAGGCGAACATGCCCGCGAACGCGGCGATCGCGGCGACGTCGATCGCGCGGTCGATCAGGCGCTGCACGCCACCCTCACCCCGGCCCTCTCCCGCAAGCGGGAGAGGGAGCAGACCTCCCTCCTCTCGCGGCGAGGACTCGTACCCCCTCTCCCGCAAGCGGGAGCGAGAGCAACCCCTCCCCTCGCGTCTCGTTCCCTCTCCCGCATGCGGGAACTGGAGCAAACCCGATCACCCCGCGCCCGCTCGCGGCGCATACGCTGTTCCCTCTCCCCCGCTTTCGGGGGAGAGGGCAGGGTGAGGGGGGCATGCATGGCTTGCGTCGAACCGTTCACTTCACCCTCACCCCTAAGCTTCTTCCGCAAGCGGGAGAGGGACCCATCCGCTCACACGACGCGCACCCTCGGCGAAGACGCTGTTCCCTCTCCCCCGCTTTCGGGGGAGAGGGCAGTGTCAGGGGGGCATGCATGGCTTGCGTCGAACCGTTCACTTCACCCTCACCCCTAAGCTTCTTCCGCAAGCGGGAGAGGGACCCATCCGCTCACACGACGCGCACCCTCGGCGAAGACGCTGTTCCCTCTCCCCCGCTTTCGGGGGAGAGGGCAGGGTGAGGGGGATGTGGACACTACGCGCAAGAAAGCTCACTTCGCCCTCCCCCCAACCCTCTCCCGCAAGCGGGAGAGGGAGCAAACCTCCCTCCTCACGCGGCGAGGACTCGTACCCCCTCCCCCGCAAGCGGGAGAGGGCGCAATCCCGATCACCGCACCGCCTGGATCCGATCGTACGTGCCCGTCCCCCACTTCGACTCGAACATCTTCGGCACCTTCGCGACGACCGGGTCGCGGAACGCCCTGGCGTCCGGCGTTATGACGGTCATCCCCGCAGCCTTGAACGTGTCGACCAGCGTGCCCTCCTGCCTGATCAGTTCGGCGTTCTGCCACGCGATCCCGTTCTTCACCGCATCCGAGATGATCCTGCGGTCGCCGGCGGAGAGCCCCTGCCAGAACGCCTCGTTCACGACGACGAGCCGCGGCGTGATGATGTGGGCCGACAGCACCAGGTACTTCTGCACCTCGTCGAACTTGCCCGCCTTGATCGTCGGCAGCGGGTTCTCCTGCCCGTCGACGACGTTCTGCTTGAGCGCGAGGTAGAGCTCGCCGAAGTTCATCGGCGTCGGCTTCGCGCCCCACGCCTCGGCCATCGCCTTGAACACGTCGTTCTCGGGGACGCGCAGCTTGAACCCGGCCATGTCGGCCGGCGTGCGCACTTCCTTCGACGTCGTCGTGATGTGGCGCGTGCCGTAGTAGGTCGTGCCGAGGATGCGCATGCCGCGCGCCTTGACCAGCGTCTCGTTGAACTGCTCGCCGATGGGACCGTTCATCGCCTTGTCGAGGTGCGCCGCGTCGCGCCAGATGTACGGCGCCTCGACGACGGAGATCGACGGGACCCACGCGCCGAAGTTGGCGGCGCCCTCGGTCACGACCTGCTGCGCGCCGTTGGCCACCGCATCGATCATGTCGCGGGAGCCGCCGAGCTGTCCGCCCGGAAAGGACTGGATCACGATGCGCCCGCCGGACTTCTCCTTCGCCTCGGCGGCGATCCGGTCGATCATCTGCACCGACGGGTGCGTTCCGCCGACGACGTCGCCCCAGCGGATCGTCACCTGCTGCGCGTGCGCGGAGGCAGCGCCGAGCGCAGCCACCATCGCCATCGTAATCATCCATCGTCTCATCGCTTTCCTCCTCGGGTGGCGCGCGGGGCCGCCGCGCGGGGGTCGTTGCGCCGGGACGCGAACGTCCCGGAGGTGTCCGGGGTCGCCGCGCGCACGCGCGGCGGACGGGGTGCCGGCACCGATCCTGGCGCCGCGCCGACACCCAGCGCGCGATCGCGCGAGGCGGCGATGTGCGCCTCCATCGCGGCGGCGGCGCGCAGCGGGTCGCGCGAGGCGATCGCGTCGATCACGCCGAGATGAACGCGCATGACGGGCGCGACCAGGTCGGCGTAGAGGCGAGTCTCGCTCTGGCGGATCAGCCGGATCTTGAGCTGGTTGACGCGCCAGGCGTTCGAGACGATGTCGTTGCCGAGCGCGTCGACGATGGTCGCGTGCATCCCGTCGTCCACGGCCTGCGCCTTCGCGATCAGCGCCGGAGTCACGCCGTTCGCGGCCGCTGCAAGCACCGCCTCGTGCTCGTTCCTCAGGCAGCGAAGCTCGTCGTCGGGGGCATTGAGCGCGTACTGCGCCGCGGCCTCGCGTTCGATGAGCACGCGGAAGCCGAACGCATCGCGGATCAGACGCACGTCGACATGCGCGACCTGCATTCCGCGTTGCGGGACCGTGCGGACGAGCCCATCCGCCTCGAGGCGCGGGATGAGCTCGCGGATGGCGCCGAGCGGCATCCCGGTGATCTCGGTGAGCTCGCGCTGCGAGACGAACTGGCCGGCGCGGATCTCGCGCTCGAGGAGTCCGCGCGTGAAGCGCTGGTAGGCCTGGTCGCGCAGCTTCATGCCGGCAGGGCGCTTCGCGGTCATCGCGGGCGGGCCGGCAGCGCGTCGAACGCGGCGGCGAGCGCCGCCCGCGCCGCGGGATCGGCGGGGACGAGCGGAGGCGCCACGGCCAGGAACGCGTCGTCTCGGAAGCGGTGCGCGACGAGCGCCTTGACGCCCGGCGTCACCGGGTAGCGCAGCAGCAGGTCGACGAGCTCCGCGATGCCGGGGACGTCCTCGCCGCGCTCGATCATCGGCAGGATCGTCCTGGCGCAGAAGTTCGAGAAGCCGTTGATCGCGCCGGATCCGCCGTGCCGCATCGCGCGCGCGAGCTGCCGCTCGTCGCCGACGAGGATGTGCAGGTCGGCGTGGTCGGCGAGCAGCCGCTCGGTGTTCGCCCATTCGCCGCTCGAATCCTTGACGCCGGTCACCACGCCGGGGAACGCACGCTTGAGGCGGCCGATCAGCGACGAGGACAGCGGCACCGCCGTGACCGACGGGATGTGATAGACGATCACTTCGCGCGGCTCGCGGCAGCGCTCGATCACCGACGAGAACCAGTCGTACAGCCCCTCGTCGCCGACGCCCTTGAAGTAGAACGGCGGCGCGAGCAGGATGCCGCGGCCGCCGGCGTCGTAGAGCTGGTTCGACTGCGCGGCCGCATCCTCGACCGATGCCGCGGCGACGCCCGCCAGGACGGTGGCACGCAGGTCGAGGCCCGCGTCGTCCATCGCCTCGAGCATCGCGGCGCGCTGGCCGGACCCGAGCGAGGCGCCCTCGCCCGTCGTGCCGAACAGCGTGACCGAGGAGCAGCCTTCGTCGAGGCAGTTGCGCGCGTGGGCGACGAGCCGCGCGAGGTCGACGCTCCCGTTGCGCGCGAACGGCGTGACCAGCGCGACGCCGAGACCGAAGCGGCGCTCGGCGGGACGGGCGGAAGGACGGACGGCGGGCGTGGACTCGATCATGCTGACATGTTAGTGTGTGCGCAATGACCGCGCAAGCCCCCGTCCCGTCGTCGCTCCCGCCGATCCCGAGGCGTCCGCTCGGCGAATCCGGCCTCGAGGTCACGGCGCTCGGGTTCGGCGGCGCGCCGCTCGGCGACCTCTACGCGCCGCTCGACGACGCGACGGCGATCGCGACCGTCGAGGCCGCGCTCGATGCCGGCATCGCACTCCTGGACACGTCCCCGCTGTACGGCCGCGGGCTCTCCGAGCATCGCATCGGCACCGCGTTGCGGCGACGTCCGCGGTCCTCGTTCGTCCTGTCGACGAAGGTCGGGCGCGTCTACTCGCCCGCCCCCTCCGGCGTGCGGCACGCCGAGGGGTACGCCGGCGGACTGCCGCACGAGGGCCGCTGCGACTACTCGTACGACGGAACGATGCGCTCGCTCGAGCAGTCGATGCTGCGGCTCGGCGTCGCGTCGGTGGACGTCGCGCTGATCCACGACGTCGACCCGTGGACGCACGGCGAGTCCGCCGGCGAGCGGCAGCGCGAGGCGCTCGCCGGCGCGTACCGGGCGCTCGCCGACCTGCGCGCGCAGCGCGTCGTGCGCGCCATCGGCATCGGCGTCAACGACGCGGACGTCTGCGAGCGCTTCGTCCGCGAAGTCGACCTCGACTGCGTGCTGCTGGCGGGCCGCTATTCTCTGCTCGAGCAGCCGGCGCTCGACCGGTTCC
>CALDKM010000188.1:0-6513 GCA_937898875.1 uncultured Pseudomonadota bacterium | reverse complement strand
GCTGACCGGGCCGTCGGCAGGCCGGGTCGTTCCGGTGACCGGCGCCGAGTTCGTGCTGGGTCGCGTCGGCATCCAGGTCGCCGCGATCGTCGTCCGGGATGGCGACCTGGTCCTCGTTCCCCGCGAAGGTCCGCAGCCGCCGATGCTCAACGGCGAGCCCGTGCCGGTCGGAGGGCGTGCCGTCCGCGCCGGCGACGGCATGGAAGTCGCCGGCACCCGGCTGGAACTGCTCGCGGCGGAGTGACGCAGCGCGTCACGTGACGACGCGCGGCAGGATCGCGCCGCAAATTCGGCTTGCGGACGTCCGGGCGATGCCAGCGTCATGAACGGCGGGGTTTACCCGTTCGTCGCCGAACTTCGCTTGAATAACAACGGGTTGCCGCGAATTTCCGCCCCGGCGCCCCCCTTCCATCCCGCTGGCACACCGGTTGCTCTAATGGTCTCAGCATCGCTGGCTGTGCGGAAATTCCAGGTCGTCATCACTCATCAGGAGACATTCAAATGAAACGGATCCAGCAAGGCTTCACGCTCATCGAGCTGATGATCGTCGTGGCGATCATCGGCATCCTCGCCGCCATCGCGATCCCGCAGTACCAGAACTACACGGGTCGTGCGCAGTTGTCGGACGCGATCGTCATGGCCTCGGGCCTCAAGACCGCCGTCTCGGAGATCTACCAGACGACCGGAGATTTCGCTGGCGCCGATGACGGCCAGAACGGTCTTTCCGTCGCCATCTCCGCGGACGCCGGCACCTATGCCAATGCCATCAGCGTGACAGACGGCGTCATCACCGTCACGATGAAGGCGGCGGGTGTGGCGAGCTGCGTCCAGAGCCAGACGGTGACGCTGACGCCCACGGCCGGAGCGACTCAGGATGCGCCGATCAAGTGGGCGTGCACGACGACTGCCTCTCCGGGCTGCCGTCCGTCGACCTGCGGTGGCGCTGCGACGACCTGATCCGACGAAACAGTCCACGTGCGGATGACGAAGGGGAAGCCTCTCGGGCTTCCCCTTTTTCGTCGGAGGTATCGACCATGCTGCCGGGAGCGAGACGGTCGGGGCGGGACCTCCACTCGGGGTTCACGTTGATCGAGCTCATGATCGTCGTGGCGATCATCGGCATCCTCGCCAGCATCGCCATCCCCCAGTACCAGATCTATTCGGGCCGGGCCCAGCTCGCCGAGGCGATGCACCTGACCGAGGGTCTCAAGGCTGCAATCGCGGAGCGGCTCATGGACAACCCCGATCCGTCCGGCATCGACGGCGGCACCAACGGACTCCCGGTCGACGTGGCGTCCAACGCGGGCGCCTACGTCGACTCGGTGCAGGTGTCCGACGGCGCGATCGTGGCGACGATGAAGCTGTCCGGCGTCTCGCCCTGCGTTGCAGGCCGGACCTTGACGCTCGCGCCCCTTCCGTTCAACGGCGGGGACGCTTCGATCAGGTGGTCCTGTTCGACCACGGCGACCTGCAAGCCGCTCACATGCGCGTCTTGAGAGACTCTCCCACTCGCAGGAGAGCGTGATGGAGGCCCTCCGAACCCCGGGGTCCGAACCCTCGCCCGAGGGCGGTGGCGGCGCAACCGATCGCGCCGCCGTCGCCGCGCTGGTGGCCTGGATCGCGCTGCTCGCGGTACCGAACGTCCTAGCGTTCAGCGTGTGGCCATGGGCGCAGGCCACGCCACGGGATGCGGGGTCCATCGAGGGACTCATCGCCAGCGGAACCCCGGCGTCGTTCGCGTGGGGCCTGCTGTTCGCGCTGATCGTGCTCGCGCTCGTGCGCCGTGCGGCGATCTTCGTATGGCTCACGCTGCCGCTGATGATAGTGATGCCGGTCGAGGCGTGGTACGTGCTGAACTACGGAACGCCGACCAATCCGCATCTGATCGGCGTCCTGGCCGAGACCAATCCGGCGGAGTTCGCGGAGTTCGTTTCCGGTCGGCTGCAGGCCGCCTTGATCGCCGCGGCCGCCATGGGGCTCGTCGCGACGGCCGCCGCGGCCTGGATCGCGTCGCGACGATGGACATGGCGTCACAGGAGCCGAAACTGGCTGCTGGCGTTGTCGATCGGGACCGTGGCCGCCTCCGCATCGGCGGCCTTGCTCGAGGAAGCCACCCTTCCGGGCGAGGTCCGCCAGATGAATTCCCCGCAGTTCGGCTTCCTGCCGACCCAGCTCGAGAGTTTCGAGAGCGTCTTTCCGTGGGGCGTGCCGCTTCGCGTCGTCGACTATTACGGGCAGCGCCGGTCGATCGAGCGGGGCATGCGACTGCTCGCGTCCGAGCGCATCGGGGCAACGATGGACGCGACGCGTGCGCCCCGCAACGTCGTCCTGGTCATCGGCGAAACCGGCCGCAGCGACCGGTTCGGCCTGAACGGCTATGCGCGCGAAACGACGCCGCGACTGAAGCAGGTCGACGGTCTCGTCAGCTTCAGCGATGCGATCTCGAGCACGGCCGCCAGCCGGACGTCGATTCCCTTCATCCTCACGCGGGTCCGCCCGGGGACCAACGTCTTTCACGCGCTGACGACCGAGAAATCGGTCGTCAGCGCATTTTCCGAGGCGGGGTACCGGACCTGGTGGATCTCCAACCAGATGACCGTCAGCCAGTGGGACAACGGGATCTCGATCTACGCCGAGGAGGCGCACGTCAAGCGCTACCTGAACATGGCGGGATTCGGCAGCCGCAGCGATCACGACGAGGTGCTGCTGCCCGAACTGGAACGGGCGCTTCAGGACCCGGCAGGCAACCGCTTCATCGTCCTGCACACGCTCGGGAGCCATTTCAACTACCGCAACCGCTACCCGGATTCGTTCGACCGCTTCCAGCCGTCTCTGGCCGCCAACGAGCGGACGACGATCTTCGACATGGACAAGCGGGTCGAGCTCGGCAATGCGTACGACAACTCGATCCTCTACACCGACTACTTCCTTGCCGAAGTCATCCGCCGACTGGAAGCCGCCGGCGGAGACAGCGTGATGCTGTACACGGCCGATCACGGCGAGTCGCTCTTCGAGGGCACGTGCTTCAAGGCCGGGCACGGGGTGACCAGCGCGACCAACTTCCACGTCCCGTTCATGATCTGGATGTCGGACGGGGCACGCTCCCGGGACCCATCGGCCTGGAACACGATCCGCTCCCATCGCGACCGCCCGGTCACGGCCGAATCGGTGTTCCCGACGCTCGTCGCCCTCGGCGGACTGCATCTGCCCCGCGACAAACGCGACTTGAGCCTGACCGCCGATGCGTTTTCCGGGACCGCCCGACTGGTGTCGACCGATTCGTTGAGCTGGATCGACTACGACCGCGACTTGCCGGCGGTGGACTGCGCGCATCGAGGTCTCGGTCGCCGGGGCGCGCCGCCGGGTTGAGACGGGCGGAGAGCGCGCGGGCCTCGGCCCGGCCGGGCGGCGCCCCGAGCGGGAGCGGCCGCTGGCGACTCCCGGTTGTTGCCGGATCTGCGGTCCGCGCGCTGCGGTCCGCGCGGTGGAAGCCCGATCACCGGAACAGCAGGAAGGGACCCCCGCGACCGTATCGGTACTCGGTCGCCATGTTGTCGTCCGTGATGACGGTGAGCGTCCGGTCGGCCTGTCGAGCGACTTCCGCAGGCGACACGAAGCGTACCGCGAGCATGTGCTCGACGGCAGCCCTGTCCGCCGGATTGTCGCGGTCCAGCCATGGACTGCCCGGAGGCCCGATCGACCATAGGCGCTCGCGAAGAAGCTCGATCCGGCTCGTGAAGTCGTGCTCGGCGACGTAGGCGAAATTGACGTAGCGCCGAACGAACGGGAACACGTCCTGCGCGGTCCAGAGCACGTCCGGCGAGCTCGTGGTGTTGTAGGTCATGACGCCTCCCGGCGCGAGGTGCCTGCGCGCGAGCTGTAGGAACTCGCGGGACAGCAGGTTGGTCGCGTACGCGCGCCAGTAATAGCTGGTGTTCATGACGATGAGGTCGTAGCGTCGGTCGGGATGCCTGACGAGCCAGCGCCGCGCATCGTCGATGTCGATGCCGATGCGGGGATCGTCCAGGATCGGGGCGACCTCGGGATGGCGGCGGATCAGCTCGAGGTAGCCCGGATTGATCTCGACGACGTCGATGCGCTCGACCCCCGGAAACTGCGCCAGTACGCGGGTCCATGACCCGGAGCTCAGTCCCAGCACGAGCACGCGCGACGGGTTCGGATGCAGCGCTGCGAGCACGTATGCGCGATGGATGCCATTGCTGTTGATGCGCAGGTCCGTGTTGATCCGTCCGTCGTAGACGTTGCTGCCGTAGACCGCGTCGCCGCCCGACGGGTGGGGAAGCGTGTGGATGATGCCGCTCCGCGTCTCGACGATCAGATTCGGCGGCCGCATTTCCGCGTCGCGCATCGCGTACTCGGAGACGAGGCGGGCGGGCGCGAGGATCGTCCACGCCGCTGCGACGGCACACGCGACTGCGGCGGCGCCCGCGAGCCTCGGGCGCGACGCGATGACGCAGGCAGCGCCGAGCGTGCCCGTACCGATCGCAACGAGGCGGAACGCGTGCTCGAGCGAGACGTGATCGAGCAGCAGGAATCCGGTCAGCAGCGGTCCGAGCGTCGAGCCCGCGATGTTGCTCGCGTACACGAGCGAGATCGAGCGCCCGACCCGTGCTCCCGTCACGACCGACCCCAGCTCGTGCGCGATCGGGAAGAGAACGCTCTTGAGCGCCGCCGAGACGAGGATGAGCGCGCCGAGGACGGTCGACGCCATCGGGTTGCCTGCGCCCATGGTCGCGATCGCCGGGACGAGTGCATCCAGGACGAATGCGGCGAGCAGCACGCGGCCGCCGGCGAGCCGGAGGTCGCCGCCGCGCGCACAGATGCGCTTGCCGATGTTCGCCCCGACCGCGATGCCCAGCAGGAAGAACACCAGCACGAACGCGAAGGCGCTCGGCAGCGACTCGTAGGCGAAGCTCGCCAGGCGGACGAACAGGATCTCCTGCGACAGGCTCAGGAACCCGACGCAGAACGACAGGATCCGGGCGAAGGCGACGGACTTCAACGCTCGCTCCGTGCGAGCAGCATCGCGCCCGTGGCCACCGTGAAGTTGACCAGCGCCGCCGCGGCGATCGCCTGCGGAAGCTCGAGCACCGCGAACAGCCCGATTCCCAGCGCGAGAGCGCCCGAGGCGGCGCCGAGCGTGTTGATGAAATAGAGCGTGCCGATCGACACGCCCACGCCGCCGTGCCTGCGGACCATGTCGGTGACCAGGATGGGGAGCGTGGCCCCCATCAACGACGTCGGGACGAGGAGCGCGCCGAAGTTGACTGCGGCCACGACGGCGCGCGGGGAGGTCGCGAAGGCCTCACCCAGCGAGCGGATGAGCGGCACGCTGACGAGCCCGAAGAGTCCGATACCGAGCTCGCACAGCGCGAACAGGACGAGCAGGCGCGTCTGGAAGCGGTCGGCCAGCGCACCGCCGGCGATCGCTCCGAGGCCCAGGCCGCACATGAACGTGGACACGACGATCGTGACGGACTCGATGTCGACGCCGAACGACGTGAACAGCAGGCGCTGCCATGCGATCTGGTAGACGAGCGCCGCGGCCCCCGACAGGAAGAAGACCGTGCCGACGACCGCCGTTCGGGCCTGGACGGGGCGGGATTGCCCAACGGCGGAGGGGGTGGTCAAGTCGAAGGTTTGGAGCGCGCCTCGGAAGGCACGTCTTCAGCAAGTTCCGTTCCCGACCGCGCCGACGCCGGGCACCGTTCTACCGCCCGGTGCTCCCGAACCCGCCCTCGGCGCGCGCCGACGCCTCGAACGAGTCCACCACGCGGAACTCGGCCTGCGCGACCGGCACGATGACGAGCTGCGCGAGCCGGTCGAGCGGGTTCAGCGTGAACGTCGCCCGCCCGCGGTTCCAGCAGCTCACCATCAGCGGGCCCTGGTAATCGGAGTCGATCAGGCCGACCAGGTTGCCGAGCACGATGCCGTTCTTGTGGCCGAGCCCGGAGCGCGGAAGGATCAGCGCCGCATAGCCGGGGTCGCCGATGTGGATCGACAGGCCGGTCGGCACGAGGTGCACGTCGCCCGGCTCGAGCGTCACGGGCGCATCGATGCAAGCGCGCAGATCCATCCCCGCGGCGCCGGGCGTCGCGTAGGCCGGAAGCGTGTCGCGCACGCGCTCGTCGAGGATGCGGACGTCGATCAGCGGGCGGGGCGCGGGCATCGTGAGAACCGGGCGGGAGGAAGGAGGAATCGGCGCGGCGTCGAGTCGCGGCTCAGGCAACGGTCGCACGCTGCGCTCGTCGCGCCCGCGTTGCGGGACCGCCGGCTCACCGCTTCGGCAACCGCGCGGCGATCTCGGCGACGAGCCGCCGGGCGAGTGCGAGCTTGTCCATGCGCGGCAGCGCGTGCGCGCCACGGTCGTCGAGGATCGTCACCTCGTTGTCGTCGGCGCCCATCGCGTCCTGCGCGCGGTTGGCGACGAGCATCGAGAGCTTCTTGCGCCTGCGCTTCTCCTCGCCGAGCTTCGCGACGTCCTGGCTCTCG
>CALDKM010000187.1:0-6900 GCA_937898875.1 uncultured Pseudomonadota bacterium | reverse complement strand
CCCGACATAGCGGGCACCGCGCTGCTTGAACGCCGCGAGGGAGAACAGCACGTCGTGCGCGCATGCATCGAGCCCGAGCGCCGCGGCGATCGCATCGCGCCGCGCCGACACCGCGGCGCGGTCGCGGCCGTGGATCATCGCGTACAGGTTGTAGCGCCAGCCGTCGTCGCGGCGCCGACGGTAGGCCAGCGTCACCGATTCCTCGCGCGCGAGCCTGGCGCCCGCGGCATCGGCCTCGTCGTCGGGCACGTCCCAGACGCACATCGCGTTCGCCGCGTAGCCGAGCGGCCGGTGCCGCACGATGAGGCCGAAGCGCGAGATCACGCCACGGTTCAGCCACTCCGCCAGACGCACCGACAGGTATGCCTCGGTGACGCCGGCGCGGCGCGCGACCTCGGCGTACGGACGCGGCTCCGCGGGCAGCCCGTCCTCGAGCGCGGCGACGATGCGCCGGTCGCGCTCGGAGAGCACGATCGGCGACACCGGCGGCGACACGCGCCGCGCCGGCGGGACGTGCGTGCCGGTCGCGTGCACGTCGAAGCCCAGGTCGATCCAGTAGTCGCGAACGAGGGGCAGGCGGATCACGGGCAGGCCCGTCTCGCGCTCGATCGCCGCGAGCGCGCTCTCGAGGTGGGCGGCGTCGCGCGCCGTCGCGACGAACCAGAGGTTGAACGCGTGCTCGCGCTCGTAGTTGTGGTTGACCTCCTCGTGCGCGGAGACGATCCGCGCGACCTCGGCGAGACGCTCGCGCGGCACCGCGATCGCGGCGAGCGTCGACGCGCCCACGACGTTCGGGCGGAACACGGCGCCGACGCGGCTCACCACGCCATCCGCGAGCCGGCGCGCGACGGCGGCGATGACGTCGCGCTCGGTCGAGCCCAGCTCGGCGGCGATCGCCGAATACGGACGGGAGACGAGCGGGAATCCCCGCTGGCAGCCGTCGACCAGACGCCGCTCCAGCGCGTCGAGCGGCGCGATCGCGTCCCGGACGTCCATCGTCAGAACCCCGTGCGCGCCGCGCGCGACGTGAAGAAGATGCCGGACGGGCCGTCGGCGGCGAGCGTCGCGACCGTCCTCAGCGTCTCGGTGTCGACGACGACGACGCGGTTGTCGTCGCGCGACGAGATCCAGACCTCCTCGCCGCGCGGCGTGAACTCCATGTGCAGCACGGCGCGCCCGGGCTCGAGCGTCGCGGCGACCGCGCGCGACTCGGCGTCGATCACCTGCACGCGGCCGTTGTCCGGGAAGGCGAAGTTGACCCACACCTGCCGCGCGTCCGGGCGCGCGATCACGAACACGGGCTGGCCCGCGACCGGCACCCGCGCGACCTCGCGCCAGTCGCGCGTGTCGACGACGAGCACCTCGTGGCGGCCGATCGCCGGCAGCCACGCGTAGCCGCCCGCCACCGCCCAGCCGCGCAGGTGCGGCATCTTGTAGACGGGCAGCTTCTCCTCGCCCTTGCCGTAGTTCGGAAGGATGCGTCTCACGCCGCGCGCGGGATGCCAGAGGTCGAGCAGTGCGAGTCCGTCCTCGCCGAACAGCCCCGCGACGTACCAGCGGCCGTCCGGCGTGACGAGGCCGTCGTACGGCTGCTTGCCGATGTCGCGGTGGCGCTCGACCTTCGGAGCGCGCGGGTCGCGCGCGTCGATCACCCAGATCTCGCCCGCGTCGAACAGACTCGCGACGAAGCGCCGACCCGGCGCGTCCGCGAGGCCCACGACCTTGGACGGCTTGCCGTCGGGGCCGGGCGCGGCGGGAATGTCGGCGAGCAGCTCCAGCGTGACCGCGTCGAAGAGCTTCACGCCGCCCGGCGTGTAGTTCTGCGCGGCGATCACGCGGCCGTCCTGGCTCACCGCGCCGCCGATCGAATTGCCGGCCTGGATCACGCGGCGGACGATCTTCCGCTCCAGCAGGTCGACCTTCGTGAGGCCGCCGTCGCGGCCGAACACGTATGCGTAGCGCGCGTCGCGCGAGTAAACGGCCGACGCGTGCGACAGATCGCCCAGGCCCTCGACCGTTCCGAGCACGGTGCGCGCGGTCGTGTCGACGATCTTCACCCGCCCCGCCTCGCGCTCGATGACGATGCCCAGGTCGCCCGTGCCTCGCAACTCCGCCGCCGCGGCGGGCATCACGAACGCGCAGGCGGCGAGGAGCAGGCCGACGGCGCCCCGGAAGGCGCGGCGGACGGACGGATCAGCGTGAACCGACATCGGTTGCCCCATCGATCATCCGGGCAACCAGCCAGTCGGCCTCTGCCTCGGACATGAATCGCCGCCAGGGCGGCATCGCGGTTCCGGTTCGGCCGTAGACGATCGTCGCGGCCAGGCTTTCCGCCGGTTTCGTTCTCAACGCCTCGGGCGTGAGCGCCGGACCGAGACCGCCGGTCAGGCGCATGCCGTGGCAGGAACCGCAGTCTTGCTTGAGGAGCACGAGAAGCTCGCGTTGCCGCGCGGAGTCGGGCTGTGCGCCGGGCGCGGCGGATGCATTCCCGCCCCCCGCCGCGCCGGCAACCGGCGCAAGCGTCACGGCCGCCGCGATCGCGGCGGCGAGCATCAGGGGACTGGCGGCCTCCACGTCGATCCTCCTCGAGTGCCTGCATGATCGGGCCGGTCGCCCCCCAGGGCATTGACGCATCTCAAAGGGGGTATCCGCATGCCCTTCGCCACCGCCTGTCGAGGCCGGCGAAGGCTGCATCTTCGCCGATTTCCGGAACCCGAAACACGAAGGGCGGCCCCAAGGCCGCCCTTCGCATACCCCGGCTCGCGCCAGGGTCGCCGTCAGTAGACGTCGTGCTGCGTGTTGTAGACGTTGAACTTGCCGGTCGGCGTGACGATCTTCGGGTTCCTGATCACCTTCTTGAGCTTGAGCGTCTTGTCGTCGACGATCACGAGCGCCGACTCCTGGTTCTTCGCGCTCCAGACCGAGAACCACACCTCGTCGCCCGCCTTGTTGTACTCGGGCTGCACGACGCGCTTCGCCCCTTCGCCGACGCCGGACCACTCGGCGATCGGCAGCACCTTGTAGCCCGCCTTCAGGTTCTTCGTGTCGAACACGGCGATCGAGCTCGCGATCTTCGCATCCGGGTGCAGCGGGGTGTCGACCCACAGGTTGCGCGACTTCGGGTGCGTCTTGATGAACAGGTTGCCGCCGCCCTGGCCGTCGATCGTCTCGCACACCTTCCACGCGTACTTCGCGTGGCCCTTCGGGTCGGTGCCGATCAGCGAGATCTTCTCGCTGCCGAGGTGGCCGGTCGCCCAGACCGGACCGCAGGTCGGATGCACGAAGTTCGCGCCGCGCCCCGGGTGCGGGATCTTGTCGACGTCGACGATCGCCGCGCGCTTGCCCTCCTTCGTGTCGACGACCGCGATCTTGTTCGACTGGTTCGCCGCCATCAGCACGTAGCGCTTCGTCGAGTCGTAGCCGCCGTCGTGCAGGTACTGCGCGGTCGGGATCTCGGTGATGTCGAGGTTCTCGAGGTCCTTGTAGTTGACGAGCAGGACCTTGCCCGTCTCCTTGACGTTGACGACGAACTCGGGCTTGTAGTGCGATCCCACGATCGCCGCGACGCGCGGCTCGGGGTGGTACTCCTGCGTGCCGACCGTCATGCCGCGCGTGCTCACGATCTTGAGCGGCTCGAGCGTGTCGCCCTTCATGATCACGAACTGCGGGGGCCAGTAGCTGCCCGCGATCGCGTACTTGTCCTCCCAGCCCTTCGCCTTCGACGTCTCGACCGAGCGCGCCTCGAGGCCGGTGCGGATCTCGGCGACCGTGTCGGGCTTCTCCATCCAGAGGTCGATCATGTTGACCTTCGCGTCGCGCCCGATCACGAACAGGTAGCGCCCCGACGCCGACGTCCGCGAGATGTGGACGGCGTAGCCGGTCTTGACGATGTTGATGATCTCCTTCGTGTCGCCGTCGATCAGCGCGATCTCGCCGGTGTCGCGCAGCGTCACCGAGAAGATGTTGTCGAGGTTGTACTTGTTCAACTTCTTCTTCGGACGCTCGCCCGGCGGAATGACGACCTTCCAGGTCGCCTTCATCTCCTTCAGGCCGAACTCGGGCGGCTGCGGCGGCGTCTGCTGCACGTAGCGCGCCATCAGGTCGACCTCGGCGTCGGTGAGCTCGCCCGACGTGCCCCAGTTCGGCATGCCGGCGGGCGAGCCGTACTTGATGAACACCTTCAGGTACTCGGTGCCCTTGTCGATCGTGAGGTCCGGCGTCAGCGGCTTGCCGGTCGCCCCCTTGCGCAGCACGCCGTGGCAGCCGGCGCAGCGCTCGAAGTAGACCTGGCGCGCCTTGTCGAACTCCGGCTTCGACATCGGAGGCGCCTTCGGGTTGATGTCCTGGTACATCTCGACGCCGGCGAGCGGCGAGCTGCCCGCCTGATAGGCGGTCTCCGGCCCCGTGATCTCCTTGTGCTGCGTCTGCGGCTGGGCGAGCGCCCCGGCTGCGGTCAGCGTCATCGCCACCGCGGTCAACAGGGAGAGCATCCTCCCGCCGTTTTTCGAATGCATGGTTGCCTCTTGGAGTCTTCGCCGCGGCGGGCATGCCTCCGGATCGAGGGCCGCATGCCGAAGTCTCGGGGCGCGGGCCCGGGGGGGCCTTGATGCCAGTCAATGGATATCGCCCCGAACGTCGATTTCGCCCCGAAAGGGCAAGGAACGACCCGTGCTCCGCAGGAGCCGCGCAGGCCGGCGTTTGCGCACCTTTCCCGAAGTCCGGGACGCAGGCGCGCCGGCGGCAGGGCTGCAGTGCCGGGCGCCCGCGGCCCCGCGTGTGCGGCCACGCGCGCCGCCCCGGACCGAGCGGGCGGCGCCCGGGGCCGGACGGGCACCTCTGCCGCAATGCGTCGTCCGCTTGACCCGCATCAATTCGGCGGCCGGGACGCCGTTCCATCATGCGCGTGATGTATTTGCGTCTTTGGGGCCGCCCACCGTGAACATCACCGGAATCGTCGTCTACGCGAAGCCCGACCGTTGCGGCGCCGTTCGCAGCGCGCTGGCGGCGCTCGGCGGCGTCGAGGTCCACGCCGTCAGCCCCGAAGGCCGCATGGTCGTGACCGTCGAGCAGCCCGACGATCGCGCGGCGACCGAGACGCTAGACGCCGTCGCGAGGGTCGAGGGCGTCCTGTCCACCGCGCTCGTCTACCACCACGACGAACCGCTGAACGAAGAATCCACGAATCGCTGACGAGGAGAGCGAGCATGTCCATCACCCGACGCGAGTTCATCAGGAACAGCGCCATCGCCGCGACCGCGACGGCCGCCGGGGTCGTCGTCCCCGGCGTGCAGGAGGCGCTCGCGCAGCCGCAGGGCGACGACGGCATCCGCTGGGACAAGGGCGTGTGCCGGTACTGCGGGACGGGCTGCGGCGTGCTGGTCGGCGTGCGCGACGGTCGCGTCGTCGCGACGCAGGGCGATCCCGACGCACCGGTGAACAAGGGTCTCAACTGCATCAAGGGCTACTTTCTCGCGAAGATCCAGTACGGCAAGGACCGGCTGACCTCGCCGATGCTGCGGATGAAGGACGGCAGGTACGACAAGAACGGCGAGTTCACGCCGATCACGTGGAAGCAGGCGTTCGACGTGATGGAGGAGAAGTGCAAGGCGACGCTGAAGGCCAAGGGGCCGACGGCGGTCGGCATGTTCGGCTCCGGCCAGTGGACGGTCTGGGAGGGCTACGCCGCCAACAAGCTGTTCAAGGCGGGGCTGCGCTCGAACAACGTCGACCCGAACGCGCGCCACTGCATGGCCTCGGCCGTGATGGGCTTCATGCGCACGTTCGCCGCCGACGAGCCGATGGGATGCTACGACGACGCCGAGCACGCCGACGCGTTCGTGCTGTGGGGCTCGAACATGGCCGAGATGCACCCGATCCTCTGGTCGCGCATCACCGACCGGCGCCTGGGTGCGAAGCACGTCAAGATCTTCGTGCTGTCCACCTACGGCCACCGCTCGAGCGAGCTGGCCGACGTCGAGATCCTGTTCAAGCCGCAGACCGATCTCGCGATCATGAACTACATCTGCAACCACATCATCCAGAGCGGCGCGGTCAACCAGGACTTCGTGACGAAGCACGTCGCGTTCCGCAAGGGCGTGACCGACATCGGCTACGGGCTGCGCCCGAACCACCCGCTCGAGCAGGTCGCGAACAACAACGGCTACCCTGGTGCCGACGGCAAGCCCAAGGGCGATCCGAACGCGAGCTCGCCGATGAGCTTCGACGAGTTCAAGGCGTTCGTGTCCGAGTACACGCTCGAGAAGACGAGCGCGCTCTCCGGCGTGCCGAAGGACAAGCTCGAGGCGCTCGCGAAGGCCTACGCCGACCCGAAGACCAAGGTCACGTCGTACTGGACGATGGGCTTCAACCAGCACACGCGCGGCACCTGGGTCAACAACCAGATCTACAACTGCCACCTGCTGGTCGGCAAGATCTCCGAGCCGGGCAACAGCCCGTTCTCGCTCACCGGCCAACCGTCCGCGTGCGGCACCGCGCGCGAGGTCGGCACGTTCGCGCACCGGCTGCCGGCGGACATGCTGCTCGCGAACCCGGACCACCGCAAGGTCGCCGAGAAGATCTGGCAGCTGCCGGAAGGCACGATCGTCGGCCAGATCGGCTACCACGCGGTGCTGCAGGACCGCATGCTCAAGGACGGCAAGCTCAACTTCTACTGGACGTCGACGACCAACAACATGCAGGCCGGGCCGAACATCAACGGCGAGCGCTGGCCCGGCTTCCGCAACCCGGAGAACTTCGTCGTCGTCTCCGACGCGTATCCGACCGTCACGGCGCTCGCCGCCGACCTGATCCTGCCGTCCGCGATGTGGATGGAGAAGGAAGGCGCGTTCGGCAACGCCGAGCGGCGCGGCCAGTTCTGGCGCCAGCAGGTGAAGGCGCCGG
>CALDKM010000186.1:0-6896 GCA_937898875.1 uncultured Pseudomonadota bacterium | reverse complement strand
GATCGCGAAGGCGGCCGCGAACGCCGCGAGCGCGCCACGTCGCGACCGGCGACCGGCGGTCGCGACGCGGGCGGTCGTCACCCCAGCCAACGTTCGCGTCGCGCGATCGCGTCGGGCGCCGCGGTCGCGTCGAACGCGAGCCACGCGGTGTCCTCCGGCGCGGGAAAGAGTTCGAGCGTCGTCTCGAAGAGCTCGTCGCGGCGGAACGCGTGCACCGCGACCCGGTCGCCGGGGCGGCCGTCGCGTGCCTGCGCGTCGAGCCGGTCGGAGGAGGCCTTAAGCCCGTCCAGCGCGACCAGGACGTCGCCGGCCGCGAGCCCTGCGGCCTGCGCCGCGCCTCCCGCGAACACGTGCTGGAGCTTGAGTTCGCCGGTCCAGGTAGCGCCGAGAGACGTCCGCGGCGCGTCGCCGCTGCCGCGCTTGCCGCCGCGGTCCCTGGGACCCTGCGACGGCCGCAACGCGAGCGTCACGCCGTGGGACGCGAGGAGCTCCGCCAGCGGAAGCTCGTCGGTCCCGTCGACGTGCGCGGCGAAGAATCCGGAGAGGTCCCGGCCGGCGAGCTCCGACGCGAGTCGCGCGATCCCGTCCTCGGGCACGCCGACGCCGGTCCGGCCGTGCCTGCGCCACAGCTCGCGCATCAACGCGTCGAGCGAGCTGCCGTCGAGGCGCAGCGCGAGATCGAGCGCGAGCGCCACGAGCGCGCCTTTCGCGTAGTAGCTGACGCCCGCGTTGGGCGTGTTCTCGTCGGGCCGGTAGTACTTGATCCATGCATCGAAGCTCGCGTCGGACAGGCTTTGCACGCGCCGCCCGGGCGTGCGCAGCACCGCGGTCGCCGTCCGGCCGAGGAGCTCGAGGTAGCTTCCGGTGTCGATCACGCCGCTGCGCACGAGCGCGAGGTCGTCGTAGTAGGACGTGATTCCCTCGAACGCCCACAGTTGCCGCGTGTAGCCCTCGCGCGCGAGGTCGTAGGGCACGAACGCCGCGGGCTTGATGCGCTTGACGTTCCAGCTGTGGAAATACTCGTGGCTCGCGAGCCCGAGGAAGCCGCGGTAGTCGTCGCCGACGCGCTCGACGCCCGGGACCGGCAGGTCGCGCCGCGAGCACAGGAGGCTCGTGCTCGCGCGGTGCTCGAGGCCGCCGTAGCCGTCGCCCACGGCCGTCACCTGGAACAGGTAGCGGTCGAACGGCGCGCGCGAGCCGTCCGCCCCGCCGAAGAGGTCGCAGTGCCACTGGCACACGCGCGCGAGGTCGCGGGCGAGGCGCGGCGCGTCGAACGTCGCGCGGCCGCTCACGACGACGTCGTGCGTGGCGCCGCCGGCGTCGAACGCGAAATGCGCGAACTCGGACATCTCGACCGGATGGTCGACGAGTTCGTCGTAGTCGCGGGCGCCGTAGCTGCCGAATCCCCAGGGGGCGGCGCCCTCGCGCGGCAGCGTCGTCGCGACGCGCCAGCGTGCGGCGGGCGCTTCGCGCGGCGCGACGATCTCGACGGTGCTCGGCGCGTGCGCGCGGCCTTCGGGGCACAGGAACACGCTGGTGCCGTTGAAGTAGCCGCGCGTGGCATCGAGGTAGGCGGTGCGCACCGACAGGTCGTACGCGTAGACGTCGATCGTGACGGTGAGCGGCCCCGCGCAGGGAGCGGCCTGCCACGCGTCCTTGGCCACCTTGGCGATCGGCACGGCGCGCCCGCCGGACGAGGCGCGCACCGCGACGACGTGGCGGGCGAACTCGCGGATCAGGTAGCTGCCCGGCGTCCATGACGGCAGGACGAAGCGCTGGCCCGAGGCGGCCGGGTCGTCGACGGTGCAGTCGACCTCGAACAGATGCGCGCTGACGTCGCGCGGGGCGATGCGGTAGCGGGTCGGGGTCAACGCGGCGGGCTCGGATCAGGGGTGAGGCGGGGTAGCGATGACCCCGGAAGCGCCCGCCGCGTGACGGCGGGCGC
Source organism: uncultured Pseudomonadota bacterium (assembly GCA_937898875.1). Lineage (GTDB taxonomy): Bacteria > Pseudomonadota > Gammaproteobacteria > Burkholderiales > Casimicrobiaceae > VBCG01. Next base: position 4,951 of record CALDKM010000186.1, on the reverse strand, counting down.
GGCGCAATTATAGGCCGGCGGTGCCGGCCGACGGCCCGGCCGGTACAATGGCGCTGCCGGCCCGCGCACTGCGGCCGTCCGCGTCGCGATCCGCATGCACGATCTCCCCCTCGCCGCAGTCGTCGTCTCCGTCTGGACCTACTGGTTCATCGTCGGCGCGATGTCCTGGCGCCTCCGGAAGCGCACGCGGAAGCTCGCGGGCGTCGTGCCCGAGGAGAAGCTCGAGCAGGCGATGTGGTACGTCTGGGTGCCGATGGTGGTGCTGTGGATGGCGCTTCCGATGACCGCGGCGAACGGCCACGCTCCCTACCTGTCGGTCGCGGCCTGGGCGCGCGAAGGCGTCTACGGCAACGTCCGGATCGCAGGCGGCGTCGTCGCGGTGGTCGCGCTCCTCGCCACGATCGAGTGCTGGAAGCGCATGGGCAGGAGCTGGCGGATGGCGGTGACGCCCGGCGAGAAGACCGACCTCGTGACCACCGGGCTCTATCGCACGATCCGCCACCCGATCTATGCGCTGTCGATCCTGCTGATGATGGCGACCGCGGTGGTGCTGCCGACCCCGCCCATGATCGCGGTCGCGCTGGTGAACGTCACGCTCACGAACCTGAAGGCGCGGAACGAGGAGCGCCACCTCCTTGCGATGCACGGTGAATCGTATGCCGCCTACCTGGCGCGCACCGGCCGCTTCCTGCCGAGGTTCTTCGCGCCGCGCGCCTAGCGTGGGAACGTCGCTCCGCGCGGTGCTCGCCGCGATGGCGATGGCCTGCGCCTTCGGACCGGCGCGCGCGGCGGTTGCGCCGCCGCTCGACTGCTCCCGCGTGGATGCCGCGACCGCCGCGTCGTTTCCCGCGGATCGCGCCCCGCGGATCGTGCTGCTGCAAGGGTCGCTGGGGATCGTCACGATGGCGCCGTTCGGCGCGTTCCTGCAGGGAATGGGCTACCCGGCCGCGGCGCTCGTCGATCCGCGGACCGGCGAGATGACCACCGACAGCGACCTGGACGGGAGCACGCTCGCCGGCATCCTGGCGTGGCAGTACGAGCGCGACGGCGTGCGGCCCGTGATCGTCGGGCACAGCAAGGGCGGCGGCGTCGTGATCGACACGCTGCGCGCGCTCGCCGGCGCGTACGGCGACGACCTCGCTCTCGTCGACCCGCGGACGCTCGAGCCGCAGGCGCGCACGCATTTCCTCGATCCGGTGACCGGGGAGACCCGCCGCGTCGTCGACCTCACGCTGCCTCTCGCCTCGGCGATCGCGACCGGGCGCCTCCCGCGCATCCTGCGGGGACAATTCGAGCTCGCGAGGGTCCTGCGCGACGTCCCCGACAGCGCCGAGCGCTTCCTCGGCTTCATGATTCCCTACGATCCGATCGCCGGCACGTTCGCCGGCGACGAGGACCCGTACCGCGCGACCGGCCGCGCGCAGGTGCGCAACGTCGTGCTGCCGGCGGCGACCAGCCACATCGGCGCGCCGCGCGCGGACCATCTCGCGCGCGACCCGACGACGAGGGCGTGGATCGACGCCTACCTCCCCGGTGCCGCGCCGCCGATGCCCGAGGGCGTCGACACGACCAACCTCGTGCAGGCCGCGGAGCTCTGGTACTCGATCAAGCGCGCGTGGTGCGACGAGGCGCAGCGCGCGAACGGGCAGGGCCCGCGGGCGGGTTGACGTGCAAGGGGCGCTCAACCTGTTCCAGGCGACGATGTTGCGGTGGCGCACGCGCCATCCGTACAACGCGACGCACGTCGCGCGCGTGCCGCACGAGCTCGACGCAGCGCACCTCCGCTCGACGCTCGCCTCGGCGCTCGAGGAGACCGGGCTCACCGGATACTCGCTCGACGCCGCCCGCGGCCGGTTCCGCTGGCGCGGCGGCCCGGCGCACGTCGAGCTCGACATCGGCGCGCCGGCGCCGGACGTCCGGGAAGCGCTGCGGGCGGCGATCGAGCGCTCGCTCGCCCGGACTTTTCCGCCGGACGGCGCTTACGTGCCGTTCGCCTTCGAGGCGATCCCCGATGCGGGGGGATTCTGGCTGCTCGTCGTCTACGATCACGTCGTCGCGGGCGGCGATTCCGCCGCCGCGCTGCTGGGCGCGATCGCGGCCCGCTATGCCGGCGGCCGCGCGCTGCCGCGGCTCGAGCGCCATCCGGCGCGATTCCGCCGGCTGTTCGCCCGCCACCCGATCCAGACGGTGCGCGCGGCTGCCGGGCTGCCCCGGTTCGCGCTCCGCGCGAGGCGCGCCCGCCGGCCGCCTGGTCTCGAGGTCCGCGATGCGTCGAACGCGTTCCTGATGGCGAGCCTCGACGCCGGCGTCGTCGAGCGCATCGCGCAGGCCGCGAAGCGCTGGGGCGTCTCGCGCAACGACCTGCTCATGGGCGCGCTGATCCGCGCCGTGGCGGGGCTGAAGCCGCCGGCGGCCGCCCGGGCGCGCCGCTACGAGGTCGCAGTCGCGTCGGTCGTCAACATCCGCAGCGACTGCGCCGGTCCGGCCGGCCGGACGTTCGGGCAGTTCCTGAGCTCGTTCCGGGCCTCGCACCCGGATCCCGCGGGCGCGAGTCTCGAGGAGGTCGTCCGCACGGTGCACGCGGAGAACCGCGACCTGCGCTCGCGGAGGCGCTACCTGCGCTCGCTCATCGCGCTGGCGCTGTCGGGCCTCGCTTGGCGGTCGGTGAGCGACGAGCGCCGCGATTCGCTCTTCGCCAAGCACTATCCGGTGTGGGCGGGGCTGACGACGCTCGCGGTCCCGGGACTCTGGGGCGCGATCTCCCCCGATGCGGGGGCGATGCCGCCGGACTATCGACGCGGCGTGTCGACCGGGCCGCTCGCGCCGATCGTCGTCGCGGCGACGTTCACGGGAACCTCGCTCGAGCTCGGTGTATCCTTTCGGCCCGCGGCCGTCCCCGCCGCCGACGTGCGTGCCGTGGTCGACCGGTACGTCGCCAGTCTCGAAGAGCTTCCATGACGAACGCAGCCCCGCGCACGGTACTCGTTATCTGCCTCGCGGCAGCGTTCGCGCTCGCCGGCTGCGCGACGCAGCCGCTCGCGCCGGCCGCCGTGATCCAGCCGAAGGCAGGCGACCACGCGGCGCTCAAGGCGCTCAAGGTCGACCGCGCCCTCGAGGACCGGATCCTCGCGCTGGATCCGGCCCGGGTCTCGGAAACCGACGTCGCCGACGTGCTCTCGAAGGGGCCCGCGCCGCAGATCATGCTGGTGCACGGCGGGGTCTACCCGGTTCACCTGGCGATGACCTCGTTCGGGTCGTTCCTGATGGACATGGGTTACCCCGAGGCGAAGATCCGGAGCCCCGGGTCGGGCGACTGGTCGTACAGCCCCTACTCGACGACCGACCGGCTGGCCGGCATCCTCGCGTGGCACTACGAGCAGGACGGCATGCGGCCGATGATCGTCGGCCACAGCCAGGGCGGGCTCTATGCGGTCAAGATCCTGAAGGAACTCGCGGGCAAGTACGCCGACCGCGTCGCCGTCTGGGATCCGGTGACCGACCATGCCCAGCAGCGGACCTCGATCGTCGACCCGCTCACCGGACGCGAGCGCCCGGTCGTCGGGCTGACGATGGCGTACGCGTCGGCGCTGGGCGCGGGCGGCTGGGCGCTCGTCCTGCCGAACCAGTGGGACGAGTTCGCGACGCTGCGCAGGATCCCCGACACGGTCGAGGAGTTCACCGGCTACTTCATCGAGCTCGATTTCTTCGCGCTGTCGTTCCCGGGCAACCCGCTCGACGTGCCCTACGAGGCGAACGGCACGGCGACGGTGCGCAACGTCACGCTTCCGGCGGCCTACAACCACGTGTTCGTCCCCGTGTCCCGCGACCTCGCCGCCCATCCCGAGGTGCGCAAGTGGATCAACGAGTACGCACCGGGCAGGCAGGCGGAAGCGTTCGACCCGCCGGAGGTCGCAGGCGGTGCCGTGCTGTGGGTGGCCGACGTCTGGTACAGCATCAAGAAGCACTGGGTGATCGAGGCGCAGCGCGTGGTCCGGGCCAGGCGCGAGGCGCTCGAAGGCGCCAGACCCCCGGGCGGTTAGAATAGCGGCCGCCGCCGGGCGACCGGCCCCGTCCCCCGTTCCCCGTATCCCCATGCACGCCCCCCTCGCCGGCAAGGTCGCCCTCGTCACCGGAGGCGCCCGCGGCATCGGCCGCGCGACTGCGCTCAAGCTCGCCGGCGCGGGTGCGGACGTCGCGATCAACTACTACAACAGCCACGAGGACGCCGAGGCGCTCGCGGGTGAAGTGCGGGCGATGGGGAGGCAGTCCGCGACGATCCAGTGCAGCGTCGGCGACCCCGACAGCGTGGACGAGCTCTTCGCCGCGTTCGACGCCGCGTTCCCGCGCCTCGACATCGTCGTGTCCAACGCGGCGTCCGGCGTGCTGAAGCCCGCGATGGAGATGAAGCTCAAGCACTGGCGCTGGTGCATGGAGATCAACGCTTTCGCGCTCGCGCTCCTGGCGCAGCACGCCGTGCCGCGCATGAAGGACGGCGGACGCATCGTCGCGATGTCGAGCCTGGGCGCGTACCGCGCGATCCCGAACTACGGCTTCGTCGGCGCGTCGAAGGCGGCGCTGGAGTCGCTCGTGCGCTCGCTCGCGCAGGAACTCGGCCCCCGCGGCATCCGCGTGAACACGGTGAACGCGGGCGTCGTCGACACCGACGCGCTCGGCTACTTCCCGAATCGCGACGCGCTCTTGTCCGAGTACGCGGCGCGCACGCCGGCCGGTCCGGTGCTGACGCCCGCCGACGTCGCCAACGCGATCTACCTGCTGTGCCTGCCGGAGGCCGCGATGATCAACGGCACGACGCTGTTCGTCGACGGCGGCTTCGCGATCTCGGGATGAGCGAGAGCGCGCCACGGCAGTCCCCGCGCCCGCCGGGCCGTCCCGAGGGCGCGGCGCCCCCTCTGGGGGAGGCTCGCGCAGCGAGCTTCGGGGGGGGGCATCG
>CALDKM010000185.1:0-35165 GCA_937898875.1 uncultured Pseudomonadota bacterium | reverse complement strand
GCCGCGCCCGACGGCTACACATTGCTGATGACGCCGGCGCCGTTCGTCATTACCCAGAGCCTCTACAAGAAGCTGCCGTACGACGGGCAAAAGGATTTCGTCCCGGTCGCGTTGCTGACGTCGGCGCCGTTCGTGCTCGCGGTTGGGGCAAAGTCCCCCGCCAACTCAATGGCCGACCTGCTCGCGCTTGCACGTAGCAAGCCGGGCGCCGTCAACTTTTCCTCGCCCGGCAGCGGCAGTCCGGCGCACCTCGCCGGCGAGTTGCTCAAGACGCGCACCGGCCTCGACATGCTGCACGTCCCGTACAAGGGGGGCGGCCCCGCGGTCACGGACATGATCGCAGGGCACGTCTCGTTCACGCTCGCGACGCCTGCCGAGATCATGCCCCACGTGAAGGAAGGCAAGGCGCGCGCCCTCGCCGTAACGACCGCCGACCGTACGCCGCTGGCGCAGGGCGTGCCGACGATGCGCGAAGCAGGCGTCCCCGACTACGAGATCACCGTCTGGTACGGAATCACCGCCCCACGCGGAACGCCATCGGCCGTCGTCGCAAAGCTGGAGAAGGCGCTCGTTGAGGTGATGGCGAATCCCGAGGTACGCGAGCGGATGATCTCGATGGGCCTTGAGCCTACGCCGATGAGTGCCGCGCAATTCGGTGAGTTCCTCAAGCGCGAGCAGGTCAAGTGGGCCGAACTCGTGCGTGTCTCCGGCGCGACGGCCGACTGAGCGGCGTCGTTCGCCCCCCCGTCGCACGCGTTCCCACCCATTCAATAGCGAGTCCGTCATGCTGGTCAACGATTTCTCGGGTTCCGCGGTGTTTCAATTTGCCGCGCACATCAATCTGCGCTTCGGTGCGGGCGCGTCGCGGCAGACGGCCGGCGAGATCGCCGAGCTCGGCCTGCGCAAGGCGTTCGTCGTCACCGATCCCGGCGTCCACAAGGCCGGCCTGGCTGAGGGTCTGCTGCAGGGACTCAAGGCGAGCGGAATCGCTGCGGAGACGTTCTCCGACGTGGAGTCAAATCCGCGCGACGCGACGATCCATGCCGGTGCCGAGAAGGCCAGGGCGTTCGGCGCGGATGTCTACATTGGTTTCGGCGGTGGCAGCGCGATGGATGCGGCCAAAGGCATGGCGCTACTCGCCACCAACGGCGGCAACATCCGCGACTACGACGGCATCAACAAGGTCGGCAAGGATCTTCCGTTCCTGGTCGCCATCCCGACGACCGCCGGTACGGGAAGCGAAGTCACCGCCAACGCTGCGCTGACGAACTCCGACACACACTACAAGATGTCAGTCCGGTCGCCGCGCCTGCTGCCGAAGCTGGCGGTCGTCGATCCCCAACTCTTGTCGTCCTTGCCCAAGATGGTCGCGGCGACGGCGGGGCTCGACGCGCTGTCGCACGCGATCGAGGGCTACCTCTCAGTGCGGGCCAGCGCGCTGTCGGACGTGTTCGCGCTGGAAGCGATCCGCCTGATCGGAGGGAGCCTGCGTCCGTTCGTCGCCAACACTGCGAACGCCGAAGCGGCGGCCGGGATGGCGCTCGGATCCACGCTGGCCGGATTCGTCATCTCGAACACCGGAACGGGCAACGATCACGCGATCGCTCGGGCGCTTGGCGGGCTCTTCGACACGCCGCACGGGCTCGCGACCGGCCTGCTCCTGCCGCACGTAATGCGCTTCAACGCGCCGGCCCGGCCGGCACGCTACCGCCGGATCGCCGAAGCGCTTGGCATGTCCACCAGCGGCGGCGACGCCGAGGTTGGCGACCGCGTGTGCGACGAGGTGGCGGGACTGGTGCGCAACGTCGGCGTGCCGGACCGGCTGGGCGCGATCGACATCGACCGCGCGCGTGTGCCGGACCTCGTCGCGATCGCGCTGAAGAACGTCGGCCCCAATCCTCGCCGGACGTCGAGCGAGGACATGCGTGCGCTGATCGAATCGGCGTTCTGAACGACCCTTCGCGATAGCGCCCGCGCGGCGAGCTCCGCCCTCCGACTGTCACCACGACGACCACGCCCCAATCGATGAAACGGACGGTGCACCCGCTCGATCTCGGCACGCTCAATGTCGACAAGAGTGGGCTCACGCTGCGCCGCGGCGTTGGCACGCGGGTCGATGCGCCGTGCCTGGGCTATCTGATCAGGGGCGGCGCCGAGCCGATCCTCGTCGATTCCGGCCCCTGCGCCGATCCCGATTGGGGGACCCGTTACCACAACCCATTCCGGCGCTCGTCCGAGCAGTCGCTCGCGCATGCCTTGGAACGGATCGGCGTCGTGCCCGAGGCGATCAAGACCGTCATCGTCTCGCACTTGCACTGGGATCACTGCTATGGGAACGCTTTGCTTCCCAATGCCCGTTTCATCGTGCAGCGACGCGAGCTCGCCTATGCGATTGCGCCGCTTCCCTGCGATGCGCCGATATACGAGACCCAACTGCACCCAGTGCACTTCCTGCGCACGCTCGAGCGCTTCGAGATCGTCGACGGGGATGTCGACGTCGCGCCAGGCGTGCGCTGCATCCACCTGCCCGGCCATACCCCGGGCCTTCAGGGCGTGCTGGTCGACACGATTCATGGCCGCGTGATGATCGCCAGTGACCACTGTCCGCTATACGAGAACTTCGAGCAGCTCGTGCCCACCGGGATCATTCATGACCTCGAGGCGTGGTATGCGTCGACGGCTCGCATCCGCACGCTCGCTGACCGGATCCTGCCCGGCCACGACTTGCGCGTGCTCGCCGAGGAGCGCGACGCATGAGCGGCCGGATCGCCGTCACGGGTGCTGCCGGCTTCATTGGCGGGGCGGTGGTACGCGCACTCGCGGGCGCCGGACGTGAAGTCACAGCCTGCGACCTCGGGCCTGCGCCTGCGTGGCTCCCATCCTCCGTCCGATGGATCCAGGGAAACGTGACCGATGCCGCCGTGCTCGACGCGATGCTCACCGGCGCCGACGCGGCGATCCATCTCGCGTTTCGCATGGACCTCGCCGCCGCGGATCCGGTCGCCAGCGTGCAGACCAATCTGCTCGGCACCACGCTAGTCTTCGATGCGGCGCTGCGCCATCGCCTGCGGCGGGTCGTGTGGGGAAGCTCTGTGATGGTGTACGGGCCGATCAAACGTTACGCGCGGATGCCCGTCGACGAGTCGGCGGAGCCGATGCCCCGTACGCCCTACGGCGCCAGCAAGCTGCTGCTGGAATGGCTTGCGCGGTCGTACCGGGCGAAAGGGCTCGAAACGGTCGGGCTGCGCTTCACAACGGTGTTCGGCCCGGGGCGTGACCGGCTCGGCGCCGCCGGCTTCTGCGTGACACTCTTCGATCGTCCCGCGCGAGGCCTCCCGGTGAGCATCGAGGAGGGCGATCGGCGCGCCAACCTGCTTTACCTCACCGATGCGGTGGACGCCTGCACGAACGCCGCGCTATCCCCGAGGCCGCTCGCCGACGTCTACAACGTCGGCGGCTTCGAAAGCACGGTGATGGAGCTCGCGCAAAGTGTCGTTCGTCGGCTGCCACGCGCCGACATCGCCGTCGGACCGGGGGGTGAAAGCCCCTGGCCAACCGCCATCGATTGCCATGCCGCCGACAGGGATTTCGGTTACCGGTCGCGCTACACCCGCGACCTCGCCGTCGAGGATTACCTCGCGACCCTCGGTTGCTCCCTCGTACCCGCAACGCTCACAGGAACCCGATGAACGACATTGCTGCCTCCGCGCTCGTGAACCAGCGCCACACCGGCCAGATCCGCATAACGAAGGTCGAGGCCATCAGTCTCTTCGTCCCAATCAAGGAGAAGATCGAGGCGCCGATCAGCATCCCTCACGCGGCTGAGCTGACCGACATCATCTTCAAGGGTTACCGGACGACGCTCGTCCGCATCGAGACCGACTGTGGGCTTACTGGCGTCGGCGAGTGCATCGTCCGCCTCACGCCGACGGCGACGCGCGACATCATCCGCGACCTGGCCCCGCTCCTGATCGGGAAGGATCCACTCGACCGCGAAGCGCTGTGGGAGCTCCTGTTCGGCGCGATGATGAACCGGGGCCACAACCGGGGCTTCTTCGTCGAGGCCGTGAGCGGCATCGACATCGCGCTGTGGGACCTGGCCGGGAAGGCGCTCGGCTTGCCGCTGTACCGGCTGATCGGTGGTCGTCATCAGCCCAAGCTCCGCGCGTACGCGTCCTCACTCCGGTTCCGTGCGTTCGACATCGTCACCGCGCAGGCGAAGGAATGGAAGAGTCGCGGATTCAGTGCGATGAAGATCAAGATCGGCCGCGACCCCTCGAACTTCCAGCCGGATCTCGCGCTGGTCCGGGCGATCCGTGAGGCAGTGGGTGACGACGTCACGCTTATGGTCGACGCCAATTGCGCATACTCGGAGGACGTGGCCACCGCACTCGAGGTCGGCCGCAAGCTGCAGGACCTCGGCGTCTTCTGGTTCGAGGAGCCCATCAGCCCCGAGAATGTCGACGGCTACCAACATCTGGCCGACAGGCTCGACATCCGGATCGCGGGGGGGGAGGCGGATTTCCTGCGCTTCGGCGCGGCAGAGTTCCTGAAGCGTCGCGCGATCGACGTGATCCAGCCGAACCTCGCGCGCGTGGGCGGCATCACCGAGGCGCGGCGCATCGCGGCGCTTTCCCACGCGTTCCACGTGCCCTATGCCCCGCACACCGGGAGCTGCTCTGCTGTGCTTCTCGCCGCGACGTTGCGCTTCGCTGCCGCGCTGCCGAACTTCCTGATCTATGAATACATGCAGAGCGATTGGTCGAAGAATGAGCCCAATCCGCTGCGTCACAAGCTGCTCCGCCAGCCCGCCGAGGTATACGAGGACGGCTACATGCTGGTCGACGAACGCCCGGGCATCGGCGTCGAGCTCGACGAGGACATCGTCGACAAGTACCGAATGGCGTGACGCGTCTCCGACTTTTCCCCCATTTTCCGACCGAGAGCCCCCGGATGTCGAATCTCCAGACTGCCGCAATGCGGGAAGTACCGATGTACATCGACGGTAAGCACTGCTCCGGCGAAGGCCGGATCGATGTCGTTGAGCCTGTCGAAGGCAAGGTGGCCGCGACGTTGCACACGCCGTCCGTCGCGCAGATCGATGCCGCCGTCGCCGCCGCCTCTGAGGCATTCCGCACCTGGGGCGTGACGCCCGCGCATGCGCGGAGCGCGATCCTCGCGAAGCTCGCGCCGGCCGTGGCGGGAGCGAAGTCGGTGATCGTCGACGCGATGGTCGCGATCACGGGCAAGACGCGCCGCGACGCGTCGGGCGAAGTGGACCGCTCGGTCGAAACGCTTGCGATCTCTGCCGAAGAGGCGCTCCGGATCGAAGGCTTCGAGATTCCGATGGACTCGTCGCCACGGGGCGAAGGTCGCGTCGCGATGGCGCGCCGATACCCGATCGGCGTAGTTGCGGCGATCACGCCGTTCAACTCGCCGCTCAACACTGTTTGCCACAAGGTTGGCCCTGCGCTGGCCGCCGGGAACACTGTCGTGCATAAGCCCGACGTGCGCGCGGCCAAGGTTGCTGTAATGTTCGCGGAGATCGCGACCGGATGCGGGCTGCCGGCCGGTGTGCTCAACGTCATCCACGGCGATGCCGAGGTGGGCGAGCGGCTGGTCACGCATCCCGACGTCGAGGTGATCGGTTTCACCGGCAGCGAGACCGTGGGCGAGCGGATTCTGTCGATCGCGGGACTGCGCCGCGTGCTGCTCGAGCTTGGCGGCAATGCGCCGGCGATCGTGCATCGCGACGCCGACGTTGGCCGCGCAGTCAAGGACCTGGTCGGTGCGTCGTTCGGTATGAGCGGCCAGAGCTGCATCTCGACGCAGCGGATCCTGGTTCACCGCGATCTCTACGAGCGGATGGTCGAGGAGATGGTCGCCGGCGCGCGCAAGCTCGTCGTCGGATCGCCCGCCGACGCCGCAACCGACATTGGTCCGATGATCAGCGAGGACGCGGCCCGACGCGTGGAATCCTGGATCCTCGAGGCGGTGGGGCAGGGCGCGAGACTTCGCTGCGGCGGGGAACGTCGGGGGGCCACCGTGACGCCCGCGGTGCTCACCGAGGTCAAGTCGGAGATGACCGTTGTCTGCCGCGAGGTCTTCGGCCCCGTCGTGAGCATGATGCCCTACGAAGACATCGACGCCGCATTCGCGCTGGCGAATTCGACGCCGTACGGCCTTCAGGCTGGGCTCTACACGAACTCGATGGACGTCGTGCTGAAGGCGATGCGCACGATGCGCTTCGGCGGCATCAACGTCAATGCGCCGTCGCGCTGGCGCCTCGACCACATGCCATACGGCGGAGTAAAGAAGAGTGGCATCGGCCGCGAGGGTCCGAAGTACGCGATCGAAGACATGATGGAACTGCGGCAGGTCATCATGGGTTGAGCGGCATTAGACCGATCCGCCGGTGTCCCGTGGGATGAGGGGCATTCGGCGGCGATAACCCAGGCGCCGCGGCCTTCAGCCGCGCCCGCCCGGTCCACGACAAAGACACCCACTGGAGGAATGCAATGAAACTTGCATCTTGCCTTGCTGGCATCACGCTCGCGATCGCCGCGACGCTGCCGGCCCCCCCTGCCGCTGCGCAGGAAGTGTTGCGCGTCGCCCACGCTTACAAGCCCGGTACCTCGGTGGCCATTTACTGGGACGAGCTCGCCAAGCGTGTCAACGAGCGCGCCGGCGGTAAGATCCGCCTGCAGGTCCATCACTCTGGGCAGCTGGGCGGCGACGAGCAGGTATTCCGCGGCATGAAGCTCGGCACGATCCATTTCGGTAGCGGTGCCGCGGCCAACGAGGGGGTGGTCACCGACGCCTATTTCTGGCTCGACCTGCCTTACGTGCTCAAATCGCGCGAAAGCGCGGTGAAGGTGTTCGCCGATCCCATGGTGGACACCTATCTTCGAGACAAGCTTCGCAATGACGCCGGAACGGTCCTGCTCGGCCACATCGAGGTCGGTGGCTTCCGATTGCTCATCAACAACAAGCGCCCGCTGCGGACGCCCGAAGACGTCAAGGGGCTCAAGTTCCGCGCGCTGTCCAATCCAATCGACATCGCCTTACTCAAGTCCTGGAACTTCACGGCGACACCGCTTCCCTGGTCCGACACGTATCCGTCGCTCGAGCAGGGCATGATCGACGGACTGAACCTCCAGGCCGCGGCAATCAATGCGTTCGGTTTCCAGGAGCTCGTCAAGTACGGCACCGAGACGCGCACGCTGATGACCTTCCACGTGGCGCAGGTTAGCGCAAAGACTTTCGACGCGCTCGATCCGCAGCTGCAGAAGGTCATCCGGGACGCGTCGGCCGAAGCGCTCAAGATTGCGAACGCCGCAGACCGCGAGGACGAGAAGACGGTGCTGAACACGATCTCCAAGAGGGTCACCGTGTACCGGCCGACCGAGGCCGAGATGAAGCTCTGGGAGACCCCGGCGCGAGCGCTGTGGCCGCAGTTCACCGAGAAGATGGACAAGAACCTGCTCGCGCGCATAGTTTCCGTTCAGCAGTAACGACCAGCCCCGGGTGCGGCCGACCGCCGCATTCGGGGCTTACCGCCTTCCTGCGTGTCCCGGCTGCCGAACACCCAAGTCATGCCCTTGATCGATCGAATCCAGAAGCTTCTCGAGGGAATGCTCGTCGGCTTGCTGGCCGTGATGGTGGTGATCGTCTTCGCGAACGTCGTCCTGCGTTTCGTGTTCCACAGCGGCATCGCGCAGACTGAGGAGCTTTCTCGCTACGCGTTCGTCTGGCTGACGTTCATCGGTGCGGTCGTCGTGCTGCGGGAGGAGGGGCATCTCGGCGTCGACTCGTACGTGCGGAGGTTGTCCCCATATGGCCGAATGGCTTGCCGGATTGCGAGCGACCTGCTGATCGTCGTCTGCTGTGTTCTATTCTTCGTCGGAAGTTGGTACCAGACCATCACCAACGTGGGAAAGTACTCGCAAGCGGCGTCCTTTCCGATGGTGCTGCTGTTCGGTGTTGGCCTCGTGGCGAGCGTGCTCATGATCCTGGTAGTAGTCGCGGGCATGCGGCGCGCATTGAAGCGGATCGCGTCGGGAAATCGCACTCCGTTGGGTAGTACGGTCGACTGACGGCCAGCGCCGAACCGGATCACGGACGCGCCGCTTGATTACTGTCACCGTTTTCCTCGTTTCGCTGCTCGGTGCCATGGCGATTGGCGTGCCGATCGCCTTCGCCCTGCTGGTTTCCGGCATCGCCCTGATGATCCAGCTCGGTGCGTTCGATCCGCGCATCATCGCGGAGAGCATGATCAATGGTGCCGACAGCTTCCCGCTGATGGCCGTTCCTTTTTTTATGCTCGCTGGCGAGCTGATGAATGCCGGAGGACTTTCCCGCCGCATCGTCACACTGGCCCTCGCACTGGTGGGTCACAAGCGCGGCGGCTTGGGTTATGTGGCGATCTTCGCGGCAATCATGATGGCCAGCTTGTCGGGCTCTGCCGTCGCCGACGCTGCCGCGCTGTCTGCCATCCTGATTCCCATGATGCGGGAAGCCGGGTACAACTTGCCGCGCGCCTGCGGATTGATGGCGGCCGGCGGCATCATCGCGCCGGTGATCCCGCCCTCCATTGGTTTCATCATCTTCGGCGTCGCCGCGGGAGTCTCCATCACCAAGCTGTTTCTCGCTGGGATCGTGCCGGGAATCCTGATGGGGCTCTCTCTCGTCTTCGCGTGGTGGTGGGTCATCCGCGGTGAGGACGTCAAGACACAGCCGCGGCGCACTCTGCGCGACGTGCGCGCGGCGCTCGTGGATGGCGTGTGGGCTCTGATCTTGCCGGTGATAATCGTGGGCGGGCTGAAGTTCGGAATATTCACTCCGACCGAGGCCGCGGTGGTCGCGGTCGTCTACGCGCTCCTAGTTGGCATGTTCGTTTACCGGGAGATCCATTTACGCGACCTGTTCCGACTGTTCAGCTCTGCGGCGAAGACCTCCGCTGCAGTGATGTTCCTCGTGGCAGCGGCGTTCGTGTCGGCGTGGCTCGTCACGATCGCCAATATTCCCGAACACATGGGCGAGGCGCTGAAGCCGTTTGCCCACGACAAGACACTCCTGATGTTCGCGGTGATGGTGCTAGTCCTGCTGATCGGCACCGCGCTCGACTTTGTGCCGACGGTGCTCATCATGACCCCTGTCCTGATGCCCGTGATCAAGCAGGCCGGCATCGATCCAGTCTATTTCGGTGTGCTGTTCATCATGGCCAACGCGATCGGGCTGATCACACCGCCGGTTGGCGTCGTGCTGAACGTGGTCGGCGCGGTGGCCGGTGTGTCGGTCAGCGAGACGACGCGCGGTGTCTGGCCGTTCCTCGTTGCGCAGACGCTGGTGCTGCTGCTGTTGATCTTCGTGCCCCAGATCGTCACGGTGCCGCTGTCCTGGCTGCACTGATCGGCCGCCATCTTGGCTCATCGATTCCCAAACGCCTCCCACGCGCTCGTCGCCGGGGTTCAGGGACGGGTAGGGGGCAGGGCGCATGCGTACACTCGTGCCGACGCAGCACCAGGGGGGCGGCGCGGTAGGGGTGCCCCAGGTCCACCGCGCCCCCGGAATCCCAAGTCGAAACCATAGCTACCGGGTTCCTTGTGGGCAGTTGCACAGCGTTAGTGCTGCCAGCGAGACGAAGCACTTCGAGGATATCCTCTGGCCGTTCGTGATATCGGCCACCGTAGTGGTCGCCCATCAATTCAGCGGCGCACCGTTCCAAGTGGTGATGAGGTGGGGTATGAGGCCGAGTTTGTGGCGAGGGTAAATCTCGCACGTCGGCGGTAGGTTTGGCGGTAACGGTAGGGGAGAATGATGGTTGTAGCCCCGCAATGTGAATGTCGCCCTCTCCGCCAAGACTCCAACCATTGCGGTCGTGGTAAGCCCCGTTCCCCACGGTTCTCCCCATCGAAGTCCCGCCTCGATCATCCGGCGTGGGCCGAATGGCCGACGGCGCACCTGACGGAGTGCCGCGCGCTGATTGAAGCAGCAGCCCGTCGCAATCATTCATCTGCCACACCGCGGTTGGTCGGCCAGACGCGCCGCCCGCTGCCTCATTCCGACCACCTCGCCCGGCGCAAGCGGCCTCCTGCAGCGAGGTTGCACAATAAGTATTACTTTGGATACCATTTGGGCGTTTCGGGCACGACCCCCGGTGCTGCCGACGACGGTCTGCGGGGCGGCCGCGCAATCGGTGATGTCCGGCGACGAAGGGTTCGATGGTGCGCAGGCGAGGCCGATCCTTGTCGGACGCAGCACGGATTCGTGGCGGTCGCGTTCCCGAGCCAGCGATTCTTGGCATCGGCGATGCCGTCGTCCGTCGCGCAGGGGGATTCGGGTTCGTCGTGACCGGATTCCGATGGCGGAGACGCGCACGCACGCAACCGGCGTTTCGAACGCGTCCGGTGGACATGGATATCGACGAGGAGCCGGGGATGAGCGAGCAAACGGGAACGACGCCGACCGGCGGGGACCGGATCTCGCGCCGCGACCTGATTCGCTGGGCGCTCGCGAGCGCTGCGATGATCCTGGCACCGGCGGCGCGTGCGCAGTCGTTTCCGTCTCGGCCGGTCCGCATGGTGGTGCCGTTCGCGGCCGGCGGGCCCGCCGACACGCTGACGCGCGCGACCGCCACGGCGCTTGCGGCGCAGCTGAAGGAGCAGGTGATCGTCGAGAACAAGCCCGGTGCGGGCGGCAACATCGCGGCCGCGTACGTCGCGGGCAGCCCGCCCGATGGCCACACGCTGCTCGTGGCGGGGCAGGCGATCCTCGCGATCAACAAGGCGCTCTACGCGAGCCTGCCCTACGATCCGGAGAAGGACTTCGCGTGGATAGGCATGATGGGTAGCTTTCCCAACGTGCTCGTCTCGAATCCCGAAGCGGTTCCCGCGCGCAGCCTCGCGGAGCTCATCGACCTCGCGCGTGCGCGGCCGGGGCAGATCTCGTACGGATCGAACGGCGTCGGATCGCAGTCGCACCTGACGGTCGAGGTGATGGCGCAGGTCGCGGGCGTGAAATTCCTGCACGTCCCCTACCAGGGCGCGGCGCCGCAGCGCGCCGACCTGCTGTCGGGACGCATCGCCTTCTCGTTCATCGGCGCGTCGACGACGGTGCCGCTCGTCCGCAGCGGCCAGTTGCGCGCGCTCGCGGTGAGCACGGGGTCGCGCGTCACCGTGCTGCCCGACGTCCCGACACTCGTCGAGTCGGGTTTCCCGACGCTCGACACGCCGACGTGGTTCGCCGCGGTGGCGCCCGCGGCAACGCCGGCGCCGGCGCTCGCATCGTTGCGCTCGGCGTTCGCGGCGGCGATTGCGACGCCTGCCTACGCCGCCGAGATGGGCAAACAGGCGAGCCTGGTCGTCAATGTCGATTCGCAGGCTGCCGAGGCACTGCTCGCCCGGGAACGCAAGGTCTGGGCCGACGCGGTGCGGACGACGGGCGCGACCGCGGGCTGACGCACCCGCGGCGCACGATGATCCACCAGCTCCGCATCTACGAGATCTTCGAGCACAACCGCGGGGCCTTCCTCGAGCGCTTCGAAGCGCATTCGGCCCGGATCATGGCGCGGCACGGCTTCACGCTCGTCGCGACCTGGGAAGCGGGTACGCCGAGCCGCCGCGAGTTCGTCTACCTGCTCTCGTGGCCGGACGAGGCTGCGAAGGACGCCGGTTGGGCCGCCTTCCTCGCCGATCCGGAGTGGATCGAGACGAAGCGCGCGACGCGCGAGGCGCACGGCCCGCTGGTAGGCGAGATCGAGGACCGCGTGCTCGTGCCGGTCGGCGACGCGCCGCTGCAGCGCGCGACGTAGCGGCGCGCGCCAGGCTCGCCACTGCGCGACCGGGCGATTGGGTATCCTTGCCGGATCGCGCGGCATCGGCACAGACCACGGAGACGGGGTGGATTTCAGGTCGGCACTGGCGGCGTGCGCAGCGGCGGGCGAGGTCGCCGAGGTCGACGACGGGGTCGACCGTGCCGACATTCCGAAGCGCGTCAGGGACGAGGAGCGGCGGCGCAACTGCGCGCTGGTCTTCCGCCGCGTGCGCGACGCCGACGCGGCGATCGTCGGCAATCTCTACGGTTCGGCGAAGCGGGTCTGCCGCTCGCTGTCGGCGCGGAACTACGCGACGCTGTTCGCCAGGCTCGACCGTGCGATCGCGAATCCCGCCGCGCCCGTTCGTCGTGCCCTCGCGCAGGGCGCCGTCGAGGTTACGCGTTCGCCCGACCTCGCGCGCCTGCTGCCGGCGATGCGTTACAGCCGCGACGACGTCACGCCTTACCTCACGTCGGGCATTCTGCTCGCGCGCGACCCGGTAACGGGCGCCCATCACGTCTGCTTCGTGCGCATGTCCCTGGCGGGCGGGAACAAGCTCCTGGTCAACCCGGCAACCTCGCGCATCCGGCGGATCGTCGAGGAGACGGTCGGCCGGGGCCAATCGCTCGACGTCGCGATCCTCGTCGGCGCGCCCGCCGAGGTTACGCTGATGGCGTGCGTCGGCGTGGGTGAGGGCGTAGACAAGCTCGCGGTTGCGCAGGCGATGGGCGGCGACGCGCTCGCGTACACGGACGATCCGCTGCCGCTGCCGGTGGACACCGAGTACGCGCTGACCGGGCGCATCGTCCCCAGCTACGAGCGCGAAGGCCCGGTCGGCGACCAGAAGGGGCTCTACTCGGTCCGCGAGCGCAACCCGGCGTGCCTCGTCGACGCGATCCGCGTGCGCCGCGAGCCCTTATTCCACTCGATCTCCGGCGGTGTGTCGCGTGAGCACATCGAGCTCGTCACGCTGGGGCCCCGCGCCGTGCTCGAGCGGCTCAGGCGAGAGACGCCGGAGCTGCTGCGCTACGAGCTGCCGTTCTACGCCGGGGGACGTCTCGCCGTGCTCGTCGTCGCGGACGGCTTTCGCCCCGCCGCGCTCGCGGAGCGGCTGTGGACCATCTCCAGCGTCCGCGGCTTCGTCGCCGTCAACCGCGACGTTGGCGCTCGCTCGGCCGCTGAAGTCCTCTGGGCGATCGTCGAGCGGGCGAAGGACGCGGAACGCTTCGCTTTCTCGGGGGCGGGAATGCCGGGCATCAAGCCGGGCAAGTTTCTCGTCGACGCGACCGAGACCGACCTCGACGACTGGAACCATCGGCGTATCGAGGTCTACCGCCCGCCTGTCTGACGCGCGAAAGGCACGCGTTGCGGTCGCGCCGGACATGATGTATGCTCATCAATACAACTTGCACCGCCGCGCTCCCGCGGACTGGTGCGCCGCCGGGAGCCCCGACATGAAGCGACGTCGCGTCTTCACCCTCGTTCCGGTTCTCGCTGCCTGTGTCGGCATGGCGATGGCGTCCGGGACCCAGGCGCAGCAATACCCGACCAAGCCCGTGCGCATGATCGTCCCGTTTCCGCCGGGAGGCACGACGGACGTCGTCGCGCGGCTCGTCAGCCAGAAGGTCGGCGAGAAATGGGGGCAGACCATCGTGGTCGACAACGTCGCCGGTGCCTCCGGCCTCATCGGCACGCAGGCGGGGGTTCGCGCCGCACCCGATGGCTACGTGATGACGCTGGGCAACAACCAGACGCACGCCACCAACGCTTCGCTGTTCACGAAGCTGTCCTTCGACATGCTCAAGGACGTGCAGCCGGTGGCGTTCCTCGTTCGCACGCGGCACGTGATAGTCGTTCCCGCGAATTCGCCGTACCGGACGCTCGAGGAACTCATCGCCGCGGGCAGGACGAAGCCGCTCAACTACGCGTCCTCGAGCCAGGGCTCGGCGTCGCACCTCGTAAGCGACGCGCTGCGCGTTCGCACCGGCCTCCAGGCGACGCACGTGCCCTACAAGGGCGCGGCGCCCGCGATAGCCGACGTCGTTGCCGGCCACGTCGACTTCATGACCGCAAGCTACGGCAGTGCGGTGGTCTTCCTGCAGTCCGGCAAGATCCGCGGGCTCGCGATCTCGGGCGAGAAGCGCGAGAGTGCCTTCCCCGACATGCCGACGTTCGCGGAGCTTGGCTACGAAGCGCTCTCGGCCGACACGTGGATTGCGCTGTTCGCGCCGGCCGGTACGCCGCGCCCGATCGTCCAGAAATGGAGCGACGCGCTCGCCGAATTCGTCGCGATGCCCGACGTCGTCGACAAGCTCAAGGTTGCGGGATTCGACGTCTGGTTCAAGCCTCTGCCCGAGGCGGAGGCGTTCCACGCGAGCGAGGTCGCCCGATGGGGGAAGATGGTGCGCGATGCCGGCATCACGATGCAGTGAGGCGCGCACGGCCTGCACGGGCGGAAGGCGGTCGTCGACCCGGACGTGGTCGGCGGATCGCCCGCCTTCCTGAGGCAGGGTGCCGGAACGGGGAACGCTCGAGGTGGACAGCATGAAGGTGATCGAAGGCGGGCGCGGGGAAGGCGCAGGCGGGACGCATGCGGGTCCGCGCACGGAGGCGCTCGCGCGGCGCGCCGCTGCCGCGTTCCCGGACGCGCGCCTGACCGCCGCCGACACGCGGCCGTTCCCGGTCGTGATGGCGCGCGGCGAGCGCGACCGGATCTACGACGTCGACGGCCGCGAGTACCTGGACTTCCATTTGTCGTCGGGCGCGCTGGTCGCGGGCCATGCGCACCACGACGTGCAGGCGGCGCTGCGCCGGCAGGTCGAGGCGGGCGGCAACTTCGGCGCGATGAACGAGGCGGCGATCGCGCTCGCCGAGCGGATCGTCGCCGCGGTCCCGTCGATCGACTCGGTCAAGCTCGTCGTGTCCGGCACCGAGGCGACGCTGCACGCGATCCGCATGGCGCGCGCCTACACGGGCCGCGACCTGATCCTGCGCTTCGAGGGTGCCTACCACGGCCACCTCGACATGGTGTCGCTCAGCAACAAGCTTGCATCGCTCGGCCCCGCCGACCGCGCGAAGCTGCCGGACATCCATCCGATCCCCGACTGCCCGGGCATCCCGCGGGCCATCCAGGACCTGTGCCTCGTCGCGCCGTTCAACGACGCCGACGCGGTGCGCCGGATCCTGGCCGAGTACGGCGACCGGATTGCGTGCGTGATCATGGAGCCGTTCCAGCGCTTCATCGAGCCGCGTGCGGGCTTCCTGCAGACGGTGCGCGACGCGACGCGGGCGTGCGGCGCACTGCTGATCTTCGACGAGATCGTCACCGGCTTCCGATTCGGCCCGGGGGGCGCGCAGGAATACTACGGCGTCCGGCCCGATCTCACGACGCTGGGAAAGATCATCGGCGCCGGCTACCCGAACGGCGCGATCGGCGGACCGGCCGGGATCATGAACGCACTGTTCGGCAAGACCGCCCGCGCGCCGGTCTACCTGGCGGGCACGTTCGCGGGCCAGGCGGTCGCCGCGGCGGGAGGCGCCGCGACGCTCGACGCGCTGTCGCAACCCGGCGCGTACGAGAAGCTGTTCGCGCTCGGCGCGCGCGCGCGCGAGGGCCTGCGGTCCGCGTTCGCGCGACGCGGCGTCCCGGGGCGCGTGTTCGGCGTCGGTCCGCTGTTCCACCTGCATTTCGACGATGCCGACGTCGCGAACGCGCGCGACGCGCTCGGCGAGGACAAGGCGCTGCGCAGGCGCGTCTGGAACGGGCTCCTCGAGCGCGGCGTCCACATCACGGGCGCACGCGGCTTCGTGAGCCTGCAACACACCGCCGCGACGGTCGACGACTTCGTCGGCCAGTTCGACGCGGCGCTCGGCGACCTGTAGGGAAGGCGGAATGATCGAGATCGGCATCGACGTAGGCGGTACCTTCACGGACGTGGTCCTGCTCGACCGGGTGGCGGGAAGGCTCGAGGTGACGAAGACGGCGTCGACGCCGAAGGACCAGTCGATCGGCATCCTCAACGGGCTTGCGCGGCTCGCCGTCGATCCGAGGACGATCCGCCGGTTCGCGCACGGGTCGACGGTCGCAACCAACACGGTGCTCGAGCGGAAGGGGGCAAAGGTCGCGCTCCTCACGACCGCGGGCTTCCGCGACCTGCTGGAGATCGGGCGGACGAACCGCTCGAAGGTCTACGACATGAAGCTCACGAAGCCGGCCCCGCTGGTGGCGCGGCCGCTGCGCTTCGAGGTTCGCCAGCGCCGGTTCGTGAACGGGGAGCCCGCCGTGGCGCTCGACGAAGGCGATGTCCGCGCGGCGGTCGAGGCGTGCGCTGCGGAAGGGGTGGAGGCGATCGCGATCTGCTTCCTCCATTCGTACATCGACGGCGCGGACGAGGAGCGGGCTGCCGCGATCGCTCGCGGCGTCGCGCCTTCGATCCACGTCACGACGTCCGCCGACGTCGTGCGCGAGTACAAGGAGTACGAGCGGTTCTCGACGGCGGCGCTCAACGCTTACGTGATGCCGGTGATGGACCGGTACCTGGGGCGGCTGGAATCGCGCCTGGCCGATGCGGGTTACCGCGAGCCGGTCGAGATGATGAAGTCGTCCGGCGGACTGATGCGCGCCTCGACCGCCAGGCGTTACCCGGTCGAGACGCTGCTGTCCGGCCCGGCCGCCGGCGTGATGGGGGCGATCCACGTCGCCGAACGATCGGGGTTCCGCAACCTGATCACCTACGACATGGGGGGGACGTCGACCGACGTCGCGCTGATCTCGGACGGCAAGGTGGTGCGCACCGCGGAGACGCGCATCTCGAACCTGCCGATCAAGACGCACATGATCGACATCAAGACCGTCGGCGCGGGCGGCGGATCGATCGCGAGCATCGTCGGCGGGCGCACGTTCAAGGTCGGCCCGCACAGCGCAGGCGCTGACCCGGGACCCGCCTGTTACGGAAAGGGCGGCACGGTCGCCACCGTGACCGATGCGAACCTGATGCTGGGCCGGCTGTCGTCGAGCTACGCGCTGGGCGGCGAGATCCGGATCCATCCCGAGCGCGCGACGGCGGTCGTGAGCGAGCTTGCGCAGGCGGTGGGGCTCGCGCCCGAGGAAATGGCCGACGGCGTTCTGCGGCTCGTCAACGTGACGATGGCCTCGGCGATCCGCGAGATCTCGATCCAGCGCGGCCACGATCCCCGCGACTTCGCGCTCGTGGCGTTCGGCGGCGCGGGTCCGATGCACGCGTGCGACCTCGCGCGCGACCTCGCCATCCCGCAGGTCATCGTGCCGCCCGCGCCGGGCAACCTGTGCGCGTTCGGCCTGCTCGTCACCGACGTCGTCGCCGAGCGCTCCGAGACACTGCTCGCGCGTACGGCGGGGCTCGACCCGGCGCGGCTCGCAGGACGCTTCGGGGAGCTCGCCGCGTCCGCGGTCGAGGATCTCGTGCGCGACGGCATCCCGCGCGAGGCGATCGTGACCGTGTGCACGGCGGACATGCGTTACGTCGGGCAGAAGTCCGAACTGCCCGTGCCGATGGACCTCGGCAACCTGTCGACGCAATCAGTCGACGATGCGTTCTTCGGCGTGTACGCCGAGCGCTACG
Source organism: uncultured Pseudomonadota bacterium (assembly GCA_937898875.1). GTDB lineage: Bacteria > Pseudomonadota > Gammaproteobacteria > Burkholderiales > Casimicrobiaceae > VBCG01. Next base: position 17,750 of record CALDKM010000185.1, on the reverse strand, counting down.
GCCACACGCGGCGCGTCGCGCCGACCGAGATCGTCAACCTGCGTGCCATGGCGGTCGGGGCGATCGAGAAGGCTGACCTCGGGCGCCTCTCGCCGCCGGCGGCCAACCCCGAGTCGGACGCCGCCGGCGTGCTCGCGCGCCGCCGCGTCTTCTTCCGCGAGACCGGCTGGACCGACTGTCCGGTCTACGACCGATACCGCATCGCGGTCGGCACCCGAGTCCCCGGGCCGGCGATCGTCGAGGAGCTCGGCGCGACGACGGTCGTGGGCCCCGCCGACTCGTTCACGGTCGACTCGCAGCACAATCTGGTCGTCGACGTCCGCGCCGAGGGCGCGGTGGAAGGAGCCTGACGATGGTCGATCCGATCACGTTCGAAGTCATCCAGGAGCGCCTCATCTCGATCGTGCGCGAGATGCGCGCCACGCTCGCGCGCGTCGCGTACTCGTCGGTGCTCTACGAGGCGCGCGATTTCTCCTGCGTCGTGATGAACGCGCGTGGCGAGGCGGTCGCGCAGTCCGAGGACAACCCGGGCCACATCATCCCGCTGCCGTGGTCGGTCCGCATCGCCATCGAGCGCTTCCGCGACGACATCAATCCGGGCGACGTCATCCTGATCAATGACCCGTACTCGGGCGGCACGCATCTCAACGACGTCGCGGTGATCTGCCCGGTGTTCGTCGGGGGCAGGCTGCTGCTGTTTCCGGCAATCCGCGCCCATTGGGCGGACGTCGGCGGCATGACGCCCGGCAGCCTCTCCGGCACGTCGACCGAGATCTTCCAGGAAGGCGTGCGCATCCCGCCGATCAAGATCTACGAAGGCGGCAAGCTCGTGCGCGGCGTGGCCGACCTGATGTTCGCGAACATGCGGGTCGAGCCCGAGCGCCGGGGCGACCTGCAGGCGATGATCGAGACCTGCCGCACGGCCGAGCGGCGCATCCACGAGATGGCCGCGAAGTTCGGCATCGACGGGCTCCTCGAGGCGATCGACGTCATCCTCGACCGTACCGAGGCGCAGATCCGCGACCTGATCGGCCGCATTCCGGACGGCACCTACGTCTACGAGGACTACCTCGACGCCTCGGGAACTACCGACGACCCGGTGCTGCTCAAGACGCGCATCGAAGTCACGGGCACCGACATCCACGCCGATTTCACCGGCACCGCTGCGCAGGTTGCAGGGCCGATCAACGCATCGCTCGCGGTGACCACGACCGCCGTGTTCACGATCCTGAAGACGGTCCTCGACCCCGACCTGCCGGTCAACCAGGGGGCGTTCAGGCCCGTGCGCGTCACGGCGCCGGAAGGCACGATCCTCAACGCCCGCTTCCCGGCCGCGTGCGGCGGATTCGCGGAGATCCGCCGCCGCACCCAGTCTGTGGTGATGGGTGCGTTGTCGCGCGCGCTGCCCAACGCGATCGCCGGCGACGTCAAGGGCAGCGCAAACCACTGCTACGTCGGGGGGCTCGACCCCGAAACGAACTCGCATTTCATCTTCTACGAGTATCCCGCGGGCGGAACCGGCGGTTTCCTCGAGGCGGACGGCTCGTCCGCGTTCCGCTCGTTCGACGAAGGCGACTTCTCGTCGATCCAGCCGGTCGAGTCGATCGAGAACGAGCTGCCGCTCGTCATCGAGCGCACGGCACTGCGCACCGACTCGGGCGGGCCCGGCACGATGCGCGGAGGGCTCGGCCTCGAACGTGACGTGCGCGTCGCGACCGCGCGAGCGTCGTATTCGGTGCTGTCCGACCGCTGCATCATCCCGCCGTACGGACTGCACGGCGGCGTGGCCGGTGCGCCGAACGGCTTCACCTACCGTCACGCGGGCATCGAATTGCAGCCGGGCAAAATTCCGGGCAAGGCCACCGGTTGCCCGGTTGTGCGCGGTGACGTCGTGCTGATGCGTTCGGCGGGCGGCGGCGGTTACGGCGACCCGCTGGCGCGTGACCCCCAGCGCGTGCACGAGGACGTCCGGCTCGGCTTCGTCTCCGAGCGCGCGGCGTCCGAGGCGTACGGTGTCGTGTTCGCCCGGGACGGCACCGTCGATGCCGCTGCGACCGCAAGGCAACGGGCGGCCCTCGCATCGCAGTACTGCCACCTGAAGGTTGCCGCGCACGGCGCAGCGACCGGCGAGTACGCGCACGGCCGCCGCTACGTGCAGGTCCATCCATCCTCCTCGACGCGCGGCGGGCTCGTCGAAGGCGCGCCGATCGAAATCGTCGTCACGGTCGGCGCACCGCTGCGCGCCTGGCTCAAGTTCAACGACGCGCTTCCGCAGGACTCGGTGTGGATCGGATCCGAGGGCGCGGCGATGGTCGGTGTCGTGCCGGGCGGAACGGTGCGGCTGCGGTCGCTGGCGCTGGGGCATGCGGTCGCGCCCAGGATCGCCGCGCCGGAACCGGCGCCGGCGAGCGAGGTGGTCTCGGCATGACGCCGTCCGTGCCCGCCGTGCGAGGCTTCGACCTCGGACTCGCCGGCTCGCGCGCCGTCGTGACCGGCGGCTCGGGGGCGATAGGCGCCGCGATCTGCCGGATGCTCGCGCAGCAGGGCGTGAGCGTGTGGTCGCTCGACCGCCTTGCGCCCGCCGAGCCGATGCCGGGTGTCCGCCCGGTCGTCGCCGACGTGCGTTCGCGCGACTCGATCGCGAAGGCGTCGGCCGAGGTTGCGAAGGACGGCCCGGTCGACATTCTCGTCAACTCGCACGGGCTGCAGATCCGCGCGGGCGCGATGGACTGCACCGACGAGGCGCTGGCGGAGATCCTCGACGTCAACGTCGGCGGCTGCTGGCGCACCTGCCAGGCGTTCGGCGCGGAGATGAAGTCGCGTGGCGGTGCGATCGTCAACATCGCAAGCATCAACGGGATCGTGGCGGCGAAGACCGGTGCAGCCTACGGCGTCTCGAAGGCCGCGCTGATCCACTTCACGCGGGTCCTCGCGCTCGAGCTCGCGCCGAAGGTGCGCGTGAACGCGGTAGCGCCGACCGCGGTGCGATCTGCGATGACCGCGGACCTGTTCCGCGACCCGGCCTACGAGCAGGGCAAGAAGGCGGCGATTCCGCTCGGGCGCATCGCGACGGCCGAGGACGTGGCGAACGCCGTCGTGCTGCTCGCGTCGAACAGGACCGCGTTCGTGACCGGCCAGACCTGGGCCGTCGATGGCGGCATCTCGCTGCCATGACGCATGCTGCGAACGGGAGGTTGGCGATGAAGTCCGCGGTGAGCGCGATCAACACCGACCCGGCCGTGCGCGGCGAGCAGTCGTTCGCGCCGCGGGTCATCCTCAACGACTGCACGCTGCGCGAAGGCGAGCAGGCGAGCGAGGTCAACTTCGGGCTCGATGCACGCCTGCGCATCGCCGAAGCGCTGCACGATGCCGGCATCGCGCAAGTCCAGGCGGGCTATCCCGGGCGATCCGAGACCGACTTCAGGACGATCGTCGAGATCCGCAAGCGGTTCCCGTCGTGGACGGTCGAGGCGGTCACGCAGGTGTTCCAGAAGGACTGGCGCGATCAGATCGATCGCGCCGTCGACTCGGGCGCCGACTGGATCGACCTGATCTATCCCGTGTCCGACCTTAGGCTGTCGATCGTTCAGAAGGTCACGCGGGCGCAGATGCTCGTGCGCGCCGTCGAGGCGGTCGACTACGCGTGCTCGCGCGCACCGAACGTTCGCTTCGCGCCGACCGACACCGGGCGAGCCGACCTGGGTTTCCTCGAATCCGTCTACAAGGCCGTCGTCGCGGCGGGCGCGAAGCGCGTGACGGTCGCCGACACCGTCGGCGCGCTCCATCCGCGCGCGACGGCGTTTCTCGTTCGCCGTGCGGTGGCCGTCGCGGGCGTGCCGGTGCAGGTTCATTTTCACGACGATTTTGGGCTCGCGCTCGCGAACACCCTCGCGGCAGCGGAGGCGGGCGCGACGATCCTCGACGGCACCGTGCTCGGCGTTGGCGAGCGTGCCGGCAATGCGCCGCTCGAGGAACTGGCGGCAAGCCTCGAGGTGCTCTACGGCGTGCCCACGGGCGCGAAGCTCGAGCGCATGAGCGCGCTCGCCTCGCTCGTCGCATCGGTGTCGCGGATCGACGTCCCGCCGCACAAGGCGATCGTCGGCAGCCACGCGTTCGCGCACAAGCTCGACGCGCACGTGATGGGCGTTTCGCTCGGGCCTTCCGCTTACGAGTCGGTCCCGCCCGAGACCTTCGGCAACAGCCGGCACATCGGGCTCGGGCGCCTCTCCGGTCACAGCGCGGTGGGCGCGCGTCTCCGCCAGCTGGGCTTGAACGTCGACGACGACGCGCTGGTCGACGCGCTCGCCGCCGAGGTCCGGGCGACCGCCGAGAGACAGAGCGCCCCGATCGGAGACGACCAGCTCCTCGCGATGCTCGAGCGATTGAAGTCGGCCGCTTGACGGCGCGCGTCCCACGAAACCTTCCCTTTCGTCCTTCCCCGGAGAACCCGACGTGCTGACCCTCAAGCGCCTGAGCCTCGCCGACGCCCAACTCATCCTCGATGCCTGTCAGAAGAAGGCCGTCGAAGTGGGCACCCCGAAGGACATGGCAGTCGTCGACGAGGGTGGCCACCTGATCGCGTTCCGGCGCATGGACGGCGCGAAGTTCTCGTCGGTCGAGATCGCGATCAACAAGGCATTCACCTCGTCCGGCGGCGGGCGCGCGACGCGCGACTACAAGACCGTCGCGGGCGCGGGCGGCGCCGCGTTCGGCCTTCACACGCAGTTCCAGGGCCGCTTCACGATCCTGGGGGGGGGCATTCCCGTCATCGTCGATGGCCAGATCGTCGGTGCGGTCGGCATCAGCTCGGGCGCGGCCGACGAGGACCACGCGGTCGGCGAGGCCGGCATCGCCGCGTTCATGGCGACGCAGAAGGGCTGAGGTGCCAGCGACGCCCGCATCGCGAGTCGCCCGTGCCAGGGAGCGAGCGCCGTGAGCGGCGGGACGACGTCGTCCGACGCGGGTGTGCAAATGCGAGCCGGCCGCTTCGCGCGGGTCGTTGCGGCGGGCGAGGAGCTTCGCGTCGCCGACGTTGCCGGCATGCTCTCGGAGCGAGGGCTCGACATTGCCCGGGTGCCCTACGTCGCGCGCGCGATTCTCGAGAACCTGGTCCGCCAGGTCGCATGCAAACAGTGCGAGCCGGAGCGGCTGGAGACAGCGCTCGACTGGCGCACCGCGCCGGCGGGAATGGCGCTACCGCTCGCCGTATCGCGGCTCGTCATGCCCGACTCGAGCGGGATCCCCGTGCTGGCCGATCTGGCGGCACTGCGCGACGTCGTGGCGCAATCCGGGGGAGAGCCGGCGAGCGTGACCTTCGCGGTGCCGGCGCATCTCGTCGTCGATCACTCGGTGCAGGTCGACGTCGCCGGCGTTCCCGAGGCGCTCGCGCGCAACCTCGACCGCGAGTTCGAACGCAACGGCGAGCGCTACCGGTTCCTCAAATGGGCGCAGCAGGCGTTCGAGGGCATCCGCATCGTGCCGCCGGGAACGGGGATCATCCACCAGATCCAGGTCGAGAGGCTGGCGTGTCCGGTCGCGCTCGACGCGCGCTTCGACGAGGCGACCGCGGGCGCCGAGCTCGTCATCGGGACCGATTCGCACACGCCGATGGTCAACGGCATCGGCGTGATCGGCTGGGGCGTGGGGGGCATCGAGGCCGAGACTGTCCTGCTCGGCGACCCGCTCGTGGTGCCGAAGCCGTCCTGCGTCGGCGTTCGGCTGCGGGGGCGGCCGCAGCCCGGCGTTCTGGCGGCCGACCTTGCGCTGGCCATCACCGAGCTGCTTCGCCGTGGAGCGCCGGTCGGCGCGTTCGTCGAATTCGTCGGCGACGGTGCGAGCGCGCTCGCGGCTCCCGATCGCGCGACGATCGCCAACATGGCGCCCGAGTACGGTGCGACGATGGGGTACTTTCCGGTCGACGGCGAGACGCTCGCGTTCCTGCGCGCGACCGGGCGTTCCGAGGGCGACGTCCTGCGCACCGAGGCGGTCGCCCGTGCGCTTCGACTCTTCCGCGAGCCGGGCGATCCGTTGCCCGACTACGACGCGACGATCGAGGTCGACCTGTCGGAGATCGATCCGGCGATGGCGGGCCCGCGGCGGCCCGAGTCCCGCGTCGGGCTGCGCGACGTCGCGGCGAGCTTCGCCGCCGCGCTCGCGCGTCCGGTCGCCGACGACGGATTCGCCGCGGCGGAGGCGGCCGGCGTCGAATGCACGGTGGGCGGCAGTTCCGCGAGGCTCTCGCACGGCTTCGTCGCGATCGCCGCGATCACGTCGTGCACGAACACGTCGAACCCCGCTTCGGTGATCGCGGCGGGGCTCCTGGCGCGAAACGCGCACGCGCGCGGGCTGTCGCCGGCGCCGTGGGTCAAGACGTCGTTCGCACCCGGATCGCGAACCGTCCCTCGCTACCTGGCCGATCTCAACCTGCTCGAGCCGCTCGAGGCTCTCGGGTTTTCGGTCGTGGGCTACGGATGCACGACCTGTGGCGGCAAGTCCGGTCCGCTGGACGCGGGTGTCGCCGAGGCGGTCGAGCGCCACGGTCTCGTGGCGGTGGCCGTGCTCTCGGGCAACCGAAACTTCGAGGGGCGAATCCACCGCCTGGTGCGTGCCGCGTACCTCGGCGCACCGCACCTGGTGGTCGCGTACGCGATCGCCGGCCGCATCGACGCCGATCTCGCCCGGGATCCGCTGGGCGTCGACGCGCGCGGCCGGCCGGTCTTCTACGCGGACGTCGCGCCCGATCCGGACGAGGTCGAGGCGCTCGCGGCGCGGGCGCTCGGCCCGCGGCTCTTCGACGGGGTCTACGCGGCGCTCTACGCCGGCCCGCCGCAGTGGCAGCGCCTCGCCGCGCCGGCCGGGCAGCGGTTCGCGTGGGACCCGGCGTCGACCTACCTCGTTCGGCCGCCGTTCTTCGACCGCGACGCGGACGCGTTCGCCGACCGCATCGAGGGTGCGCGCGTCCTGTGCCTGATGGGCGATGCAGTGAACACCGATCACATCTCGCCCGGCGGTGAGATTCCCGCCGATAGCGCCGCGGGACGCTACCTCGAAGGGCTCGGAGTCGGGCCTGCGCAGTTCAACACGTACGTGGGCCGGCGCGGCAACGCCGAGGTGATGCGGCGCGCGACGTTCGCACACGCGCGCTTTCGCAATCTCCTCACGCCCGATCGCGTCGGCGGATGGACGCGGCTTCTGCCCGACGGCGACGTCGTTCCGATCCACGAAGCGGCCAGCGCCTACCGCGCGCGGGGCGTGCCCATGATCGTCGTCGCGGGCGCGCGGTACGGTACCGGCAGCAGCCGCGACTGGGCGGCAAAGGGTCCCTCGCTCCTTGGCGTGCGCGCCGTGCTGGCCTCGTCGTTCGAGCGCATCCACCGCGCTAATCTCGTCGGCATGGGCATCGTCCCGCTCACGTTCGCACCAGGCGAAGGCTGGCGCGAGCTGGGGCTCGACGGGACCGAGACGATCGACATCGACGGTCTGGAATCCGCGCTCGCTGCCGGGACGAAGGTTCGCGTGCGCGCGCGCCGTGCCGGATCCGAACGCCTGCTGGAGACGACCATCGGCATCACGACCGCGTCCGAGGCGCGACAGCTCAGCGACGGCGGGATCTTCCGCTCGGCCCGGTCGCGCTTCGCACCGGCGCGCGAACGCTCGCTCGCACCGGGATGAACGGAGACGTTGCATGAAAGTGGCACTGGCGCTGAAAGGCGCGGAATGGGCGATGAACCTGACGGCGGCGCGCTACCCGGCGTTCGCCGCGCGGCTCGCCGAGCGCGCGCACGTCGTCCAACTCCGGATGCGCGATCCGGCGGGTCCGGCGCGCCACTATGCGTTCGGAGCATCGCGCGTGCGTTCGGCCGCGGGACTGCACGCGAAGCCCGATGTCGTGCTGACGTTCAAGGACGAGGACGTCGCCTGGCGCGTCTTCAAGCCGGGCTCGAAGCGGGCGGATGCCGTCAATTTCGCGAAGAACTTCTCGGTCGAGGTGACCGGCGACGACGAGCTCGCCTGCCGATTCACCGAAACGCTGAGCCTGATGCGGTCGGTCCGCTGGACGATGGGCGTGGATGCCGGCCAGGGCGAGACGCGCTACGTCAACGCGACCAACAGCGGCCCGGTCTTCGTCTACGTGAAGGACGGGAAGATCGTGCGGACGACGCCGATCGACTTCGACGAGCACGACCCTCACTCATGGTCGATCGAGGCGCGCGGACAGGTGTTCACGCCGCCGCGCCGCACGACGACGACCGCGCACACGCTTGCATCGAAGTCGATGGTCGACTCGAAGGACCGACTGCTGACGCCGATGAAGCGCGTCGACTTCGACCCGAACGGCGAGCGTAACTGCGCGAACCGCGGCAAGTCGAGCTACGTGCCGATCAGCTGGGAAGAGGCGCTCGACATCGTCGTGTCGGAGATCCGGCGCGTCAAGCGCGTGCACGGCCACGGCGCGATCATGAACAGTCACAGCTCGCACCACACCTGGGGCAACATCGGCTGCTACGTGAGCGCGTTCAACCGGTTCATGAACGCCATCGGCTACACGAAGATGGTGATCAACCCGGACAGCTGGGAGGGCTGGTACTGGGGCGCCACACACCACTACGGCTACAGTATGCGGCTCGGCGCGGCCGAGCCCTACGGGATGCTCGACGACTGCCTGCAGCAGGCGGAGCTGATCGTGTTCTGGTCGAGCGACCCGGAGTCGACCGGCGGCTCGTACGGCGCGTTCGAGGGCACGCTGCGGAGGATGTTCGCGCGCGACGTCGGCATCGAGATGGTGCACATCGACCCGCACCTCAACTACACGGCGTCGCTGCTCGGCGGCAAGTGGATCCCGATCGTGCCGGGCACCGACCCGGCGCTCGCGCACGCGATCGCGCACGTCTGGATGACCGAGGGGCTGTACGACAAGGCCTACGTCGCCGAGCGGACGACCGGCTTCGACAAGTACCGCGACTACGTGCTGGGCGTCGAGGACGGCGTGCCGAAGTCCCCCGAGTGGCAGGAGCCGGAGACCGGCGTCCCGGCGTTCACGGTGCGCGCGCTGGCGCGCAAGTGGGGTACGCGCAGAACCTACCTCGGCGCGGGGGGCAAGGGGACCGCGTTCGGCGGGGCCTGCCGCTCGGCGACCGGCTCGCAGTGGGCGCGCGCGATGGTCTGCCTGATGGCGATGCAGGGGCTCGGCAAGCCCGGTGTCAACTTCGGCAACCTGCAGTACGGCGCGCCGATCGACTACAACTTCTACTTCCCCGGCTACGGCGAAGGCGGGCTTGCCGGCGACGTCGAAACGACGGGCGCGGCGGTCCAGCTCTACCAGCGACAGCCGCAGCTTCCGAGCATGAACGTCGTGACTCAGCGGATCACGCGCAACCGAATCGCGGAAGCGATCCTCGACGGCGAGACGCATGGCCACCCGATCGACCCGAAGTCGATCCACGGTCAATTCATGCGCTTCCACTACCCGGCGCCGGGCCACTCGCGCGTGCGGATGATGTACAAGTACGGCGGCTCGCACTTCGGCACCGTGCAGGAGTCGAACCGGCTTGCCGAGGCGTACCGATCCAGCGAGCTGGAGTTCGTCGTCAACCAGTCGATCTGGCACGAGGGCGAGTCGAAGTTCGCCGACATCATCCTGCCGGCGTGCACGAACTTCGAGCGCTGGGACATCGGCGAGTGGACCGTGGCGGGAGGCTACTCGCACCACAACAACGGGCAGCTCAACCACCGCGTGATCTCGATCCAGCACAAGTGCGTCGAGCCGCTGGGCGAGTCGCGATCGGACTACCAGATCTTCCTCTCGATCATGCACCGCCTGGGACTGGGCACGTACTACAGCGAGGGGATGACCGAGCTCGACTGGTGTCGAGCGCAGTTCGAGGCGTCCGACCTGCCGGGCCGCATCTCGTGGGAGGAGTTCCTGAAGAAGGGCTACTACGTCGTGCCGCCCGAGGACACCGCGAAGACGCCGCAGCCGGTCGCGATGCGCTGGTTCGCAGAGGGGCGGCGCAAGGACGTGCCCGAGCCGCATCCGCTGCCGGCGGGCTACGGCACGACGTTCCGCGAAGGCCTGCAGACGATGAGCGGCAAGATCGAGTTCGAGCCGTCGAGCCTGAAGATGTTCGACGATCCCGGACGGCCGCCGGTGAACCGCTACATCCCGTCGTGGGAGGGCAGGGGAACGAGCGAGCTCTACGCGCGCTTCCCGCTCCAGCTCATCACGCCGCACCCGCGCTACAGCTTCCATACGCACACCGACGGCAAGGACACGTTCATCAACGACGTGGAGGAGCACCGCGTCCTCGTCGACGGCTACTACTACTGGGTCGCACGGATGAACCCGAGGGATGCCGGCGCGCGCGGCGTAGCGCATCACGATCTCGTGCGGCTCCACAACGACCGCGGCAGCGTGATCTGCGCGGCGGCGCTGACCGAGCGCTTGCCACCGGGCGTCGTGCAGGCGTATGCGTCGTCGGCGGTCTACGACCCGATCGGCGAGCCGGGCCGCTCGACCGACCGCGGCGGCTGCGTGAACACGCTCGCACCCACCCGCTGGCAGACCGAGAAGACGAGCGCCTCGGCGCCGAACTCCTGCCTGATCGAGATCGAGAAGTGGAACGGAGAGAGGTCATGAGCGTCGCCGGGCCGTCCCAAGGCGCTCGCCCCCTCCCTGGGGAGGGGGTGCGCGAAGACCGCGCGGCGGGCAAGCCTGGGGGAGGTCGTTCATCGAGCGCCGCCGGGCCGTCCCTGGGCGCCGACGACCGACGGGCCGCCCCGAGGTCGTCGGGCCCCCCGGGGGGCGGCGAACAGCGTTCGCCTCGGGGGGACCACACCCCCCTCCCTGCGGAGGGGGGGCGCGATGCCGCGCGAGCGGCGAGCCTGGGGGAGGGTGCCTCATGACCGGCAAATGGGCGCTGTTCATCGACCTGGCGAAGTGTCACAACTGTCGCAACTGCTACGTCGCATGCAAGGACGAGCACGTGGGCAACGCCTACCCCGGCTATGCCGCGCCGCAGCCGAGGCACGGCCACGACTGGATCGCGATCTCGACGCGCGAGCGTGGCGAAGCGCCGATGGTGGACGTCGCGCACCTGCCGACGACGTGCAACCAATGCGAGAACGCCCCTTGCGTGACCGCCTCGACCGACGGCGCCGTCTACCGGCGCCCCGACGGTATCGTGATGATCGACCCCGACAAGGCGCGTGGACGGCAGGAGATCGTCTACACCTGCCCGTACGGGGCGATCTGGTGGAACGACGAGGAGCGACTCCCGCAGAAATGGATCTTCGACGCGCACCTGATCGATCGCGGCTGGAAGGAGCCGCGCTGCGTCCAGGCCTGCCCGACCGCCGCGATGACGTCGGCGAAGCTCGACGACGATGCGCTGGCGGCCCGTGTGGCGAACGAGGGCTGGGAGGTGCTCCATCCCGAGTTCGGCACGCGACCACGCGTCTTCTACCAGAACCTGCACCGCTACGTCGCGTGCTTCGTCGGCGGGACACTCGTCGCGCGGGCGAACGGTGTCGACGACTGCGTCGCGGGTGCGACGGTCGACGTAATCAAGGACGGGAGCGTCGTCGCGTCGGCGAAGAGCGACGAATTTGGCGAGTTCAAGGTCGACGGGCTGGGCGAGGATAGCGGCGCGTACGAGGTGGTCGTGCGTGCGAACGGGTATCGCGACGCGCGAACGGCGGTAACGCTTGGCGTGAGTCGTTACCTCGGCGTCGTGCGCCTCGAGCGGGCATGAGGCCCGGACGCGACAGACAGGGAAGATGGGCGTCCTTCGGCGCCCCCAACGAAGAGGAGCCAGGCATGAACGGATGGACAAGGCGGTTCGCAACCTTCGCCGTCGCGGTGTTCGCTCTCGCCATGGCGGGAGGGGCCTCGGCCGCATTCCCGGATCGTCCGGTTAAGCTCGTCGTGCCCTTCGCGCCCGGGGCGACGACGGACATTCTTGCGCGCATGCTCGCGGAGAAGCTGTCGGCGCAGTGGGGCCAGCCGGTGATCGTCGAGAACAAGGCGGGCGCCGGCAGCATTCTCGGTGCAGACTTCGTTGCGAAGAGCCCGCCCGACGGTTACACGGTCCTGTTCGGCTCCGAGTCGCTCTCCCTCCTCCCGCACCTGCAGGACATGCCTTTCGACTGGCGCACGGACCTGAAGCTGGTGTCCCAGGTCGGCTCGCTGCCCATCCTGCTCCTGTCGACCGGAAAGCGCCCCGACCTCTCGACGTTCGCCGACCTGATCGCGGTAGCGAAGGCGAACAAGGGCAAGCTCAACTACGGCACGCCGGGCGCGGCGACGGTCCATCATCTGACGATGGAGATGTTCTCGCGTGCCGCGGGCATCGAAATGACACACGTCCCGTACAAGGGAGCGGGACCCGCGCTCTCCGACCTGATCGCGGGCCACATCGAGGTCATGCCCGGTGCGGAGCCCTCGGCGAAATCGCACATCAACGCGGGGACGGTGAAGGCGCTTGCGGTCTTCGCGCCTCAGCGGCTTCCCGGGCTGCCGAACGTTCCGACGTCGCGCGAGGCGGGCGTGCCGTTCGAGATGTCGTTCTGGTGGGGCGTGATGGTCCCGGGCCGCACGCCGCCGGAGATCGTGAACGCGATCAGCGCCGCGACGATGAGCGCGATCCGCGATCCCGATATGCGACGGAAGATGTCCGAAGCGGGCGTCACGCCGGTCGGCGGGACGGTCGACGAATTCGAAACGTTCTTCCGCGGACAGTACGATGGTTGGGGTGGGGTCCTGCCGAGCCTCGGGCTCAAGGCCAAGTAGGGGGGGCCTCACATCCACCCGACCGAACCCGTGGCGCGCCCGTGAACCGCCGCGTAGCGCTCGCGCGCATCCCGCAGGGGATGCCGGAGCCGGCTGACTTCACCCTTGTCGACGAGCCACTCCGAGCGCCCGGCGTGGGCGAATTGCGGCTCAGGACGATCTGGCTGTCGATGGATCCATACCAGCGCAACTGGATGGCCGGCGCGCGCAACTACGGAACCGCCGCGGCGCCCGGCGCGACAGTGATCGGACGTGCGGTAAGCGAGGTCATCCAGTCGAACGATCCGCGTTTTGTCGCCGGGAACATCGTCTGCGGAGAAACCGGGTGGCAGACGCATCCGGTCGCGTCCGCCGACGCCCTCGAGACTGTCGACGCATCGCTCGCGCCGATCTCGACTGCGCTCGGCGTAATGGGGTCGCCCGGGCTTACCGCGTGGGTCGGCATGCTCGATGTCGGGAAACCCGAGCGCGGTGAGACCGTCATCGTGTCGGCGGCTGCGGGCGCGGTGGGTTCGGTGGCGGGGCAGGTTGCGCGAATCATGGGGGCGCGCGTCGTCGGGGTCGCCGGCGACGCGGCGAAGTGCCGTCATGTCGTCGATGACCTTCGCTTCGACGCCTGCGTGAGCCACCGTGATCCGGATCTCGGCGCGGCGCTGGCGCGCGAGTGCCCCGGCGGCATCGACGTCTACTTCGACAACACCGGCGGACCCGTTACCGACGCGGTGTACCGGCTGCTCGCACGCGACGCGCGGATCGCGCTGTGCGGCCTCGTCGCCGAGTACGGCGCGGCGGACATGCGCGGCCACGACCTCCGGCCCCTACTCGCGAGCCAGGCGACGCTTCGAGCGTTCAGCGTGCGCCGCAACCTGCACCGGATGCCGGAGTGGCGCCGCCAGGCGTCAGCCTGGATCCGCGACGGCGCGCTTGTCTATCGCGAGGACGTCGTACAGGGAATCGAGCACGCGCCCGAGGCGTTCGCGCGGATGCTTGCCGGCCGCTCCCTCGGCAAGGCTCTCGTGCGGGTCGCCGGGGATCCTCCCTCGCGCTGAGTCCCGCCCGAGGTCGGGAACGCGGGAATGCCCGTGCGGTCCGGACGGACAACGCACGGTCGCTGCAAGCTACTCCTTCAGCGTCCACTGCGGTGCTTCGCCGCCTCGATCGCGGGACAGCTTGACGCGGTACTCGTAGCGGTCCGGCCGGTAGAGCCCCTGGATCAGTTCGATCGGCCGCCCGTCGGGGTTGCGCACGATGCGCGTCAATCGGATAAGCGGCGCGCTCACATCCATCTTCAGCAGCCGTGCGACGTCGACGTCGGCGAGCGTTGCGCTGATGCGCTGCTCGGCCGCAGCGGCGGGAACGCCCGCGGCCACCAGTGTCGCGAGCACCGTGCGATTGCCCAGCGCCTGACGGGACACGAGCGCCGCCTCGGGCTCGCGCAGGTAGCACCGAGTGTAGGAGAACGGCCCGTCGCGATCGCTCCGGACCCGTTCGATGCGGAGCCCGAGCGACCTGGCCGGACACTCGAGCAGCCGCGTTGCATCGTCGGGAAGCGCCACGCGGCCGAACGAGAGCACGTGAACCTTGGTCCGATGCTCGGCGTCGGCGACGCTTTCGAGCAGCCCGCCGAAGTTCATGGGGGCGCTGTTCGCCGGTGGCGGGGCCGCGAACGTGCCGCGGCCTTGCTGTCGTATGACCAGCTTCTCCTGCTGGAGCATGTCGAGGGCTCGTCGGAGGGTCACGCGGGACACGCCGAACTCGGCGGCAAATGCCTCCTCGGTCGGCATCGGCCCTTCCGGCGGCCAAACGCCCGCCCGGATACGCTGCTGCAGCACCGAATAGACCTGGTAATAGCGCGGGACGACATCGGAAATCCCATGGTTTCGCGTCGTGTCGCGCGTGAATCCGTTCTGTGGGCGGCGTCGGCTCATGTCCTGGGGGGCGGCGGTGCCAATCCGCAGCGCATGCATCCTACCTGACGTCCGACAACCCGGATGCGCACCGGACGCAGCGGGCTCATTGACTCGTTCGCATCGAGCAGGGAGCCACTGTCGACACATCTTCGCATGCTGGCGAGGTCGCCTTCGCGGCCCTGCGCTTGGCTGCCCATGCGACTGTTCGGGCACGCCAGGTTCAGTCGTCCATGTCCTGAAGCGGATGGACGCTTGCGCGCCACATGTTGGTGAACGCCCCAACGAACGTCGGCGACCGGGCTAGCGCTTTGCGGCACTCGAGCACGGATCGCCACATTCCAGCCGCAACGCCGATCCGAACTCATCCCGCCCGCGACAGCCGCATCCTTTCATCACGTCCCGCAGAACGTGCGGTACCGCGCCGTCACGGCCGCCGGCGCGGGCTCGGCGTAGGGAGCGAGCTCGGGCGCCTCGTCGTACGGCCGCCGGATCGCGTCGAGCAACCGTTCGAAGGGCGCCAGGTCTCCCTGGTCCGAGGCGGCGGCCAGTGCCTCTTCCACGCGATGGTTGCGGGCGATCACGAAGGAATTGACGCGGCGCATCGCGTTGGCGCGTTCGATTCCGGCCATCGCCGGGCCTTGCACACTCTGGTCCTCGCTCGCGCAGCGTGCCCGCCAGCGCGAGAGCCAGGCGTCGGGCGCCTGCGCATCGGCGAACAGCGCGCGCAGCGGCGCTTCGTCACCGGCGGCTGCGTCGGCCAGCCGCCGCCACCCGAGCGTGAAGTCCACGCGCTCGGCATGAAGCAGGCTCAACCAGTCCTCGGCCAGCGCGGCATCGGCGGCGTCGTCGTCCGGTTCGCCTCGACGCAGGCCGAGCTTGGCGCGCTGCCCGCGAAGCAGGTGCCCGCGGTACTGCGCCGGGAATGCGGCGAGGACCTCGGTGGCCATCGCCACGGCCCGCTCCGGATCGTCGGATAGCAGGGGCAGCAGAGTCTCGGCCAGGCGCGCCAGGTTCCACAGTGCGATGTTGGGCTGGTTGCCGAACGCGTAACGTCCCTGGTGGTCGATCGAGCTGAAGACCGTGTCGGGGTCGTAGGCTTCGATAAACGCGCACGGCCCGTAGTCGATCGTCTCGCCCGAGATCGCCATGTTGTCGGTGTTCATCACGCCGTGGATGAATCCGACGTTCATCCACTGCGCGATCAGGGCCGCCTGACGCTCGGCCACGGCCTGCAGGAACGCCAGGAAAGGTTGCGGCGAGGCCGCGAGGGCGTGGTCGTGTCGCGCGATCGTGTACTCGGCCAGTTTGCGCACGCGTTCCACGTCGCCGCGCGCGGAGTGGAACTCGAAGGTTCCGACGCGAATGTGGCTCGCTGCCACGCGCGTCAGCACGGCGCCGGGCAGCGTCTGTTCGCGCAAGACCGGTTCGCCCGTCGCCGCGACGGCGAGGGCGCGGGTGGTGGGGATGCCCAGCGCGTGCATGGCTTCGCCGATCAGCACTTCGCGCAGCATCGGCCCTACGGCGGCCTTGCCGTCGCCTCCGCGCGCGAACGGCGTGCGGCCCGAGCCCTTGAACGCGATGTCGCGGCGGCGTCCCTGCCGGTCGATCACCTCGCCGAGCACGAGCGCGCGGCCGTCGCCGAGTTGGGGCGAGAACCCGCCGAACTGGTGGCCTGCATAGGCCTGCGCCAGCGGTTCGGCGCCGTCCGGCAGCGTGTTCCCGGCGAACATCGCTGCCAGCGCGGTGTCGTCGAGCGACGCGGCGTCGAGGCCGAGCTCTTCCGCCAGCGGACGATTGAGGAACAGCAGCCGTGGTGCAGGCGCCGCGACGGGTCGCCAGGGCGTGTAGAACCCCGGAAGGTCGCGAGCGAACGAGTTATCGAAGCGGAACGCGGCGAGTGCAGCCATGGGGAGGAATGTCGTTGCCGATGTCGAGTTTGCCACACCGTGCCGGGCCCTATCCTGCTGCCGGGTCGCAGGCGGCGAGGCATCCTGTCACGGGGTGCGGCCCAATGACGGGTCCGGACGAGACCGAAGGCTCGCAGCGGCAACCGACGCTGGCCCGTACAGTGACGGGAGAGCCGTCGCCGTTCGCCCCGGGCAGCTGCGGCTCGGAGGGCAGGGCGCGTGTCTTTGCACCTACGCAACAGCGTGCGTTGCCGCCCCCTGCGCCAGGGTTGCCACGCGCGCCCGGCCTCCCCCAGAATCCCGGTCTGAGGCCGGGTCTGCCGGTCGCCCAGGGGGAAGAACGAGCATGCAGCGCCTGAACGCCGGCAGGGCAGTGAAGCGAGTTGCGACCATCCTCGCGTCGTTCGCGGTGTCCGCCACCGCGGTGGCCGCCCCCTATTACATTACCCATACGGGGACGATCTCGAACAGCGATTACGCCGCCATCAACGACGGTCAGGCGTACACGGTGACGCTCGTCTTCGACAACGGAAATGCCACGACGGCGAGCCAGACCTGGGGCGCGAGCCATCTGACCTGCGTCCTCTGGACGATGAACTCCGGCGCGAACGTGACCTATACGCAGAACCTGGCGGCGACGCAGGGAACGCTCTATACCGACGGCTCCATCGTGACGGACGCCGGCGGGGCGCTGACCTCCCATTTCGTCCAGCTGAACTCCGACGATCCCCCGGCCGGCACCTACTCGTCGACCGGGTTCACGCCCGCCCGTCCGATCGACTGGTATCTCAACGATCAGAACGACATCTTCTACGACGGGAATCAGGGCCGTTCGTTCGGCGATGCCGCGGGCGGCGTGCAGATGGCCGTCGGATACTGGTCCAATCCGCAACCCTACGCGGGGACGTGCCCGGTGACTGCGGTCGCTCCCGCGCCGGTGCCGACACTGTCCGAGTGGGGGGCGATCCTGATGTCGGGGTTGCTGGCGTTGTCGGCGCTCATCGCGCATCGGCGCCGGCGGCAGACGCGCCGCTGAACCGCGCGCATCTTCTCCGCCAATGCGAAGGGCCCCGTTCGGGGCCCTTCGGTCTTGGGTGTCCGGTTTCAGCCGGACGCTTTCCGGTGACCGGGGAGACCCGCGTCCTG
>CALDKM010000184.1:0-35312 GCA_937898875.1 uncultured Pseudomonadota bacterium | reverse complement strand
CCTGCGCGACGATCACCTCGCGCGTGCGGTCGCCGTTGGGCTCGGGCGTGAGCGAGACGCGGATCGTGTCGCCGATGCCCTGCTGCAGCAGCACCGCGAGCGCGGCCGTCGACGCGACGATCCCCTTCGATCCCATGCCCGCCTCGGTGAGCCCGAGGTGGAGCGGGTAGTCGCAGCGCCGCGCGAGGTCCCGGTAGACCGCAATCAGGTCCTGCACGTTCGACACTTTGCAGGCGAGGACGATCCGGTCGCCCGGGAGGCCGATCGACTCGGCCAGCTCGGCGCTTCTGAGCGCCGACTGGATGAGCGCCTCGCGGGTCACGTGCAGCGCATCGACCGGGGCCGCGGACCGCGCGTTCTCGTCCATCAGCCCGGACAGCAGATCCTGGTCGAGGCTCCCCCAGTTGACGCCGATGCGCACCGGCTTGTCGAACTCGATCGCGCGCTCGATCATCACGGCGAACTGCGCGTCGTGCTTGCTGCCCTTGCCGACGTTGCCCGGGTTGATCCGGTATTTCGCGAGCGCCTGCGCGCAGGCCGCGTGGTTCGTCAGCAGCTTGTGGCCGTTGAAGTGGAAGTCGCCGATCAGCGGGACCCTGCAGCCCAGCGCGTCGAGCCGCTCGCGGATCGCGGGCACCGCGTCGGCGGCCTCGGCGGTGTTCACGGTGACGCGGACCAGCTCCGAGCCCGCGTCGGCGAGCGCCTTCACCTGCGCGACGGTCCCCGCGACGTCGGCGGTGTCGGTGTTCGTCATCGACTGGACGACGATCGGCGAGTCGCAGCCGATCGCGACGCTGCCCACGCGAACAGTGCGCGTGCGGCGACGGACGATGTCGGGTCGGCTGAATCCGCTCATGCGGCGAGGGTGCTTCGCGCGGCCCCCGAAAGGGGCGAAGGCGCGAATTTTACCATCGCAGAGGCGGAGCCCTTGTCTCGCAAGTCGTCGGCCTTGAGGCCGACGGCGATGCGATGGGCGAAAAGCGGGGCCCGGTTCCGCGTCGACGCCGAAAACCGGGGTCAGACCCCCTTCCCGCGACGACGGCGTCCGGTCGTCCGGACGGCGGTGGGCGGGAATGGGGATCGGGCCCCTGGCATCAGCGCTTGACGAAGTCGATCACGATCGCGCCCGGGTCCCGCTGGCGGTATTCGATCGAGACTGCGTCGCCGTAGCGATTGGCGAGCTGGTCGAGGAGCGGCAGCGGATCGTGGTCGTTGACGAAGCGCATCGTCTCGCCGGGATGCAGCGCGTCGAGTGCGCCGAAGATCGCGGCGTGGCGGAAACGCTTGGCGATCGCGCGGGCGTCGAACGGGTAGATCGCGTCGGCGTGGAGATGCAGGTGCGGTGTCTGGTTCATCGCAGGAGTCCTCAATGAGACGGTGGGGGGGGCGGATACGAACGATTCGGGGTCCGACCCCGGTTTCCGCGAGAAGTAGGGTCTGACCCTACTTTTCCGTGAAATAGGGTCTGACCCTACTTCTTGCGGTCGAGCAGCGCGCGCTTGTCCTTGACCTGCGCCCACTCGGCGGCATCGGCGGGGGGCGCCTTCCTCGCGACGATCGGCGGCCAGTCCTTCGCGAGCTCGGCGTTGAGCGCCGTGAATTCCCGCTGCGCCTTCGGCACGTCGTCCTCGGCGTAGATCGCCTCGACCGGGCACTCGGGCACGCACAGCGTGCAGTCGATGCACTCGTCGGGATCGATCACCAGGAAGTTCGCGCCCTCGCGGAACGCGTCGACGGGGCAGACGTCGACGCAGTCGGTGTGCTTGCACTTGATGCAGGCTTCGGTGACGACGTAGGTCACGGTGTGGTCTCTCCGGGGACCGTCGCGGCGCTTGCCGTTCCCGCCCGGTCCTGCCAGTAGTTCTCGAAGATCATCTGCCCCGGCATGTTGCGGCGCACCGGCGCGAAGCCGCGGGCGGCCAGGGTCCGGCGCACGTCGCGCGCCATCGCCGGGTTGCCGCAGGTCATCACGCGCGAGCGGGAGACGTCGATCGGGAGGCCCGCGGCCTCGGCGAGCCTGCCGTCCTCGAGCATCGCCGGGATCCGCGACGAGAGCACGGTCGCGCCGGGCTCGCGTGTCGCGACCGGCAGATAGGTCAGCCGGGCGGATCCCGGGGCGGCCGACGGCGCGCACGCGAGCGCCTCGATCGGGGAGGCCGGCGCAAGCTCCGCCGCCTGGCGGACGCTGTGGACGACGACGATGCGCTCGAACGACGCCCGCACGCGCGGTTCCCGGAGGATCGACAGGAAAGGGGCGATGCCGGTACCGGTCGCGAGCATCCACAGGTCGGGGCCGGGCGCGAGTCCGTCGACGGTGAGGAAGCCGTAGCTCGCCCGGTCGACGTACGCATCGTCGCCCGGCGCGCAACTCGCGAGGCGCGCGGAGAGCTCGCCGTCCGGCACCAGCGTGCAGACGAACTCGAGATGCGGATCGGTCGTGGCCGAGGCGATCGACAGCGGCCGCGTCGCGATCGCCCCGTCCGCGCCGGCGAGACCGAGCCGCGCGTAGTGCCCCGCGGTGAACCGGAATGCCGGATCGCGCGTGACCCGGACCGACACGAGCGCGTCGGTCCATCGGCGGACCGCGATCACCGACTGGCGCGTCGCCTTCGCGGGAGGCGGAACGGCCGCCGGCGCGAGCGCCAGGAGCGAGGCAGGCAGATCCCGTGGCGCGTTCACGAGCACTTGCGCAGCGAGAGGGATTGCGGCGGCGTCAGTGGTTGCACTGACACCCGCGCGGTTCGGGGATCGCGGCCGGTGCGGCACCCACCTTGCCGATGGCCACGCGCCAGACCTCGGGCCCCTGCTCTAGGTATTCCCAGCTGAACTCGGCCTGCGATTCGGCCTTGAACTGGTAGTAGAGCGGCTTCGGGTCGTGGTCGTTGACCAGCTCGAGGGTTTCACCCGGCGCCAGGGCGTCGAACTTGCCGAAGATCAGCGGATGGCGGTCGCGCGGTGCGATCGAGCGCACGTCGAGGGTGGTCCGGGTGCTGGCGGGGGCGGTCGTGGTCATGTCGGCTCCTGGGGTTCGCGGAGGCTCGCGTCCATCCCGATGCCGTTGCCGTGGGGCTCCGGTGCCGGGGTGGCCGGCTCGTCTGATAAGATGTAATATGAATACAGCTTAAGCGTAGCAGCCCGCGCGGCCAAAAGCAATATCCGTTTTACATCTTTCAATTTCGCCTCCGTTCCCCATGCGCCTGACCTCGTTCTCCGACTACACGCTGCGGGTGCTCATGTACCTGGCGCTCGAGCGGGATCGCCTCGCGACGATCCCCGAGATCGCCGCCGCGTACGGCGTGTCGAGAAACCATCTGATGAAGGTGGTCCACCAGCTCGGGCAGGCCGGCGTGATCGAGACGGTCCGGGGGAAGGGCGGCGGGATCCGCCTCGCGCGGGAGCCCGGTGCGATCCGCATCGGAGCCATCGTGCGTGTGGCGGAAGGAGCGGGGCCGATCGTCGAGTGCCTCTCGCAGGACGCGAACACCTGCCCGATCACGCCGGTGTGCAGGCTCACGCGCGTGCTCGTCGAAGGCTTCGACGCGCTCTACGACCACCTCGACCGCTACACGCTCGCCGACCTCGTCGGCAACCGGCGTGCGCTCGCCGCCGTGCTCGTGAGCGCTCCGACGCCCGCTGCGACGCGCCCGCCGGCGGCGCGCGCCACCGCACGCCGCTGACCGTTTCGTCGCGGGCGGGAGGTCGCGCGGACCGCATCGCGCGCCAGCGCCTGACACCCGGGCGCCGGTCATCGTAGACTCGGGCCATGTCCCTGGCCCTTCTGCTCGCGCTTCCGTTCATCGGCAGCGTCGTCGCCGCGCTGTTGCCCGCGAATGCCCGCAACACGGCCGCAACGTGGGCCGCCGCCGTCTCGCTCGCGTGCGCGGTCCGGCTCGCGTCGATGTTCCCGGAGGTCCGCGACGGCGGCGTCGTCCGCGAGAGCTATCGCTGGCTTCCCTCCGCGGGCCTCGACTTCGCGATCCGGGTCGACGGGTTCGCGTGGATGTTCGCGATGCTGGTGACCGGCATCGGCACGCTGGTGGCGGTCTACGCGCGCTACTACATGTCGCCGACGGACCCGGTGCCGCGTTTCTTCTCGTTCTTCCTTGCGTTCCTCGGCGCGATGCTCGGCATCGTGCTGTCGGGAAACCTCATCCTGCTCGTCGTCTTCTGGGAGCTGACGAGCCTCTTCTCCTTCCTGCTGATCGGCTACTGGCACCATCGCGCCGACGCGCGGCGCGGCGCGCGCATGGCGCTGGTCGTCACCGGTGCCGGGGGCCTGTGCCTGCTAGCGGGCGTGTTGGTGCTCGGCCACGTCGCCGGCAGCTACGACCTGGACGCGGTGCTCGCCGCCGGCGACCGCGTGCGCGCGCACGAGCTCTACCCGGTGGCGCTCGCGCTCGTCCTGCTGGGCGCGCTCACGAAGAGCGCCCAGTTCCCGTTCCACTTCTGGCTGCCGCACGCGATGGCGGCGCCGACGCCCGTGTCGGCGTTCCTGCACTCGGCGACGATGGTGAAGGCGGGTGTGTTCCTGCTCGCGCGGCTGTGGCCGGTCCTCTCGGGCACCGAGGCGTGGTTCTGGATCGTGACCGGCGCCGGGGCGTGCACGCTGCTCCTGGGGTCGTACCTCGCGATGTTCCAGAACGACCTGAAGCGCCTGCTCGCCTACTCGACGATCAGCCACCTCGGGCTGATCACGCTGCTCCTCGGCCTCAACAGCCCGCTCGCGGCGGTGGCCGCGGTCTTCCACGTGATGAACCACGCGACGTTCAAGGCGTCGCTCTTCATGGCGGCCGGCATCGTCGACCACGAGACCGGGACACGGGACATCCGGCGCCTGCACGGGCTGTATCGCGCGATGCCGATCACCGGAACTCTGGCGCTGGTGGCGAGCGCCGCGATGGCGGGCGTACCGCTCCTCAACGGGTTCCTGTCGAAGGAGATGTTCTTCGCGGAGACCGTGTTCCTATCGGCGCATCCGGGGGTCGAGTTCCTGCTCCCTGTCGTCGCCACGCTGGCCGGGCTCTTCGCGGTCGTCTACGCGCTGCGCTTCTCGGTCGACATCTTCCTCGGATCGCGGTCGGGCGACCTGCCGCGCGAGCCGCACGAGCCGGTGCGCTGGATGCGCGTTCCGATCGAGCTCCTGGTGCTCGCGTGCCTCGTCGTCGGGATCGCGCCTGCGTGGTCGATCGGGCCGTTCCTCGACGCCGCGGCGCGTCCGGTCGTCGGCGGCACGCTGCCCGAGTTCAGCCTCGCGATCTGGCACGGGTTCAACGCCCCGCTGGGTATGAGCCTCGTCGCGACCGCCGGAGGCATCGTGGCCTACCTGCTGCTGAAGCCGAAGCTCGACTCGGGCCGCTACGATCGCATTCCCGTCGTCGGAAGCGTCGACGGGCGGAAGGCGTTCGTGCGCGTTCTCGCCTTCGCGACGGATCTTGCGCGGAGGGGCGTCAAGATCGCCGGCACGCGGCGCCTGCAGGCACAGATGGCGTGGCTCGTCGTTGCCGCGCTGACCGCGGCGCTGGTCGCGGCATCGGGACACGACTTCGGCTGGGGCGACCGGCCGCGCGTCCCGGCCTCGCCCGAGTTCGTGCTGCTGTGGACGATCGGCATCGCGTGCGCGCTGGGCGCCGCCGCGCAGGGCAAGTTCCACCGCCTCGCGGCGCTCACGATGATGGCGGGCGCGGGGCTCGTGACGTGCCTGACGTTCGTCTGGTTCTCGGCGCCGGACCTGGCGCTGACGCAGCTCGCGGTCGAGGTCGTGACGACGGTGCTGTTCCTGCTGGGGCTGCGCTGGCTGCCCAAGCGCGTGCCGTGGGCAACGCGCACGGACGTCCGGGCGCGCCTGCGGCGGTCGCGCGATCTCGCGATCTCGGTCGCCGCGGGTGGCGGGCTCGCCGCGCTCTCCTACGCGATGCTCACGCGGTCCGCACCGCAGAGCATCTCGCCCTATTTCCTCTCGCGCGCGCTGCCCGAAGGGGGCGGCACCAACGTGGTCAACGTGATGCTCGTCGATTTCCGCGCGCTCGACACGATGGGCGAGATCACCGTGCTGGGCGCGGTGGCGATGACCGTCTACGCGCTGCTGCGGCGCTTCCGCCCGCCGCGCGAGAGCGTGGAGCCGCCGCGCCAGCAGCGCGCGCTCCCGGACGATCTCGTGACCGACCTCGTCAACCCGCGAACGGCGAAGGACACCGCGGTCGGCTACCTGGTGGTCCCGGCGGTGCTCGTACGGCTGGTCCTGCCGATCGCGGGACTCGTCGCGGTCCACCTGTTCATGCGCGGCCACAACCTGCCGGGCGGCGGATTCGTGGCCGGACTGGTCGTCGCGATCGCGCTCATCGCCCAGTACATGGTCGCCGGTGCACAGTGGGTCGAGGCGCGCATGAATCCGCATCCGGCGCGGTGGATTGCGGCGGGGCTCGCGATCGTCGCGGCGACCGGTCTGGGTTCGCTCGCGTGGGGATATCCGTTCCTGACCACGCACACGGCGCATCTCGCCTTGCCCGTCGTCGGCGAGATTCACGTGCCGAGCGCCATCCTGTTCGACGCAGGCGTGTTCTCGGCGGTGATCGGCGCGACGCTGCTGACGCTGATCGCGATCGCGCACCAGTCGATCCGCGCGCATCGGCAGGACGCGCCGGCAGCGTCATCCGGGGGAAGGTGATGGAGATCGTCTTCTCGCTCGCGGTGGGCGTGCTCGGCGGCTCGGGCGTGTGGCTCGTGCTGCGCCCGCGCACGTTCCAGGTGATCCTGGGCCTGTCGCTGGTCTCGTACGCCGTGAACCTGTTCATCTTCAGCATGGGAAGCCTGTCGATCGACGCGGAGCCGATCGTGAGACCGGGGGTGCCGCAGGACCTGCTGCACTACACCGACCCGATGCCGCAGGCGCTCGTGCTGACCGCGATCGTCATCGGCTTCGCGATGACCGCGCTGTTCCTCGTCGTGCTGCTCGCCTCGCGAGGGCTTACCGGCACCGATCACGTCGACGGCGTCGAGGCCGGGAAGCCGGACGCCGAAGGCGCTTCGCACGCGCTGCCCCCGGAGTCGCGATGACCGGCTGGATCGAGCGTGCGATGCCGCACCTGATCGTCGCACCGATCGTGCTTCCGCTCGTCGCCGCTGCGCTGATGGTGGCGCTGGGCGAACAGCGGCGCGTCGCCCGCGCCCTCGTGAACGTCCTGGCAAGCAGCGCCGGCCTCGCGGTCGCGGTCGCGCTCGCCCTCTGGGTCGATGGCAAAGGCGCGCCGGAGGCGTTCGGCGTCTACCTGCCGTCGAACTGGCCGGTGCCGTTCGGCATCGTGCTCGTCGTCGACCGGCTCGCCGCGATGATGCTCGTGCTCACCGGAATCCTCGGGGTCGCTGCCGTGCTGTACTCGACCGCCCGCTGGCACCGCGCCGGTGTTCATTTCCACCCGCTGTTCCAGATCCAGCTGATGGGCCTCAACGGCGCGTTCCTCACCGCCGACCTCTTCAACCTTTTCGTGTTCTTCGAGGTGATGCTCGCCGCCTCCTACGGGCTGCTGCTCCACGGCTCGGGCGCGGCGCGCGTGCGCTCGGGCCTGCACTACATAGCGGTGAACCTGCTCGCCTCGGCGCTGTTCCTCGTCGGCGTCGCGATGCTCTACGGCGTGACCGGCACGCTCGCGATGGCCGACATGGCGCAGAAGCTCGCGGCGATCCCGGCGGCGGACCGCGGACTGCTGCACGCGGGCGTCGCGATTCTCGCGATCGCCTTCCTCGCGAAGGCCGCGATGTGGCCGCTCGGCTTCTGGCTCGTCCCGGCCTACTCGGCGGCGAGCGCACCTGCGGCGGCGATGTTCGCGATCATGACCAAGGTCGGCGTCTACGCGGTGGTCCGCGTGTGGACGCTCCTCTTTCCTGCCGACGGAGCGTCGTCGGCGTTCGGCGCCGACGCGCTCGTGGCGGGCGGCCTCGTCACGCTGGCGTTCGGATCGCTCGGCATCATGGCCGCGCAGCGGCTCGGACGGCTCGCGGGGTACTCGGTGATCGTCTCGTCGGGCACGCTGCTCGCGGCGACCGGCTTCGGCGTCCCGGCCCTCACCGGTGGCGCGCTCTATTACCTCGCGAGCTCGACGCTCGCGGTTTCCGCGCTCTACCTGCTGGTCGAACTGGTCGAGCGGGCACGCTCGGTCGAGGTCGCTCCGACGGACGAGGAAGCGGAGGACGACTATCCGCTGCCGTTCGCGCTCGAGCGCCTCGAACTGCCGCAGGGCGTGAACCTCGACGACGAGGAGGACCCGCTCGTCGGCAAGACCTTCCCGGCGGCGACGGTGTTCCTCGGCCTCTCGTTCATCGCCTGCGCGCTGCTGATCGCGGGATTGCCGCCGCTCTCGGGCTTCGTCGCGAAGGTCGCGATGCTCTCCGCGCTGCTCGACCCGGCGGGCCCCGGCGCGGTGGCCGCGCCGACGGTGTCCCTGGCGGAGTGGACGCTCGTCGCGGCGCTGATCGGCTCCGGCCTGCTCTCGACGATAGCGCTCTCGCGGGCGGGGATTCGCCATTTCTGGGCGCCGCACGACCGTCCGCCTCCGCGCCTGCGCGTGGTCGAATGCGTGCCGATCGCGGTGCTGATCGTTGCCTGCGCGGCGCTGGCGGTCGGCGCGGAGCCCGCGCACCGGTACGCGATCGACACGGCGCATGCCATCCACCAGCCTGTCGGCTACCTCGACGCGGTGATGTCGGCGCGGCCGGTCCCGCCCCCGGCGACCCGCGTGCACGCCGCGGCCGCGGAGGCATCGCGATGAGACGCCTGTTCCCCGCGCCGCTGCTTTCCACATCGCTGTTCGTGCTGTGGCTGGTGCTCAACCCGCCGCTCGACGCGGGCCAGGCGATCCTCGGCGCGATCGTGGCGCTCGTGCTGCCGGCGATCGCGGCGCCCCTTCGACCGCTGCGGGTGCGGCTGCGGAGGCCGGGGGCGATCGTGCAACTGATACTGGTCGTGGGGGTCGACGTCCTGCGCTCGAATCTCGACGTCGCGCGGGGCATCCTCCGACGGCGCGCACGTTCGCCGCAAGGCTCCTTCGTCAGGGTGCCGCTCGAGATCACCGACCCGTCCGCGCTGGCGGCGCTCGCCGTGATCACGACGGTCGTGCCGGGCACCGTCTGGACCGAGCTCGCGATCGACCACGATGCGGTGCTGCTGCACGTGTTCGACGTCCACGACGAGGCAGCCTTCGTCGCCGACTTCAAGGCGCGCTACGAGCGCCCGCTCAAGGAGATCTTCGAATGAGCCCCCTGCTGTCCGGAGCGATCGTAGCCACGCTCGCCTGCTATGCGGTCGCGATGGCGCTCGCCGTCGTTCGCCTGATGCGCGGACCCGGCGCGGAGGATCGTGTCCTCGCGCTGGATTTCCTCTACGTGAACGGCATGCTGGCGATCCTGGTGCTGGGGATCCGCTACGCGAGCGACATGTACTTCGAGGCGGCGCTCCTGATCGCACTGGCCGGCTTCGTGAGCTCGGCGGCGCTCGCGAAGTTCCTGCTGCGCGGCGAGGTGATCGAATGAAGCGGTCGACCGGACGTCGAACGGGAGGGCATGCATGAACGCGACCGCACCGCTCTGGATCGAGGCGCTGGTCGGCGCGCTGCTCGTCGCGAGCGGCGTCGCGTCGGTCGTCGCGGCGGTCGGCCTCGTGCGCCTGCGGAGCTTCTTCATGCGCATGCACCCGCCTGCGCTCGCGTGCACGTTCGGGGTCTGGACGGTCGCGCTGGCGTCGATCGTCTGGTCCTCGGCGCTGGAGTCGCGGGCCGTGCTCCACGCGTGGGTGATCCCGATCCTGATGGCGATCACGGTGCCGGTGACCACCGCGCTCCTCGCGCGCGCGGCGCTGTTCAGGAAACGGCAGGCGGGCATGGACGTGCCCCCGCCGCTATCGCGATACTGAGCTGGCAGGCAACGCGAACTCCCACACTCGCGCCGCCGGCGATGTTGCACCCCCACGGCGACTGTGAGACCGTTGCGATCGCGGACCGACTGCGCAAAGAGGATCGGCATGGCAGCGACACCGGAAGCGGGAGCTCCCGCGGCGGCGCCGAAAGCGACGAGGCCCTTCAACGTCGGGCTCCTCGTCGCGATCGCCGCGCTGGCCGTCGTGCTCCTGCTCCCGCCGGCCCAGGGTCTCCCGGTCGCCGGGCAGCGCATGCTGGCGGTCTTCTGCTTCGCGGTCGTCGTCTGGATCACCGAGGCGCTGGACTACGCCGTGAGCGCCATCGTCATCGCCGCGCTGATCGCGGTGCTTCTCGGGTTCTCGCCCGACGCGGCGAAGCCGGAGACGCTGGTGGGCACCGCGCGCGGCCTCGGCACGGCCGCGAGCGGCTTCGCGAACTCGGCGCTCATCCTGGTCGCCGCGGCGCTGTTTCTCGCGGCCGCGATGACGATCACCGGGCTCGACCGCCGGATCGCGCTCGCGGTCCTCTCGCGCGTGGGCGCGAAGACGAGCCACGTGGTGATCGGCAGCATCGTCGTGGCGACGCTGCTCGCGTTCATCGTGCCGAGCGCGACCGCGCGGGCGGCGGCGATCATCCCGATCATGATGGGCATCATCGCGGCGTTCGGCGCCGAGAAGAAGAGTCGCTTCGCCGCACTGCTGATGATCACGACGGTCCAGGCGGTGAGTGTCTGGAACGTCGGCATCAAGACCGCGGCCGCGCAGAACATGGTCGCGATCGGCTTCCTGCAGAAGCAGCTCGGCAAGGACGTGACCTGGCTCGACTGGTTCGTCGCGGCCGCGCCGTTCTCGCTGGCCCTGTCGATCGGCCTCTATTTCGTCATGATGCGGATGTTGCCGCCCGAGAGCCGCGACGTTCCGGGCGGCAAGGCGGCGGTCGAGAAGTCTCTGAAGGAGATGGGTCCGATGACCGGCGGCGAGAAGCGCCTGCTGGCCGTGTCGCTCGCGCTGCTGGCGTTCTGGTCGACCGAGGGCGTGCTGCACAGGCTCGACAGCTCGACGACGACGGTGGTCGCGATCGCGTTCCTGCTCCTGCCCGGCATCGGCGTGATGGACTGGAAGCGCGCGAACCCGCAGATTCCGTGGGGGACGATCGTGCTGTTCGGCGTCGGCATCAGCCTCGGCACGGCGCTGCTGCAGACGCAGGCGGCGTCGTGGCTCGCTGGCGTCGCGGTCGAGTGGTTCGGCCTCGCCCACCTGTCGCCGCTCGCGATCCTCTCGGCGATGGGCGCCTTCCTGATCGTCATCCACCTCGGATTCGCCAGCGCGACGGCGCTCGCCTCGGCCATGATCCCGATCATCATCGCCGTGCTGCAGAAGGTCGAGACGCCGGGCCTGAACGTGCTCGGGATGACGCTGCTGCTCCAGTTCGTCGTGAGCTTCGGCTTCATCCTGCCGGTGAACTCGCCGCAGGGGATGGTCGCCTACGGCACCGGGACGTTCGAGACGCGGGACTTCATCCGGACCGGCATCGCGATCACGGTCGTCGCGTACCTGCTGACGGTGGCGTTCGGCGCGACCTACTGGCGCTGGCTCGGGTACGCCTGATCGGTGCCGCGCCGGCGCCTCGGCGCTAGTCCCGCGGTGGACCCGCGGGCTTGTCGTGCGCGTGTGCGTGATGGCGTGCCCGGCGCAGCAGGATCCTGAGCCGCCCGAACGTCCAGTTGTCGTTGACGAGGAAGTTGGCGACGCTCGCGATCACGATCGCGACGACGTTCGCGACCAGGTAGTGGACGTGGCCGACGAGCAGCTTCGTGATGACGAACTGCAGCAGGATCCCGAGCCAGCACGCGACCCCGTACTGGGCGAACTGGAGCAGGACCGGCGTGCGTACGTGCTCGCGCCGGTCGTGCCACGTCCATAGCCGGTTCCACGTGAAGTTGTTGATCGTCGCGACGAAGACCGCGAGCGACAGCGAGAAGTTGAGCCGCGTGCCCTCGGGCTCGATCGAGCGGAACAGGATCTCCTGCCCGAGGTAGAGCACGACGAGGTTGACGACGGTGCCGGAGGCGCCGACGACCGCGAAGCGCGGGAACCGGTGACGCAGCACCCAGCCGACCAGCGGCAGGTGGTAGAGGCGCTGCAGGAGTGGGGTCACGCCTGCGTGCCTGCGCCGGACGTCGGCTCGCGGCCAGCGACCGCGCGGGCGCGCGCGAGCACATCGTCGGGCGCAATGCGCTTCAGGCACTGGTTGTCGCCGTCGCAGGGCGTGCGCCGGTGGTTGTACGCGGTGAGGCACGGGGAGCAGGGCAGCGCGCGGTGCATGCATTCGACGCGGCCGCCGAGCGGCGCGTAGAGCGCCGGCGTCTCGGGGCCGAACAGCGCGACGGTCGGGATGCGCGCCAGCGGCGAGAACTGCGCCGGTCCGCCGTCGTTGGTGACGAGGAGCGCGGCGTGGCGGAACAGCGCGACGAGCTCGCGCACCGAGCGCGTCCAGCCGGCGAGGTTGACGCAATGCGGGCTCGCGCAGTGCGCGACGATGGCCTCGCCCTCGGGCCGGTCGGAAGGCAGCCCGATCGCCGCCACCGCATACCCGTCCCGCAGCAGCGAGTCCGCGAGTGTCTGGAAGCTCGCGAGGGGCCACGCGCGCACCGGGAGCACGCCGCCGCCCGCGTACAGGAGTGCGAGCGGCTTGCCGGCGATCGCCGGGTATTCGGCGCGCAGCCGGGTCGCGACCGCGTCGAGCTCCTGCTGCGTGAAATCGAGCATCGGCGTGTCGGGCATGGCCCCGCCGTCCGTCTCGTCCTTGCCGACCGGCGAGGACGTCGACTCGATCGCGTTCGCGAGCGTCAGGAACTGGCGGGACATGTGCCGGTACGGGTTGTACATGACGGGCCGGTTCACCAGCGTCCCGCGATAGAGCCCCTCCTGCGTGTGCCGGTGGAACCCGACGCGCACCGGCGCGCCCGACAGGTACGAGAAGATCGTGCTGATGCGCGCGAACAGCTCGCAGTCGATCACGACGTCGATGCCGGTCGCGCGGAGCCGCCCGAGCGCCGACAGGCTGTCGCGCGCGAACGCCGCGAGCGAGCCGTCGTCGATCGCGATCACGTTCTCGCGCGGCACCACGCCGAGCATGTCGACGACCTCGCGGTTCTTGCCGAGCAGCAGGATGTGGACGGCTGCGCCCGGATAGCGCTCCTTCAGCCGCGCGAACATCGGCTGCGCGAGCACGAGGCTGCCCATCTCGGAGAGCAGCACGATCAGGACGTTGCGGGGAGGCGCCGCGGGAGCGCGGCGCGGGATCAGCCGGTCGACGAGCGACAGGAACGCGCAGATCGGGACGCCCGCATAGCGGTCGATCGCGCGCTGCGCGTCGATGTTCATCGGACAGGCCCCGTGTCCGCGGCGGCGCGTGTCGGCGCGCGGTAGCCGTAGACGACCCGCGCGTAGTAGCGCCCCGCGGGTGCGCCGTGCTTTCTCGGCTCGAGCGTGCGCACCGGGCCGAGGCGCGTCGCGCGTCCCGCCACGCGCGCGTCCTCGACGTCGTCGCGGCTGCGCGCGACCAGGATCAGGTCGCGGCCGTCGAACGCCTGCGGCGGGAACCAGAACTCGTACATCAGCGCGTCTTCGTCGTAGAAAAGGTGCCGGCTCGCGGTGTCGCGGGCGCCGTCGCCGCGCGGGTCGTAGTAGGCCATCTCGTCGGCGGTGTTGTGCTTGTCGAGTCCCACGACGGCAGGCCGCCGCCCGGTCTCGGCCAGCACCTCGTCTTCGATCGTCTGCACCTGGGCCCGAAGGTCGCGCCAGCCGGTCTGCACGTAGGCATGGTGCCGGTTCAGGCCGGCGAGGCCGTACATAGGATAGTAGAACAGCGCGAACGCGAAGCCCACCATGAGCGCGTGCAGCGCGGGAACCCAGGTCCGCGCGAGCAGGCGGGCGACGGGACCGGTCCGGCCTGTCGACGTCGGCGAACCGAGGCTCGCGGCGATCATCGGCAAGCCGGCGAGCCAGATCGGGCCGGTCCAGTGCAGCTTGGTCGCCGACCAGAAGCTCGGCACCGCGAAGGCGGAGAGCGGGACCACCGTGAACACGACGACGAACCACCATCGGCGACGCTCGGTGTCTTGTTCCATGTCGAAGGTCGCCGAAGCCGCGGGCACGCGCAGCTCCCGGCCAATCCTCGCGAGCGAGCTCGCGAGCCCCGCGACGGCCCAGGGTGTGACGATGATCAGGATGTAGGCGAGGAACTGCGGGAACTCGAAGCGCCGGTCCTGCGTCGCGAGACGGCGGGCGCCCTGGAACGTGAAAGACGCCCAGTCGTGCTGCACGTTCCAAACGATCACCGGCGCGAACACCGCGAGCGCGACGGCGACCCCGGCCCACGCCCACGGCGAGAGGAGTGCGCGGCGCGAACGCGCGTCCAGAAGAACGTACACGAAGGCGGCCGCCGGTACGAGGATCATCGAATACTTGGACAGCATGCCGACGCCGATCGCTGCGCCTGCGCCGATCCATGCGCGCGAGCGGCCGCCGATCAATGCCCGCTGCAGGTAGTAGAGCGCGGCGGCCCAGGCCGCGGCGAGCGGCGCGTCCGGCGTCATCAGCCAGCCGACGAGGAAGAAGAACGGCAGCGCGGACGCGAGCAGCGCGGCGCGCAGCGCGACGGCGGGCCCCGCGGCATCGCGCGCGTAGAGCGTCGCGTACACCGCCATCACGCACCACGAGAGCAGCGCCGGCAGGCGCACGAAGAACTCGCTGCCGCCGACGCTCGTCGCCAGCGCGATCAGCCAGGCGGTGAGCGGCGGGTGATCGAGGTAGCCGATGTCGAGGTGCTGCGCGTAGTTCCAGTAGTAGGCCTCCTGCGGAATCAGCTCGAGCTGGCCCAGGTAGACGAGGCGCAACGCCAGCAGGTAGGCGACGCCGAGCACTGCGGCTGCGCGCCATCCGGTGGCCGGATCGTCCGTGCGCGGGACGAACGCGAGACGGGCGAGCCCAAGCCCGCATGCGAGCGCGCCGACGAGCGCCGCCGGGACGATCGCCGCCACCGGCGGCCAGTTCCACTGCACGGCGAGGAGCGAAAGGACGCCTGCGCGCAGAGCGTAGGCGAGCAGGGCGGCCACCAGCGCGACGCCGACGCGAACGTCCACGCCCGCCGGGGCGGTCGTGCCGCGCGACCGCCACAGGATCGTGGCGGCCGCGACGAGGGCCAGCGCGTAGGACGCCGCCTGCGCGTACTCGAGACGTACGCCCGCGATCGTCAACAGCGCGAACACCCCGACGTCCACTGCCGCGGCGGTCGACGCAGCGGTCGTCGCAATGGACGCGACCCGCGTGTCCGCCCGAGTCGCAGGCGGCGAATGCGCGGGCGGCTGCGGCATGGCGGGCGGGCGCGTGCCGGGGGGGCGACTCAAGGCGGCGGGTTTCGGAGGGGGGATCCTGCGCAGGCCGGACGGAGGCGTCCGCGCCCGTCGTGGCGCGCGCCGCCAGGACGACGGGAGGCTCGATTATACGTGGGTGGCCCGCTGCTCCGGCGGCCGCGGAGGGATGCCCCGTTCCGGCCGGTGCGGGGAGCGGAACGATCGCGTCGCGGGTGGACAGTCCCGGCCGTTGCCCCGAGAATGCGCGAGCCAGTCCCGGCCGGCGACAGACCCGAGCGCGAGGATCGGTTGACCAGGGAGGTCGGCATGCGGTCTTGGCGCGTCGCGGTCGCGGCGGCATGGGTGGCGCTGGCGCTCGCCGGCGCGGCGCGCGCCGGGAGCCTGAGCCTCGTCGGCCAGCTCGACCCCGGCAACGCGCAGTACGACGCCTTCCTCTTCACGTTCACGCTGTCGGCTCCCGATACGGTCACGATCCAGTCCTGGGGGTACGGCGGATCCTCGGGCGCGCCGGGCGGCGTCAATGCTGCGGGCAACCCGATCGCGGCAGGCGGCTTCGATCCCTATGTCACGCTCTTCGCCGGCAGCGGTCCCGGCGCGACTTTCGTCGCTTCCAGCGACGACGGCGCCTGCCCGCCGGGCACGATCGCCGATGCGCTGTGCGGCGACCCGACGCTTACGCTCCCGCTCGCGGCCGGCACCTACACGCTGGCGGTGTCGGCATTTCTCAACCTGTCTTTCGCCGAGAACCTGGGCTCGGGGACGCTCGGTGACGGGTTCGTGGGACTGGGCAGCTACGGGACGCGAACGAACGCCTACGCGGTCGACATCGGCGGCAACGCGGTCGTCGTGCCGACGCTGCTGCTGGGGTACGTGCCGAACGGACTCACGTTCGGGGCGCAGACGGTCGGTCTGACGAGCGGCCCGCTGGCGGTGACGGTCACGAACGTCGGCAGCGGCGGCGTGACGTTCGGCAGCCTGTCGGTCGGCGGCACGAACCCGGGCGACTTCTCGGCCGGCGGCACCTGCAGCGGCACGCTCCAGCCGGGAGCCTCGTGTTCGATCGGCGTGACGTTCACGCCCGGCGCGACGGGCGCGCGCTCGGCGGTGGTCACGCTTGCGTCGAACGCGTCGAACGCGCCGATCGTGTTCGCGGTCGGCGGCACCGGGACGAACGATCCGGTCGCGATCGCGTCGCTGGCGGCGAGCTCGCTCGACTTCGGACCGAGAGGCCCCGGCTCGTCGACGCTGCTGCCGCTGGTCGTGACGAACACCGGCGGAGCGACGCTGAACGTGGCATCGGTGGCGCTTGCCGGTGCGCATCCGGGCGACTACGCGCTCGCCGACGGCTGCAGCGGGCAGGCCGTCGCGCCGGCGTCGACCTGCACGATCGGGGTCACGTTCTCGCCGTCCGCCTACGGTGCGCGGACCGCGACGGCGACGATCGCGTCGAACGCGAGCAATTCGCCGACGACGGTACTGCTGACGGGATTCGTCCCGGCGCCGCATGCGGAGGCCATCCCGGCGGTCGGTCTCGCAGGACTGCTCCTGCTGTCGGCGTTGTTGGCGACGGGCGGAATCATCGTGCGGCGACGCCGCGGAGACGATGGCGAAACACGTTGACGATCGATCGAAGTCCACGAGAGGAACGGCGATGAACGAAATCCTGGGGAGGTGGTTGCGTGGTTCGGCCCTGCTTGGACTCGTGCTGATGGCCGCGGGCGCGGGGGCGCAGAAGCCCGCGCTCGTGCAGGACCGCGACGAGCCCGGGCGCAGTCCTTACACGCAGACCCTGAGCGCGATTCCCCCGGCGACCGACTGCGACGGCAACCTGTGCCTCGTCCGGTTTGCCACGGTTCCGGCCGGAAAGCGACTGGTCGTCACGCACGCGTCCGGACAGCTGGTCGCCAATACCGACGGGAGCGCGAATCCGTTCGTGATCGCGACGATGATGACTTACTCGGGCGGCGTGGCATTTCCGTACCTCTACCTCCCGGTCGCGCAGCCCTACGGTGCGCCGTCCTCGACGTCGTCCGGCTTCATCGTCTCGTCGCCGGTGATGCAGTTCTACGAAGCGGGCACGGCGCCCCTGATGTTGGGCAGCACCAGCGGGACGTTCAACGCCGTCGTCTTCTCGCTCGTCGGGTATTTCGTAAGCGTGCCCTGACGGGGTCGGCTCGCCGTTGCGGCGCATGCGGGACCGCGCGGCGCGCGTGTCCCATGGGTAGAATCTACGTTTCCGCGAACTGGAAGGCCGGATAGCCATGCCCATCGTACGCATCGAGCTCTACGCCGGCCGCACGCCCGAACAGAAGGCAGCCTGCGCGCGGGACGTCGTCGACGCCGTCGTGCGCAATCTGGGCACGACGCCGGAAGTCACGCAGGTCGTGTTCGTCGACGTGGAGCGCCACGACTGGCACGTCGGCGGCAGGATCCCGCCGCCGCCTTCGGTGAAGGCTTGAGGCCGCGAAACGCCGGGGCGTGACGCCCGTGGCCGCCCTTTCGTCGAGCACGCGCATCGCCGTCATCGGCGCCGGCGTCGTCGGCCTCGCCTGCGCCGCGCGCCTGCAGATGCGCGGCCATGCGGTCACGCTGATCGATCCGCGCGAGCCGGGCACCCATTGCTCGTCCGGCAACGCAGGCTGCCTCTCCCGCGCCTCGTGCGTGCCGCTCGGATTGCCGGGCACCTGGAAGAAGGTGCCGGGATGGCTGCTCGACCCGAAGGGACCGCTCGTCATCCGGCCGAGCTATGCGCTGTCGATCGCGCCCTGGCTCTGGCGTTTCCGTCGGAACACGACGCTCGAGCGCGTCAACGCGATCGCCGACGCGCTGCACGCGCTTCTCGACGGCACCGTCGTGAAGTGGCGGCCGCTCGCGGAATGGGCGGGGGTGCAGGAGCTGATCCGGCAGGAGGGATACGCGTTCGCCTATCGCAGCGAAGCGTCGTTCCTCGGCGACGCGCTGGGCCGCGAGCTCCGCCGCGCGCGAGGCGTGAAGATCGACGTGCTCACCGGCGGCGCGGTCCGGGAGTTCGATCCCGCGCTCTCGCCGGAGATCACCCACCTGGCGGTCCTGCCCGAGCAGGGACACACGCCCAATCCGCTCCGGCTCTCGCAGGCGCTGGCCGCGCGGCTGCGCGCCGGCGGTGCGGTCTTCCTGCAGGGCGAAGTCGGCGGATTCGAACTCTCGGACGGGCGCATCGCGCGCATCGTCACGGATCAGGGGATCGTCGACGCCGATGGCATCGTGGTCGCGGCCGGCGCGCACTCGAACGCGCTGACCTCGCAGCTCGGGACGAGCGTGCCGCTCGAGACCGAGCGCGGCTACCACGTGATGCTCGCGTCGCCGTCCGTGCAGCCGCGCATCCCGACGTGCGCGGGCGAGGGCAAGTATTTCGCGACGCCGATGGAAGGAGGCCTGCGCATCGCAGGCGCCGTCGAGTTCGCCGGCCTCGCCGCCGAGCCGAACTACGGACGCGCCGACGTGCTGCTCGGGGGAGCGCGGCGCCTGCTTCCGGGCCTCGCGCACGGCGGCGTCGAGCGATGGATGGGGCACCGCCCGTCGCTGCCGGACTCGAAGCCGGTCATCGGGCGATCGCCGAAGGTGCGCAACGCGTACTTCGCGTTCGGCCACGGCCACGTGGGCCTCACCGGGGCGCCCGCCACGGCCGAGATCGTCGCGGCGCTGGTTGCGGGGGAGACCCCGGCCATCGATCCGCGGCCGTTCGCCGCCGATCGCTTTGGTTAGTCCGCGGCGCGGTCCTCGGGAACGATCAGAGGATGCCGTCGCGCTTGAGCGTGCCGACGATCAGCTCGACGAACTGGTCGATGATCTGGGGAACCGTCTGGGAGGTCGTGCCGAGCGACGTCGTCGTCGACGCGGCCCACAGCACGCCGGCGTCGCGCGCGTCGAACAGGCGAGTGTCGGCGTTCACGTTCTGCGACGTCGTGATGCGTGGGGGTGTCGACACCATCGTCGGTCCCCACATCGCGCTGTGGTAGCCGTGGAAGCCGCGCCAGCTGGGTCCCCACGAGGGGCTCGACGGCCCCCACACGGGACCCGGGCCCCAGCCCGGGCCGGTGACCATGCCCGGCGTCACGTTCACCTGCTGGACGACGTTGACGATCCGCGTCACGAGCACGTGCGACACGTTCGCGGCGTCGACCACGCGGTGCAGGCGTTCCTCGGGCACCGGCCCCTCGTCGGGCAGCGTGAGGTACGACTGCACGGCGCGCACGCCCGTGCCGGCGAGCGTCGCGACCATCCGGTCCTCGTAGAGGCGACGCGTGGTCGCGTCGCGCGAGACGCCCATCACCAGCAGGCTGCGCACGGCGCGCTGGCCGGCGAACTGCGGGTTCACCCATTGCGCGTCGAGTTGCGTGGCCGGGATCGCGCAGCCGCCGGCGAGCGCGGCGGCGAGCAGGGCGAGAATCAGGCGCCAGGGGCGGTTCATCGAGTTTCTCCTTGAGGCAGACGATACCATCGGGCCCCTTGCTTCGGTTCACCGTTTCCCGAGAGGGAAGCCGCGTCGCCCGCCGGAAGCCGGCGAACGGCACGCCTGTCGAGAAATGACAGGACGCGGCTCCGTCGGCGCCCGAGGATACGCTCACGGCGCGAAAAGTCTTCGCGCGGGTGGGCATGCAGGGAGTCTTCGCATTCCGCACCCCGGACGGGCGGTCTCCCCGACATCCGCACCCACCTGCACGATTTCGCCGTCGGTCGGCCGGACGCCGCGGTTCCGCTTGCGCTGCGCGGTTTCGGTGCGGGACGGTCCGGGGCCTCCCGATGCAGGACCCGCTCCCGTGTTCACGGTGATTGACGAGGCGCAACCGCAGCGCAAGCGATGAAGGCGACAATATTCGGCTGGTCAGGCCGCAACGAGGCAATGCGATGAACATGGGACGACGGGACGTGGGACGACAGCTGGCACGCAGCCAGGAGATCTCGACGAAGGTCTCGGTGCTCTTCCAGAGACGCGCGAAGACCGCGCAGGAGAACTTCGCCGAGGCGCTGAAGAAAGCCTATGGGGAAAGCGGCGTCGGCGCGTGGCTCGCCGATCCCGCCTCCGCGGCGAGCCTGTGGACCGACTGGTACGGATATGCGGTCGACGCCGCGCAACGATCGATCCTGTTCTGGGACACGATGCGCGAGCGCGGCAATGCGTTCGTCGAGCACACGCAGGCGGGGATGCCGCCGGTGCTGCACTTCGCCTACGAGACGGTCGTCGACGGCCGCCAGCTGGCCCGTCCGGTCAACTATGCGCTCGTGCGCATCGTGCCGCCCGAAGGCGTGACGGTCGACCCCCGGCGGCGGCCCTACGTGATCATCGATCCGCGCGCAGGCCACGGCCCGGGGATCGGCGGCTTCAAGGACGACTCGCAGGTCGGCGTCGCGATACGCGCGGGCCACCCGGTCTATTTCGTCATCTTCTTCCGCGACCCCGAACCCGGACAGACGCTGATCGACGTGTGCGAGGCGGAGAAGGTGTTCGTGAAGAAGGTGCGCGAGCTCCATCCGGACAGCGCGAAACCCGCGATCGTCGGAAACTGCCAGGGCGGCTGGGCGGCGATGATGCTCGCCGCCGCCGATCCGGACGACACCGGCCCGATCGTGATCAACGGCGCGCCGATGTCCTACTGGGGCGGCGCATGGACCGAGGGAGCCGGGGACAACCCGATGCGCTACGCCGGAGGGATGCTCGGCGGCAGCTGGCTCGCGTCGTACAGCTCCGACGTGGGCGACGGCGTCTTCGACGGTGCGTACCTGGTCGAGAACTTCGAGAACCTGCACCCCGCGAACACGTTCTGGGACAAGTACTACCACCTCTACGCGAACGTCGACACGGAGCCGCCCCGGTTCCTCGAGTTCGAACGCTGGTGGGGCGGCTTCTACCTGATGAACCGCGAGGAGATCGAGTGGATCACCCGCAACCTGTTCGTCGGCAACAAGCTGTGGAGCGGCGGTGCGCAGGCGAAGGGCGGTAAGGCGTTCGACCTGCGCGACATCAAGGCGCCGATCGTGCTGTTCGCGTCGATGGGCGACAACATCACGCCGCCGCAACAGGCGTTCAACTGGGTGGCGGACGTCTACGGATCGACCGACGAGATCAAGTCGCGCGGCCAGGTGATCGTCGGCCTGCTGCACGGGGACATCGGGCATCTCGGGATCTTCGTGTCCGGCAAGGTCGCGAAGAAGGAGCACGCGCAGATCGTCTCGGTGCTGCAGTCGATCGAGACGCTGCCGCCGGGCCTCTACGCGATGGAGATCAGGGAGGTGAAGGCCGCCGGCGGGAAGGTCTCGTACGAAGTGGAGTTCCACGAGCGCCGGCTCGAGGACGTGGCTGCCCGGCTGAACCGCTTCGATCGCAACGACGAAAGGCCGTTCGAGGCCGTCGCGGCGATCTCCGACTTCAACCAGCGCGCCTACGAGCTGTTCCTGCAGCCGCTCGTCCAGGCGACGTCGAACGAGTTCACCGCGAAGCTCGGCCGCCAGTTCCACCCGCTGCGCTTCCAGCGCTGGATCCTGTCCGACCTGAACCCGTGGCTCGGCTGGCTCGGGGCCGCGGCCGGCCTCGCCAAGGCCAGGCGCGAGCCGGTCGGCAAGGACAATGCCGCGTTGAAGCTGGAGAAGGCGGCGTCGGCCGCGATCAGCGCGTCGCTCGAGTACTACCGCGCGATGCGCGACGCCTCCAGCGAGGCCGCGTTCTTCCAGACCTACGGCAACGTGTTCTCGCTCTACGTCGCGGACAGGAGCGAGGCTGCGCGGAAGTCGGTCGAGCCGGTTGCCGAAGGGCGCGAGCTGCCTTTCGTGCAGGACGCGCTTGCCTCGATCGCGGACGGCGGGTATCCGGAAGCGCTCGCCCGCGTCGCCTGCCTGCTCGCGCGCAAGGGCGAGCCGCTCCTGCTGTCCTGGCTCCACAGGAAGCGGGAGCTCGTGGCCGATTACGCGGACTTCATGCCGTCGATGCCGTCCGACCAGTGGCGCCGGGTGCGTGGCGAGCAGGAGATCGTCGTCCGCTACGAGCCGGAAAAGGCGCTGGAGACCTTGCCGAAGCTCCTGGCGGACCGTCGGGACCGCGAGAAGCTCGTGACCCTCCTCCGGCGCCTATTCGCCGACGAGCGCGTGCGCAGCGCGAAGCCCACCGCCGAGGAGCTCGCGTTCGTCGAGCGCATCGGCGCGTCCCTCGGGGGGGGAGCGGCGCCGCGGCGCGCGAAACCCGCGGCGCGCAGGTCGCCTCCGGCGGCTGCGCGCAAGCGTGCCTCGGGCAGTAAGGGGTAACGCGATGGAACGCAAGCACGAGAAGTACCAGCGCCTGCTCGACCACTGCAAGGGCCTGCCTCCCACGCCGACCGCTGTCGCGCACCCGTGCGACGAGAGCTCGCTCAGGGGCGCGGTCGACGCGGCGAGGCTGGGCCTGATCGCACCGATTCTCGTCGGCCCGCGCGCACGCATCGAGGCGGTCGCGAAGGAGCACGGCATCGACATCGCGGGCTTGCCGATCGTCGACGCGGAGCACGGCGAGGCGTCGGCGGAGAAGGCGGTCGCGCTCGTTCGCGAAGGCAAGGCGGAGGCGCTGATGAAGGGCAGCCTGCACACGGACGAGTTGATGGCGGCGGTCGTCAGGCGCGACACCGGCCTGCGCACGTCGCGGCGCGTGAGTCACTGCTTCGTGATGGACGTCCCGTCCTACGCCGAGACGCTCATCGTCACCGACGCCGCCATCAACATCGCCCCGACGATGGAGGACAAGGTCCACATCATCCAGAACGCGATCGACCTCGCGCACGCGATGCACGTTCCGGAGGTCCGCGTCGCGATATTGTCGGCGATGGAGACCGTCAACCCGAAGGTGCAGTCGACGGTCGAGGCGGCGGCGCTCTGCAAGATGGCCGACAGGGGCCAGATCACCGGCGCGATCGTCGACGGGCCGCTTGCGCTCGACAACGCGATAGACCTCGAGTCGGTCAGGATCAAGAGGATCGACTCGCCGGTCGCCGGCCGGGCGAACGTGCTCGTCGTGCCCGATCTCGAGGCGGGCAACATGCTCGCCAAGAGCCTGTCGTTCCTCGCCGGTGCCGATGCCGCAGGCATCGTGCTCGGCGCACGGGTGCCGATCATCCTGACGAGCCGCGCGGATTCGGTCATGACGCGGCTGGCGTCGTGCGGGGTCGCGGCGCTGGTCGCGCAAGCGCGACGGGAGGCCGGGCTGTCGCGCCGGGCATCGGCATAGCGAGAAGCGGATGAGCGCATGCCCCGCGGCCCGCGTGTCTCGCTCGCCATCGAATCCGACAACTGACCAACCATGACCATCGACATCCCCCGCCCGGTCCTCAAGGGCAAGAA
The DNA here is from genome assembly GCA_937898875.1 of uncultured Pseudomonadota bacterium. Classification (GTDB taxonomy): domain Bacteria; phylum Pseudomonadota; class Gammaproteobacteria; order Burkholderiales; family Casimicrobiaceae; genus VBCG01. Next base: position 11,690 of record CALDKM010000184.1, on the reverse strand, counting down.
GGCACTCGTGATCGGCGTCGCGAACGACAGCTCGATCGCCTACGGCTGCGCGAAGGCGTTCCGCGAGCTCGGCGCCGACCTCGCGATCACGTATCTCAACGACCGGGCGAAGCCCCACGTCGAGCCGCTGGCGCGCGAGCTCGAGGCGGCGATGTTCCTGCCCCTCGACGTCGCCGTCCCGGGCGCCCTCGAGCGCGTGTTCGACGAGGTCGCGGCCAGGTGGGGCAAGCTCGACATCCTCGTTCACTCGATCGCGTTCGCGCCGAAGGAGGATCTGCAGGGAGGACTTCTCAACTGCTCGGCCGAAGGGTTCGCGAAGGCGATGGACGTCTCCTGCCACTCGTTCGTGCGGATGGCGAAGCTCGCCGCGCCGCTGATGACGGACGGCGGCACGATGTTCGCGATGAGCTACCATGGCGCGAGCAAGGTCGTCCCGACCTACAGCGTGATGGGCCCGGTCAAGGCGGCGCTCGAGGCAAGCTGCCGCTACCTCGCCTACGAGCTCGGCGGCAAGGGTATCCGCGTGCACGCGATCTCGCCGGGGCCCCTCAAGACGCGTGCCGCCTCGGGGCTCAAGGACTTCGACCTGCTGCTGGTCGAGGCCGCGCAGCGTGCGCCGATCGGCGAGCTTGTCGACATCATGGACGTCGGGTTCGCCTGCGCCTACCTCGCGACGCCGTTCGCGCGGCGCATCTCGGGCGGTACGGTCTATGTCGACGGCGGCGTCAACATCATGGCCTAGGACTCGATACGCACTGGATGACATCCCCGCAGCTCGCTGCGCGAGTCCCCCGGGAGGGCACCGCGCCCCTCGGACGGGCCGGCCGGCGCGGGATCAGGCAGGAAAGGAAGACGACGATGGAACGATTGTGGCTCGCAAATCTCGAACCGGGCACGACCGACGACGAGGTCAAGGAGCTGGTCAGGAAGTACGCGCCGGATCTCGAGTGCTCGGAGATCAAGCGCATGGACGGCGACGGCTCGCGTCCGGCCGTCCTGATGACGTTCACGAACAAGAAGTTCGACTCGCTCGGGAAGCTCAGGATCCGGCTCGACGGCATGTTCTGGAAGGGCCGCAAGCTCGCCTGCTCGACGACGATCACCTGACCGCGAATCGCCGCCGGCCGGCCGACGCTCCGCGCATGGGATGACACGGCCTTGGCAACGAGGACGGCGGCCCTTAGGCCATCGTCCTGCACGCGGCCGCATTCACAGGTCGAGCGTGACGTGCAGGACACCGCCGTCGCGCGCCTTGTGCATCGGAAGGCCGGATCGTGCGAACACGGCGAGCATCGCCTTGTTCTCCGGCAGCACGTCCGCCTCGAATCGCGAGATCCCCCTTTCGCGCGCGATCGCGGCCAGGTGAGCGAGAAAGCGGCCCGCGAGGCCGTTGCCCCGGTAGTCCTCCTCGACGAGGAACGCGAGCTCGGCGCTCCGGGTTCCGTCGTCCGCGACGTGCGACGAATAGCTCCCGCCGGCGATCACGGTCTCGTCATCGGGCGGGCCGATCGTCGCTACGAGCATCGCGTGCCGGACGAAGTCCATCGCGTCGAGGCGGGCGAAATCGGCCGGGCCGAGCTCGTCCTTGTACGCGAAGAAGCGCGTGTACACGGACTCGCGGTCGAGCCCGCTGAACGCCCTGGCGATGAGCTGGCGATCGTCGGGACGTGCGGCGCGGATCGTCATCGGCGTGCCGTCGCGCAGCGTTTCCCGGACGGCATAGCGGTGTGCATCGATCATCGTTGCCTCCCAAGTCGTCGGTTTCGGCGCTCACTGGCCCTCGACGGGGCGTGGCGCGCCGCGGCGCCGCCAGGCCACGTAGGGGATCAGGGTCAACGCGGACACGATCAGGTAGGCAAGGATCGTCGCCGTGACCTCGGGGGGCGCGGCGTTCAGCGTGGAAACGAGCAACGCGAGCCCGGGATTGCGTGCCGCGCTGGAGATCGCGACCGCGGTGCGTGTCGCCGGATCGGGACCTCCCAGCAGGTGCCCGACGGTCACGGCGAGAGCCGTGAGCGTCGCGATCGCGAGCGCGATCCGGGGCCCGGCGTTCACCACGACCTGCCAGGTGTCGATCACCGCGAGGACCGCCAGAAGCAGCAGCAAGGCGGTGGCGATCCGCACGAGCTTCGGCTCGAGCCACGCGGCGACCGCCGGCCACGCGTAGCGGATCAGGATGCCGAGTCCGAGCGGGAGCAGCTGCGCGGTGAACACCTGGCGCGCGAGACGACCAGGGTCGATGGTCGCGTGCCCCGCGTACACCACGTTGAGCAACGCGATCGACAGCGGCATCGACACGACCGCCAGCATCGCCACGAAGATCTGAAGTGCGGGGGCGAACGAGCGATGGCCACCCGCGCCGATCGACCGGCGCAACGCCACCGGCGCGCCGGGGGAGATCGCCATCAGCACGATCCCGATCTCCACCGGGCGGGACAGGTCGAACGCGGTGGCCACGACCAGCGCCAGCGCCGGGACGGCGATCAGCACCGAGAACAGGCCCTTCGCGACGAGACCGCGATGCTGCCACACCCAGCGGAACTCGCGCGGCACGATGCCGAGGCCAATGGCCAGCATCACCGAGAAGACGGTCGCCGTGGCGACCGCCGTCATCAGCGCTTCGGGAACGGTTCCGCCCAGCGTCATCGCTGCCCTTCCGAAGGAAACGGGCCCGCGGAAGAGCGCTCGGTGGCTCGGGTTTGCGTCATACTTTCCAGCACGCGGGCATCGTCGACCAGGGGGGTTCCCGGCGGTGCGCCCAGGCGAGTCTGACGGTGATTCGGGGCCGCTTCAAGTGGAGGATGGAACGATGAAGGAGAGCTCGGAGGGCGACCGCGGTCGGTTGCTGGATCCGATCCAGAGGATCTCCGAAGTCCTGTTCGGGCTCATCATGGCCGTCACGATCATCGGCTCCCTGTCGATCGCGACCGCGGACCGCGGCGAGGTGCGCACGGTGCTCGTCGCCGCGCTGGGATGCAACCTCGCGTGGGGGCTCGTCGACGCGGTCATGTACTTGCTGAACACGCTGACCGAGCGCTCGCGCAACCGCGCGCTGGTGGCGCAGGCGAGGAGCATGGACGCCGCCGAAGGGCGTCGCGTGCTCGCCGAATCGCTGCCGGAGCACGTGGCGGCGGTCACGGGACCGGACGAGCTCGAGGGGATGCGGCGCCGATTGCTCGCGCTCCCTCCTGCGAACGGCGCGACGCTGCGCGGCAGGGATTTCCTGGCGGCAATCGGCGTCTTCCTGCTCGTGGTCATGGGCACGCTCCCCGTGGTCGTGCCGTTCATGCTGACCGAGGACATGGCGATCGGGATGCGGAATTCGCGCATCGTCACGCTGGGGATGCTGTTCCTGGCCGGGTTCCTGCTCGGTCGGTACGCATCGCACCCACGACCGGCGTTGACCGGGCTTGCCACGATGCTGCTCGGCGCGGTGCTGATCGTGGTGGTGATGGCGCTGGGCGGATAGACGTTCGTCGAGACTAGGGGCGCGACGGTGGATGCCTGCGCGATGCCGATTGCGCCCCGGGTCGAACCGGGCTGGCGCCGACGCGATTCCACCTGACCATGCACAGGGGCCGCACATGAAGAACGTCGAGATCGTCTACCGCTACGGATCGGGCGACGCGGTGATTCGTCCGCGCCCCGCCGACGCCGGCGAGGCGCGATGCCGGCTCGACGACGGGAGCCGGGCGTTCGCATCGCTGCTCGAGAACGTCGGAGAGGAGGGCGCGACGGCGAGGCGCGTCGTCGAGGTGGACCCGCGCGATCTCGGGCTGCTCTCGGCGGGCATCGCCCCGGCGCAGCGGCCCTACGCGGCGGTGCTCGGGTGCGCGGATGCGCGTGTTCCGATCGAGCTCATCTTCAGCGAGGGACCGAACGACCTCTTCGTCGTGCGCGTCGCGGGCAACGCGCTGGGCGACGATGCGCTCGGCAGTCTCAAGTACGCGGTCGACCACCTGGGGGACAGTCTGAAGCTCGTCGTCGTTCTCGGCCACAGCGGGTGCGGCGCCGTCACTGCGGCAGTCGACATCTTCCTCGACCCGGGGGAATACCTGACGATTGCGTCGAAGCACGTCACGCGCGGCCTCCTCGACCGCCTCCTCGTCGTCGTGCACTCCGCCGCAAGGCGGATGGCGGCGATCCGGGGATCCGGAGTGACGCAGCGTGCGGGGTATCGCGATGCTCTCATCGAGGCGTCGATCGTCTCGAACGCCGCCCTCGCCGCGTACTCGATTCAGCAGGAGTTGAGCCGCGATGCGCGCGGCATGCGGGCGGCGTACGGCGTCTACCTGCTCGGCACACACGACGTGTGGGCGCCGCGCGCGGGCAGCGCGGACGTCGCGGGGCTGGCCGATCCGCCTCGTGACCTGGACGACTTTCACGGGTTCGGCGACGCCGTGATGCGCTCCGATCGGATCGAATCGCTGCTCGACCGGGCACCCGGATAGGCGCACCGCAGGTTCCGGCGGCCAACCGCGGGTCGCGGCGGCCTTCACCGGCCGACGTCGATTCATCGAGGGATCCTCGGCGGTCGTTGCCGGCGGTGTCCTCGCATTTCTCGACAGGGGAGACTCTGTCGCGCGGCTCGTTGCGGCCGGTCAACGACTGTTTCGTCCGGCATTGCGGGACGACGCACCCGGCAGGTAGGGTTCGCAACGCAGCACTCCGACCTTTCGCCCTGCGCCGCTGATGCAGCAACTCCCGACCTCCAGCGAACGAGCACGGGTTCGGCCGCGCCAGTGCAGATCGGTGCGGCTTTCGACGCTCCGCGGGGTCCCGCGCGTTGCCGCGATGCGACTGCTCCTGGCTGCGGTGCTCGCGTCCTTCGCGATCCACGCGATCGGGCAAGGCCTGCCCGCGCGGTTCGTCGATCCGGAAGACGGCAAGCTCGACCTGTCGGAGTGGCTGCTCGACCACAAGGGGTTCCTGCCGGTTCCGATCATCGTCACGGAGCCCGCGGTCGGCTATGGCGGCGGCGTCGCGCTCGCGTTCTTCCGCGAGTCGTTGCGCGATACCGCGGAACGCTCGAAGGAGTCCGGGCGCCGCGCGCCGCCCGACATCTTCGCCGTCGGCGCGCTCGCCACCGAGAACGGCACCAAGGGCGCCGCGGTGGGCGGGCAGTGGACGTTTCGCGACGGCCGCTACCTGTACCGCGGCGGTGTGGCCGACGTCTCGATCCATCTCGATTTCTACGGCATCGGCGGGCAGCTGCCGGGGTCGATCGACAAGGTTGGCTACAAGCTCTCCGGATTCGGCTCGTTCCAGCAGGGTATGGTGCGGCTCGGCGACAGCGACACCTATGCCGGGATCCGCTGGATCTATCTCGACCTTTCGGCGAACCTGGATGTGGCCGCCGGCGACATCGGCCTCTCGCCCCGTCAGACGGCGAAGCGCAGCTCGGGCGCGGGTGTGGCGATCGAGCACGACTCGCGCGACAACATCTTCACGCCGAACCGGGGATGGATCGGCGCGCTGGAGGCGACGTTCTACAGCCCGGAGATCGGCAGCGGCAACACGTTCCAGGCCTACCGCGGCCACGTCTTCGACTACCGGCAGCTGTCGCGCGACTGGATCCTGGGCCTGCGCGTCGACGGCCGGCTCGCGCGCGGCGACGTTCCCTTCTACATGCTGCCGTTCATCGACATGCGCGGGATTCCCGCGGCCCGCTACCAGGATGCCAACATCGCGGTGCTCGAGGCCGAGGCGCGCTACAACCTCGACGAGCGCTGGGCGGTCGTCGGCTTCCTCGGAACGGGCCGCGCGTGGGGCGACCGGATCTCGTTCGAGGACGCGGACAGGCCGATCAGCGGCGGGCTGGGATTCCGCTATCTGCTCGCGCGGCGCCTGGGCCTGTACGCGGGCATGGACTTCGCCAAGAGCACGGTCGACCGGGCGTTCTACATCACGGTCGGCAATGGCTGGCGCTAGCGTCGGCGCGGGGCGCGCGTCGCCGATGCGCCCTCCGGCGCCCGGTGGATGTCGGGAGGGGCGTGCCGGCCCGTGCGCTGCGATCACGCGCATGAGCCGTCGAATTGCCACGCCCGCCGTTTTCAGCATAATGCCGGCTACCAGGGGTTCGGGGAGCGCAACGGTGCCCTCGCCGCGGGCCTTTGCCCCGGGCCTCTCCGCCGATGCCCAGGTCGCACCAGGACACGAACGCAGGTTCCGCCCCGCGCAGCCTCGATTCGACGCGCCGTGCATGGCCGGTCTTCGCGATCGTCTGGGCGCTGATGGTCGTCGACTTCGTCGACCGCAACATCGTCGTCTCGATGCTGCCGCACCTGAAGGCGGAGTGGAAGCTCTCGGACGGCCAGCTGGGCGCCCTCGTGTCGGTCGTCGCGGTCACCGTCGCGATCGGCACGGTCCCGCTGTCGCTGCTGGCCGACCGCTGGAGCCGGGTCAAGAGCGTCTTCCTGATGGCGATCGTCTGGAGCGGCGCGACGATCGCATGCGTGTTCGCCGTCAGCTACGAACAGCTGCTCGCGGCGCGCGCCGTGGTCGGCGTGGGAGAGGCGGCCTACGGCCCGGTCGGTGCCGCGTTGCTCGCGAGCCGGTTTCCCGCGCGCATCCGCACCGGGGTGCTGGGCGCGTTCTTCGCCGCGAGCCTGCTCGGATCGGTCCTGGGCATGATGCTGGGCGGGCTCATCGCGGACCGCTGGGGATGGCAGGCAGGATTCGGGGTGGCCGGGCTGCCGGGGCTGCTCCTTGCCGCGACATTCATCCTCGTCGTACGCGAGGACGAGCTAGGCGTGCTGCCGGACGCGCGCCGCGACGGCCGAGGAACCTGGATCGGTGCGCGGGCCGTCGCCGATGCGTTGCTCAGGCCCAGGACGCTGCTCCTCGCGTGCGTCGGGGGGGCGTTGCAGCTCGCGCTGGTTTCGTCGGTCTTCACCTGGCTGCCGAGCTACTTCCATCGCCACTATGGCCTTGCGCCGGACCATGCAGGGGTGAGGACAGGGATCATCGTGTTGCTGGGCGGAATCGGTGCGCTGTTCTGGAGCGTCGCCGCGGACCGCTTCTCGCGGGCCTGGCCGCGCGCACGCTTGCAGGTCAGCGCGGTGGCGAGCATGACGACCGCGGTGCTGATGGGGACGGCGTTCGCGGTGCTCGATCCCGGGCCCGCGCAGCTCGCGCTGATCGTGGCCGGCGCGATCGCGATGACCGGAACCCTGGGCCCGGTGGCGGCCGTCGTCATGGACGTCGTCCATCCGTCGCTGCGCGCGACGGCGTCGTCCGTGCTCGCGCTCGCGCAGAACCTGGCCGGCCTCGCCGCCGGGCCGCTCGTCGCCGGCGTGCTCTCGGATCGCTACGGCCTGCCGTTCGCGCTGTCGGTGGTTCCGCTGTTCTGCGTGCTCGCCGCCGCGGTTTTCGTCTTTGCCGCGCGAACCTACGCGAGCGACGTCGAGGATGCGAAAGTGCAGGAACGCGCGCCCGGCGAGTCTCAGGGATCACGGGCGACGTGAACCTGCCCCGGGTGTCGCTGCGGCGTTGCGCCGGACCTGGGCGGCAGCGAACGCCGAAGACTAGAATGCTCCGATACGGATTCGCGCCATCGGCGCGGACTTGACTGGGCGGTGACAACCGCAGGAAGGCTGGACATGGCGAAGGGTGACAAGGCAGGGAAAGGCGAGGACAAACCCGCGAAGCGGGCGAAGTCGACCGGGGCGGTGGTGCCGGCGCGTGCGACCCGCAAGGGCGTCAAGCCCGTTGCCGCGAAGGCGGAGAAGCTTTCCGGCAAGGACTACGAGAAGGCGCTGCGCGACCTGCACGTCGAGCTCGTGAAGCTGCAGGAATGGGTGAAGCACGCCGGCCTCAAGGTGTGCATCGTGTTCGAGGGTCGCGACGGCGCCGGCAAGGGAGGGACGATCAAGGCGCTCACCGAGCGCGTCAGCCCGCGCGTGTTCCGCGTCGTCGCGCTTCCGGCGCCGACCGAGCGCGAGAAGTCGCAGATGTACCTGCAGCGCTACCTCTCGCACATGCCGGCCGCCGGCGAGATCGTGATCTTCGACCGCAGCTGGTACAACCGGGCCGGCGTCGAGCGCGTGATGGGGTTCGCCACCGACGATCAGGTGAAGCGCTTCCTCAACGCGGTGCCGTTGGTCGAGAAGGCGTTCGTCGAATCGGGGATCATTCTGCTCAAGTACTGGCTCGAGGTGAGCATGGACGAGCAGACCAGGCGGCTCGAGCAGCGCATCCACGACGGGCGCAAGATCTGGAAGCTCTCGCCGATGGACCTGAAGTCGTACAGCCGCTGGTACGACTACGGGCGCGCCCGCGACGACATGTTCCAGGCGACCGACTCGTCGTGGGCGCCCTGGTATGCGGTGCGCTCCGACGACAAGAAGCGCGCGCGTCTCAACATCATCAGGCACATCCTCGGGCGGATCCCCTACAAGGAGGCGCCGCGCGAGAAGATCAAGCTGCCGAAGCGCCAGAAGCAGGGCAGCTACAAGGAGTCGAACTACCCGTTCAAGTTCATTCCGGAAACGGCCTGACCCGCGCGCCCCCTCCCCTTGGGGGGGGGCGGCGCCCGGAGCGCGCTTCGGGGGTATCCCGCGAGCCTATCGCCCCTCGGCCAGCGCATCGTCGATCGAGATGCGCCGGCTGACCTCGCCGACGCTCGTGCCGACCTCCCTGCGGATCAGGTCGCGCGCGGCCGAATGCGCGTCGACCACCCGCAGCGTCGCGCCGCGGGCGGTGACTTCCCGCAGGACGTCGCGGATGAGCCGGACGCCGGCGATGTCGACGTTGGGGGACGTCGAAAGGTCCCACACGACCAGCCTGAGGCCGTCGCCCGACGCCGCGAGCAGGCGGCGAACCTCGTCGCGCACGTGGCCCGCGTTGAAGTAGAACAGCCCCGCCTCGACGCGCAGGATCAGCACGCCCGGCAGGCGATCGTTGTCCGGATGGTGATCGAGGTCCGAATAGCGGCTCGTGCCGGGAATGCGTCCCAGCCGCGCCACGTGCGGATGCGCGGCGCGTCGGATCAGGAGCAGCATCGAGACGACTGCCGCGAGCAGGACCCCCTTCAGGATGCCGAGCAGCAGCACGCCGGCGAATGCGACCATCGCGATCGCGAACTCCGTCCGGCTCAGCGTCCAGATGCGGCGCAGCTCGGCGACGTTGACCAGCCCCTTGACGGCGACGAGCACGATGGCCGCCAGCACCACGTCCGGAAGGTTCTTCAGGAGGCCGGTAAGGAACAGCAGGCACAGCGCGATCGTCACCGACGCGAAGACCAGCGCGAGGGGCGTCTTCGCGCCGGCGTTGTCGTTGACCGTCGACTGCGAAAGGCCTCCGGCGACCGGATAGCCCTGACCCAGCGACGCCGCGACATTGGCTGCTCCCAGCGCGAAGAGCTCCTGGCGCGCGTCGATCTCGTAGCCGTTCTTCTGCGCGAGGGCGCGCGCCGCGGAAACGCCTTCGATGTAGGCGAGCAGGAAGCAGGCGAGCGCCAGCGGAATCACGCCGTCGACATCGCGGGGCTTCAGCGCCGGCAGTCCGAACTCCGGCAACCCGGCGGGCAGCAAGCCGACCGTCTTGAATGCGTACGCCGAAAGCGGGGTGAACGTCAGCGCGAGGATCGACGCGACGACGACGAAGAGCGCGACCGGCCGCGACGGAACGAGCTTCTCGCCCGCGACCAGCAGCGCGATCGCGACGAGGCCGAATCCGAGCACGACGAGGTTGGTCTCCGGCAACTGACCCCCGAGCGTCCACACCCGCTCGAAGAAGTGCTCGCCGCCCCCTTTCACGCCGAAGAGCTTGGGCAGCTGGGTCATCGCTATCGTGAACGCGGCGCCCGCCTTGAAGCCCAGCAGGACGGTCTCGCTGATGAAGTTGACCAGCGACGAGAGCTTGAGCGCCCAGGCGACGAAGCTCAGCGCGCCGAAGATCAGCGCCACCAGCGCGGCGATCTGGACCCAGCGGCCCGGGTCGCCCGCGGCCATGCCGGCGACCGTCGTGCCGACCAGCATCGAGATCGCCGAGGTCGGGCCGATGGCGAGTTGCCGCGACGATCCGAACAGCGCGTAGGCGATGCCCGCGACCAGATAGCAGTAGATGCCGTGCTGCGGCGGCAGGCCCGCGAGCGTCGCGTAGGCGAGCGACACGGGGATCGCGTAGGCGGCGAGCGTGATGCCTGCGGCAGCGTCGTTCCGGAGCCATGCGGCCTGGTAGCCCGGCAGCCATTGGGCCGGCGGAAAGACCGCGCGCCAGCCGCGGACGGGCTCCGGGGCGACCGTGGGCGTGGATAGCGAATCAGTCATTTCGTGCACATCCGCCCTGGATCATGCGCGCAGCCTGTCATGCATCGGCTCGCGTGTCGACGGGCGACCCGGGCGTTTCTGCGAACCCGCGGCGGCACGCTCACGCAGCAGGGCGAGACTCGATCGACAGCAGGACGTCCGAATCGACGACCGACACCTCGAACGTGTCGATCCGCAGCGCCGGCAGTCCGCAGACACAGCCGGTCCCGATGTCGTAATGCCAACCGCACCCGGGACAGGCGAGGTCCGTGTCGTGCAGGGAACCGGACGCGAGCGACGCGCCGCAGCGCACGCAGGCGCCGTCGATCGCGAACAGGTGCCCGCACACGTTGAACAGGGCGACCGCGTCGTCCGCGATCATGACCGCCGTTCCCTTGCCGGGGACGACCTCCTTCAGCCGCGCGACCTTGACGAGCTCGGTCACCACTGCGGACTCACGCTCCATGAAGGCAATGACGATCGCCGCAGCCCGCTCGGCTTCGCGACGGATGTCTCGTCCCCGGGCGATCATTGCGCACGGTGGCGGACACTCCCGACGATCGTCCACGTCTGCGGACGGCGCGTCCTGACACTTCTCGACAGCGTTCGAACCGGAAGCGATCCACGGGCAGGGCTCGATGGGCGGTGGCCGGAGTAGAATCCTCCATTCTCGACACTCTTCGGTGTGCTCGCCTTTCGATGGCCGAATCGCAGGATGCGTCAATCGACGAGGGCGGGCGGGGGCCGTCGCGATCCCTCCAGGCGGCGAGATACCGACCCGCGACCAACGCGAACCCGACCCAGCGCATCGGCGGATTCTCGCGACTGCCGGCGCTGATCCGCGAGCTCGGCGCGGACCCGGCGACATTGCTCCAGGCCGCGGGGTTGGCCCCCGAGGCGCTGGATTCGCCCGACGGCAGGATCTCCTACGCCGGGCTATGCAGGCTCCTGCAGGACGGGGCGGCCGCGACGCAATGCCCGCACTTCGGCCTGCTCGCCGGCCGGATGTGGCATCTCCCCGACCTGGGCCTTCTGGGCGAACTCGTGCGCCATTCGCCGACCGTCGGCGAGGCGCTTCAGACGCTTACCGTCTACCAGCACTTGAACAGCGAGGGAGGACTCGCGTTCCTGATCGAGCGGGGCGGGCTGGTGGACCTCGGCTACGCGATGTACCGCCCGGGCGCGTCGGGCACCGACCAGTACAACGAAGCGGTGCTTGCGGCGGCCTTCAACTTCATGCGCGAGCTCTGCGGCCCGGCGTGGGTTCCTACCCAGGTGTTCGCCTCGCACACGAAGCCGGTCGACATGGGTCCTTATCGCAGTCTGTTCAAGTCGGCACCGAGATTCAATGCCGAGATCTGCGCGCTCCGCTTTTCAGCGGACTGGATGGCGATGCCGGTCGAGGGGGCCGACCCTGTCCGTCGGCGGCAGGCGCAGGCG
>CALDKM010000183.1:0-3382 GCA_937898875.1 uncultured Pseudomonadota bacterium | reverse complement strand
ATGCCGAAGTTGCAGTGCATCGACTCGTCGCGCAGGATGTACTGGTACTGCTCGGAGCTGCCGGTCATCTTGTTCTGGCGGCCCATCGCCAGGATCTGCACGAAGCCGACGTAGAAGAACAGCCCCTCCATGATGCAGGCGAAGACGATCAGGCTCTTGAGCAGCTTCTGGTCGGCCTCGGGCGTGCCGGTCCTGAACGACGGGTTGGTCAGGGTCTCGATGAACGGGATCAGGAACTCGTCCTTGTCGCGGATCGACGCGATCTCGTGGTAGGCGTTGAAGATCTCGCCCTCGTCGAGGCCGAGGCTCTCGACGATGTACTGGTAGGCGTGCGTGTGGATCGCCTCCTCGAACGCCTGGCGCAGCAGGTATTGCCGGCACTCGGGCGCCGTGATGTGGCGGTAGGTGCCCAGCACGATGTTGTTCGCGGCGAGGCTGTCGGCGGTGACGAAGAATCCGAGGTTGCGCTTGACGACGAGGCGCTCGTCGTCGGTCAGCCCGCCCGGGTTCTTCCACAGCTCGATGTCGCGCTGCATGTTGATCTCTTGCGGCATCCAGTGGTTCGCGCAGCCGGCGAGGTACTTCTCCCAGGCCCAGCGGTACTTGAACGGCACGAGCTGGTTGACGTCGGCCGAGCCGTTGATGACGCGCTTGTCCTCGACGCGCACGCGCTGCGTGCTGCCGTGCGACACCTGCTGCTCGACGTCGAAGTCCTGCACCGGCTCGCCGCGCGCGAGGATGCCGCCCGCGACCTGCGCCCGGATCGTCTCGGCGGTGCGCGGCGCGAGCTGCGGGACGGTCGGGGAGGGCAGGTCGTCGTCGAAGGAGAGGGTTTGCATGTCGATGGGTCTCCGGAGGGAGCGGTCGGTCGGTGATTCGGGTGCGTCGGTGTCGGTGAATCGGGGCAGTTCCCGAGGTTGGTTCGTGTGCGCCAGCGTCGGTAAATGGGGTCAGACCCCGATTTCGGTGAAGCAGTCCGGCGGATGCAGCGTCTGCGCGTCGAAATCGGGATCTGACGCCATTCACCCACCCGCCTCCCCGGGTGAGGGGGGAGGCGGGATCGGGCCAGGCGATCGTCAGTGCATCGCCTTCAGTCGCTCGTACAGGAACTCGGGTGCGAAATCCTGGCCGTCGAGCCAGGCCAGCGTGGCCAGACCCTTGTCCAGATACACCTGCGAGAACCTGCCGCGATCGCGCAGCGGCGTCATCTCCTCTCCGTACAGCTCGTCGGAGAGGTCGACGACGCCTTTGCGCCCGTCGTTGAACTCCAGGTACACCTTGTAATCGCCAAGATAGCGTGCCTCGACAACCTGCCGCTGCACGTGTTCGTAGCGTGCCAAGGGGGACTCCTTTCGCGAAGTTGACGAACGCACGGAGGTCGCCCTCCGTTCTGCAACGCGGGTCCCCGCGGCGTGGCCGCCGTCGGGGCCCTTACGACCGGCCGTCTGTTGCGCGCGTTGCGTCACCTCGACTCCTGTCCGGGTTCGCGCCCAGTTCGTCCGTCATGCTCGGTGCGGCTTCGCTCCATGGGGTCAGATCTGAATCCGACCCCGGTGTCGTCTCATTGGCAGGCCTCGCAGGTGGGATCGTCGATCGCGCAGAACTTCGGCGCGTCGATCTCGGCCACCGGCTGCTTCGACTGCGCGCTCGACCGGATCGACGACGACGCCTGCGCGGCCGATGCCCCCATGCCGCCAGACGCCGACACCGCGTTGAGCTCGCCTCCGCGGCCGGTCGACTTCTCGGCCGAGGTCGCCGCGAGCGTGCGCAGGTAGTAGGTCGTCTTGAGACCGCGCACCCACGCGAGCTTGTAGGTCTCGTCGAGCTTCTTGCCCGAGGCGCCCGCCATGTAGATGTTGAGGCTCTGCGCCTGGTCGATCCACTTCTGGCGGCGCGCGCCGGCTTCCACGATCCAGGTCGAGTCGACCTCGAAGGCGGTCGCGTAGAGCGTGCGCATCTCCGCGGGCACGCGGTCGATCTTCGCGAGCGAGCCGTCGAAGTACTTGAGGTCGGCCACCATCACGTCGTCCCACAGGTCGAGCGCCTTCAGGTCGCGCACCAGCTGCTCGTTGACGACGGTGAACTCGCCCGAGAGGTTCGACTTGACGTAGATGTTCTGGTACTCGGGCTCGATCGACGCGGCGACGCCGATGATGTTGGAGATCGTCGCGGTCGGCGCGATCGCCACGCAGTTCGAGTTGCGCATCCCGTGCTCCCCGATGCGGGCGCGCAGCGCGTTCCAGTCCATCGACGACGACTCGTCGATCTCGACGTAGCCGCCGCGCTCCTCGCGCAGCAGCTTCAACGAGTCCTGCGGCAGGATGCCGCGGTCCCACAGGCTGCCCTTGTACGAGCTGTAGCGGCCGCGCTCGGCGGCGAGCTCGGTCGACGCCCAGTACGCGTGGTAGCAAACCGCCTCCATCGACGCGTCGGCGAACCGGAGCGCGTCCTGCGACGCGTAGGGCACGCGCATCAGGTGCAGGCAGTCCTGGAAGCCCATGATGCCCAGGCCCACCGGCCGGTGCTTGAGGTTCGAGTTGCGCGCCTTCGCGACCGCGTAGTAGTTGATGTCGATCACGTTGTCGAGCATCCGCATCGCGGTCGCGATGGTGCGCTTGAGCTTCGCCTGGTCGAGCGTCCAGCCGTCGTTCGTCTTGACCATGTGCGCGAGCATGTTGACCGAGCCCAGGTTGCAGACGGCGATCTCGGTCTCGCTCGTGTTGAGCGTGATCTCGGTGCAGAGGTTCGAGCTGTGGACGGTGCCGACGTGCTGCTGCGGCGAGCGCACGTTGCAGGCGTCCTTGAACGTGATCCACGGATGCCCGGTCTCGAACAGCATCGAAAGCATCTTGCGCCAGAGCTGGACCGCCGGGAGCTTCTTGTGGAGCTTCAATTCGCCGCGCGCGGCCCTGTCCTCGTAGCGCCTGTACGCCTCCTCGAACTCGTGGCCGAACTTGTCGTGCAGGTCGGGAACGTCGGAGGGCGAGAACAGCGTCCAGTCGCCCCCTTCCATCACGCGCTTCATGAACAGGTCGGGGATCCAGTTCGCCGTGTTCATGTCGTGCGTGCGGCGGCGGTCGTCGCCGGTGTTCTTGCGGAGCTCCAGGAACTCCTCGACGTCCAGGTGCCAGCTCTCGAGGTAGGTGCAGACGGCGCCCTTGCGCTTGCCGCCCTGGTTGACCGCGACGGCCGTGTCGTTGACGACCTTGAGGAACGGCACGACGCCCTGGCTCCTGCCGTTCGTGCCCTTGATGTGCGAGCCCATGGCGCGCACGTTCGTCCAGTCGTTGCCCAGGCCGCCCGCGAACTTCGACAGCAGCGCGTTCTCCTTGATCGCCTCGTAGATGCCGTCGAGGTCGTCGGAGACGGTCGTGAGGTAGCA
>CALDKM010000182.1:0-3382 GCA_937898875.1 uncultured Pseudomonadota bacterium | reverse complement strand
CGCCCAGCGCGCCCTGCGCGTGGTCGGTGATGCCGACGGTGACCGTGCCGTCGGACTCGCGGCGCAGCCATTCGTGACTCGAGGTGTAGCGCAGGTGGGCGGGAATGTTCATCGCGTCTCCGGACGTGGGTGGGAATCAGCCGCGCGGCGCGCGCGCCGCGGGCAGGAACAGGATCATCGCGAGCTTGTCGTACGCGCGGTCGCCGATGCGCACCGCCTGCGGCTCGCGGCCGCACACGCCGAATCCCGCGCGCTCGTAGACGCGGCGCGCCGGCGCGTTGCCGGCGGTGACGGTGAGCACGAGCTGCCGAAGGCCGGCGGCGGCCGCATGCTCGATCACGCGTTCGACCAGTGCGCCGGCGACGCGCCTGCCGGCGCGCTCGGCCGGCACGAACATGCCGAACACGTGGCCCTTGTGGCGGGTCTTCTCTCGCATGTCGACCTCGATGCCGCACAGGCCGACGAGCGTGCCGTCGTCGAACGCGCCGAACACCGCGTCGTGCGGGCGCGCGGGATCGGAAGCGAGGCGCCGCGCCAGCGTGTCGGCCGGCTTCCCCGCCTCCTCGACGGCGCTCGACGTGAACGCCTCCGGATGATCGGCGAGTCCGCGCAGGCGCAGCGTCCGGTACGCGTCCAGGTCGGACGGCGCGAGCGGGCGGATCGCGACGGGCGCCATCGATTCAGTCGATGCTCACGCGGACGGCGCCGTTGCGCACGAACGGCGGCTTCACGACTCGCGCTCGCAATCGCTTGTCGCGGACCTCGACCTCGACGACGTCGCCAGTGGCGACGCCGACGGGCACGCGTGCGAGCGCTATCGAGCGCGAGATCGTCGGGCCGAACGTGCCGCTGGTGATGTCGCCCGCGCCGTGCGCCGTGCGCACGGGCTGGTGTGCGCGCAGCACGCCGCCGGCGTCGATCAGCAGCAGGCCGACGAGCTGGCGCACCGGCGGTCTTGCGACGAGCGCCGCCCTGCCGACGAAGTCGCGCGGGCTCTCGAGGTCGACCGTCCAAGCGAGGCCCGACTCGAGCGGCGAGGTGCGCACGTCCATGTCCTGGCCGTAGAGATTCATCCCCGCTTCGAGGCGCAGCGTGTCGCGCGCGCCCAGGCCGCAGGGCTTCACGCCCGCGGCGGCCAGCGCATTCCAGATCGCCTCGGCGCGCGACGCCGGCATCACGATCTCGAAGCCGTCCTCGCCCGTGTAGCCGGTGCGCGCGACGAAGAAGTCCCCGAACGCCGCGGCCGAGAAGGGCTTGAGCGGGGAGGTCGCCGCCTCGCTGCCGGGGAGCGCGGCCCAGACCTTCGCGCGCGCGCTCGGCCCCTGCGCGGCGATCATCGCGAGGTCGGTGCGCGGGCGGATCGACAGTCCCGGCGCGCGCGCGTCGCGCAGACCCGACAGCCAGGCGATGTCCGCGTCCGCCGTCGCCGCGTTGACGACGAGCCGGAAGAAGTCCTCGCGGAGGAAGTAGACGATGAGATCGTCGAGCACGCCGCCGTCCTCGGCGAGCATGCACGTGTAGAGCGCCTTGCCTGGCACGGTCAGCTTGTCGACGTTGTTCGCGACCGCGTAGCGGAGGAACGGACGCGCTTCGGCACCTTGGACGTCGACGACGCGCATGTGAGAAACGTCGAACATGCCCGCATCGCGCCGCACCGCGTGGTGCTCGTCGATCTGCGAGCCGTAGTGCAGCGGCATGTCCCACCCGCCGAAATCGACCATGCGCGCGCCGGCGGCGCGGTGGACCGCGTTCAGGGGGGTGGTTTTCGGCACGACGTTCTCCGGCGCGGGACAGCGATGCGAGGGCGTCACGGCACCGCGCCGTTCCGCCCCGTCTGTCCTTTTACCTGAGAGATTGCCGGCGGCGGAAAGCCCGCGCCGGGTGCCCCTTCGGTGGGCCGCCGCGGCTGCCGAACCCGGCTCGCCGCGCGACCGCTCTCCAGATGGCTCGTCCTGCCCGCAGTCCGTTTGCCTGAGCGATCTTCGGGGATTACGCCTTCGGCGGCGCCGCTGCCCGACTCCGGCCGGCGCGCTCTCCTGCGGGGAGCGGGCGAAATGTACCGCGCCACGCCGGGCGGGTCAAAGCGCTGGCGGGGCGATGGCCGGTCGGCGTCGCGGAATGGTGTTCCCGGCGGGCCGCACGACGGGACTCCCGCGCCGCCCGCGGTCGATCGCGCGCGGCGCCGAAAACGACGAGGCCAGCGCATGGCCGGCCTCGTCGACGAAGCAAGCGCTTACTCGCGATTACTTCTTGAGCGCCAGGACGTAGGCGACCATCGTCTTGATGTCGTCGTCCTTGACGTTCGCGTTCGGCGGCATCGGCACCGGACCCCAGACGCCCGAGCCACCCTTCTTGACCTTCTCGGCGAGCTTCCCGGCCGCGGCGGCATCGCCCTTGTACTTCGCCGCCACGTCCTTGTAGGCCGGGCCGACGAGCTTCTTGTCTTCCGAATGGCACGCGGTGCAGCCCGACTTCTGCAGGAGCGCCTTGCCGTCGTCGGCGGCCTGGGCGGCGCCGGCCGCGAGCATCGCCGCGGTAAGGACCAACATCGAAACCTTCATGGATCAGTTCTCCAAAGCGGGGGTTGAAACCGGCCTATGTTACCGGAAGCTCGCTGCCCCTGCCATCCGCAGGGTGCCGGGTGCCGAAGTCTCCAACGCGGCAGCCGCCTCGCGCGTTGACCCGCATCAACCGGATCCGACGCCGGGCAGGAGCGCCTCGAGTCCGGCGAGGTCGTCCACCGGCGGCAGACAGGTCATGCCGTGACAGACCCAGGCGCGCGCTCCGGTCGCGGGAGGCGCACCCTTCACCAGCGGGGCCGGCGCATCGCGCCCGGGTGGCCTGTACACCTGCACCGACGGGCGGTAGACCCGCTGCAGCGCCTCCACCCAACGGGCGGCCTCGCCGTCGGGGTCTCCCTCGCCGGTCGCGTCCGCGACGATCACGACGGCGGGCGGCTGCCCGAGGTCGTGCGCCGCCTCGAGGAGCGTCGCGTAGCCGGCGGGCGACTCGCCGACCGACGGCCCGAAGCGCCGCACCGCCCGCTCGGCCGCCTCGACGTAGCGCGGCGTGTCCGACAGGTGTCCGAGCGCGACGAGCGCGCGCGCCGCCACGCCGTTGCCCGACGGCGTCGCATCGTCGTGGCCGGGCATCGTGCGATGGAACAGCCTCTCGTGGTCGTGCGCGGTGAACCAGAATCCGCCGCGCTCGCGGTCCTCGAAGCGCTCGACGAGCGCGTCCGCGAGCTCGATCGCCCACGCGTAGTCCCCCGCCCGGAAGCGGGTCTGCATCATCTCGACGAGCGCCGCGAGCAGGAACGCGTGGTCGTCGAGGTAGGCCGGCAGCGCGGGGTAGTTTAGTCCGCATTCACCAGTCACAAGTC
>CALDKM010000181.1:0-37509 GCA_937898875.1 uncultured Pseudomonadota bacterium | reverse complement strand
CCCGGCCAGGCGCGCCACGTGTTCCTCGGCGGCAACGGCCTTCCCGCGCGCTGGGCGGGTCGCGCGTCGTTCACGATCCTGGAGACGGGTTTCGGTCTCGGCGTGAATTTCCTCGCGACCTGGGATGCCTGGCGCCGCGACGCCGCCCGCCCGCGGCGGCTCCACTACGTTGCGATCGAGAAGCATCCGTTCCTGCGCGACGATCTCGCGGGGCTGCTCGCCGCCCATCCCGAGCTTGCCGGTCTGGCGCGCGAGCTCGTCGACCGCTGGCCGGCGCCGCTGTCGGGCACGCATCGCCGCGTGCTGGCGGGGGGAGGCGTATCGCTCACGGTCGTGTTCGACGACGTCGACGTCGCGCTGAAGCGCCTCGACGCGCGCGCCGACGCGATCTACCTCGACGGATTCGCACCGTCGCGCAACCCGGAGATGTGGTCGGCGCCCGTGCTGCGCGCCGTGGCGCGCCACGCGACGACCGGCGCGACCTGCGCGACGTGGTCCACCGCGCGCGCGGTCCGCGACGGGCTTGCCGAAGCCGGCTTTTCGCTGGAGCTGCACCCGGGATTCGGGCACAAGCGCGAGATGCTCGTCGGCCGGTACGAGCCGCGAGGCGGCACGCACGCGAGACCGGCCGCGATGCCCCCCCCGGGCGAACGGCATGCCGTCGTCGTGGGCGCCGGGCTCGCGGGAACCGCCGCCGCATCCAGCCTCGCGTCGCGCGGCTGGCGAATCACGATCGTCGATGCCGCCCCGGGGCCCTCCTCGGGCGCGTCGTCGCTGCGCGCCGGCTGCTTCCATCCCCTGATCGCACGCGACGACAGCCTGCTCGCGCGGCTCTCGCGCGCCGCGTTCCTCCACGCGCTCGACGCATGGCGCGAGCTCGGGCGGCGCGGCCATGCGATCGCGTGGGATCGATGCGGCGTGCTGCAGCTCGTGCGCCGCCACGACGGCGACGCCGCGCTCCGGGCGACGATCGACGAGCTCGGCTTCCCGGCGTCGTTCGTCGAGCACGTGGATGCGGCTTCCGCCCGCGCAAGGGCAGGCCTTGGCGTCGATCGACCGGGCGCGTGGTTCCCGGAGGGGGGGTGGGCGCGAGCCCCTTCGATCGTACGCGCGCAGTTCGACGAAGCGATGGCCTCGCCGGATTCGGCCTTCGCGGGCTCGCGTCGCGTCGAGGCGCTCGTGCGCACGCCGCACGGATGGCGCGTGTCCGGCGGTGCCGGTGCGACGATCGCCGAAGCGCCCGTCGTCGTGCTGGCGAACGCGGCCGACATCGCGCGCCTCTCGCCGATCGGCGGGCCGATCCGCTCCGTCCGCGGCCAGGCGAGCTACCTCCCGGCCGCGGCGCTCACGGCGCCGAAGGCCGTCGTGATCGGTCACGGCTACGTGCTTCCCGAGGTCGAGGGAACCGTCGTCGTCGGGAGCTCGTACGACGTCGAGTCCGCGCAGGCCGAGCCGACCGTCGCCTCGCACGAGGGCAATCTCGCCCGCCTCGCCGCGCTCGCGCCTGCCATGCGCATCGACGTGGATGCGGCCGGTCTCGCCGGCGGCGTCGGCTTCCGGGCAGTCGTCGCCGATCGCCTCCCGCTCGTGGGCCCGCTGCCCGACCCCGATGCCCCGCGGACCGGCGCCGATCAGGTCGCGGTCCGCGAGGGTCTCCACGCGATCGGCGCGTTCGCGTCCCGGGGCCTCGTCTGGTCGGCGCTTGCCGGCGAGGTCCTCGCGGCACGGATCGACGGCGAGCCGCTGCCGATCGAGACCGACCTCGCCGCGGCGATCGACCCGACGCGATTCGTCAGGCGCGCACGTCGCCGCGGGGCCGGCTGAGGTAGCTCCCGCGGGAGATCGATCGCACCCCCGTGTCATCCGCGCCGGCGTTCGCTCCGAAACGCCCGCCCCGGGGTCCGACGGCGGGATTCCGGCTACCCTGCGTCGCGCGCGCGCTTCAGGCGGAATGCCGCGCTCGCGAGCAGTACGCCGAACGCGATGCTCCAGACCGCGATGATCCAGACGACGGCGAGCGCACCGCGTGTCGGCGACATCAGCATGTAGGCGCCGAACAGCACCGACACCGCGCCCGACAGGATCAGCATCCACTCGTGGTCGATCGCCTTGCGCACGCGGATCGCGTGGACGATCTGGAACACCCCCATGACGACCGCCCACCAGGCGATGAACGTCAGCAGTGCGACGGCGGTAAGGCCGGGGCTCATCGCGGCAACGACGCCCGCGCCGACCCCGAGCACGCCGATCAGCACCAGCGGCCACACCGGCTTGCCCCCGTCGCGCGCCTTCCACGCGGTGGCAAGCGAGGCGATTCCGTCGACGAACGCCCACGCCCCCCACATGATCACCAGCACGACGATCGTCATCCCGGGCCAGAACACCGCGAGCGCGCCGAACGCGATGCTCGCGAGCCCGCGCAGCAGAATCCACCCCCATGCGTCACCCAGCTGCCTGACCAGCGCGTCCACAGCCATGCCGATGCCTCCCCGGTTGAGCCACGGCACGCGCAGATTCGCCGCGGCGTGACCGTCGAACCTTAACCCATGTCCCCGGCGCCGCCAACGCGGGGCGGACGACCATTCCCGGGATGTTGCGAAATGGGGTGTCGACGAACCGGGTCCGCGGGATCCGGCACGCGCCGGGACTGACACGGTCGCGCGAATCTGGCAGACTCCCGCCTGCAGGCAATTCACTCCCGGGGGGGGCCGTGGCTCGAATCGCAACGTTTCTCGCGCTGGTCTGCGCCGCTGCGCCGGCGTGGTCCGCCTTCAACGGATCGGCCTTCGTGCAGATTCCGACGCTCGACGAGGTCGGCCTGGGCGCACTGATCGCGCTGGTGGCCGGCGTGGCCGGCTGGGCGGTTCGGCGTCGCAACCGCCGTTGAACGCCGGCCGCCCGCCCCGAGGCAGCAGGTCGGGAACGCCACAGCAATCCCGAGAGGGTGCCATGATTCGCATCGTTGCATTCGTCGGCGCCATCGCCGCGAGCTCGCCGGCGTGGTCGGCCTTCAACAACCTGTTCGTCGCGCAAGTGCCCACGCTGGACGAGGTCGGCCTGGGCGCACTGATCGCGCTGGTGGCCGGCGTGGCCGGCTGGGCGGTTCGCAGGCGCACGCGCCGCTGAGATCACTTCGGACGGCCGCCCGCCCGAAGGCACGCATCCCCCGAACCGACACGAAGGAACGAACGACGATGATCCGCTACGCGATGTTCGCCGTTGCTGCCGCCTCCAGTTCGCCGGCGTGGGGACTCATCAACAATGCGTTCATGTTCCAGCAGGTGCCGACGCTCGACGAGATCGGCCTGGGCGCGCTGATCGCCCTCGTCGCCGGCGTGGCCGGATGGACGGTACGCAAGCGTTCCGGCCGCAAGTAGGCCCTCGGCGGGGGACGCCGTCCGGGCCGCCGCGATGACCCAGGCCGGGCTTTCGCTCCTCACTTCGATCTACCTCGGTCTCTTCGCCGGCGGACTGCTGTTCTTCTGGCTCTGGGAGGACGGCGCGCCGCTGCGGCCGTTCCACGACGCCCGCGCGCGGCGCGTCCACGCGCTGCGCAACATGGGCGTGCTCCTGTCGGTCATCCTGTTCGCGGACGTCGTCGTCGGCACCTGGATTCTGGGCGTCGGCGACCGTCTGCTCGACAACCCGACCGGGCTGCTCGCGCCGCTGGCGCTGCCGGTGGCGGCGCAGATCGCGATCGCGTTCGTCGTCACCGACCTGTTCGAGTATGGGCTGCACCGGCTCGCGCACGCCTGGCGGCCGCTGTGGCTGATCCACGCCGTGCACCACAGCGATCCGCACGTCGACGTCACCACCGGCGCGCGTAACCACCCGCTCGAGACGGCGATCGCGATCACCGGGCGCGTCGGGATCTACCTCGCGCTCGGACTGCCTTTGTGGATCGAGCTCGTCCGCGTCATCGTGGTCAACTCGATCTTTCTCGCGCAGCACGCGAACGTCGCCTTCCCGCGGGCGATCGAGGCGCTGCGGGTCGTGTTCGTCACGCCTGCCGTGCACCGCCAGCACCACAGCCCGGCGCCGCCGCTGATCGACCGGAACTTCGGGCAGATGTTCTCGTTCTGGGACCGGCTGTTCGGCACCTATGCCGAGCCGGCCGCCCCGGGGCCGCCCGAGTACGGCTTGCGCAAGCTCGCCGGCGAACGCTGGCAGACCCTCGCGGGCATTCTGCTGACGCCGATTCGCGCCCGCTCGGTCCCCGGCCCGCTCTGATCGCCGTCGCCCGCGCGCGACGCGGGATCAGGCCATCCCGGACGGCAGCCTGATCGTCCGGCCGGCCACCATGAACGACCCGTATCCCTTGTGGTGGATCGTGCGCGGCACCTTCCTCGACGGGCGTGTCCATGCCGCCAGGACCTCGAGCACGAAGAAGTTGTACTTCTCGACCATTCGCGCGTCAGCGATGCGGCACTCGAGGTTCGCGTAGCACTCGCCGACGAGCGGCGCCCCGACACGGGACGCCGGCAGCGGCGTCAGGCCGAACCGCGCGAACTTGTCCACGTCGCGCCCGGACGCGTTGCCGCAGCCGACGACCGGCTTCGCCATCTCGACCGTCGGGATCGCGATCACGCATTCCTTCGTCGCGCGCAGCGTGTCGAACGTGTGGTTTCGCCCGCTGATCACGCAGCCCACGAGCGGCGGCTCGAACTCCATCATCGTGTGCCACGACATCGGCATCACGTTCGCGCGCCCCTTGCGCGCGGTGCTCACCAGTACGACGGGCCCCGTCTCGAGCAGCCCGTAGACGCGGGAGAGCGGAAAGCTGCGAAAGCTTCGCTTCATGGGGCCTCCCCGGGATGATCGACGGCCGATCCGCGCCGAGCCTCGGTGACCATGGTAGCGCCGACCGGACGGTGCGTCGCGCGGCGATGGCCGGAAGCCGAGCGGTTGATCCTGGTCAACCCGGCGGTTCCGGTCTGCATGGCCGGCATTGGCCATGCAACAATTGAGGCCGGCGGCGGAATTGTCGAAACGTCCCGCCCGGCGCCCCGATCGCCATGGCTACCGACCTTCCCGCACTCGCAACGCTCGACGCCGCGTCTCCCGAGACCGGCGGGGTGGCTCGGCTGCGCTGCAGCGGCGAGTGGACGGTTCGTGGCATCGCCTCGCTCGAGCGCGAGCTCGATCCGGCGACATGGCCCGCGCACGGCGACGTCGTGGTCGACGGGTCCGCGATCTCGATCCTCGACACGGCCGGCGCCTGGGTGCTGCACCGGACGGCCGGCCGGCTTGAACGGCAGGGAAGGACCGTCCGGATCGAAGGCCTGCGGCCGGAATTCGCGTCGCTGCTGAAGCTCATCGCGTCGAAGGATCTCCCGCTAGAGACCGCCGGGGCGCCCGCGGAGTCGTGGCTCGCACGCGTCGGCCGCCATTCCTGGTCGGCGCTCGGCGGCGGCACGGGCTACCTCGCCTTCGTCGGCGAGAGCTTCCTCGCGCTGTTGCGGGTCCTGCGCGAGCCGCACCGGATACGGTGGCGCGCGATCCTGCACAACGTGCAGACGGCAGGCGTGGCGGCGCTGCCCATCACCGGACTGCTCTCGTTCCTGCTCGGGATCGTGATCGCCTACCAGGGCGCCGACCAGTTGCAGCGCTTCGGCGCGAACATCTACGTGGCCGACCTGGTCGGCATCTCGATGCTGCGCGAGCTGTCGCCGATGATGACCGCGATCATCATCGCGGGCCGCTCGGGATCGGCCTACACGGCGCAGATCGGCACGATGAAGGTGACCGAGGAGATCGACGCGCTGCGCACGATCGGCGTCCCGCCGCTCGAGCTGCTCGTGCTGCCCAAGATGATCGCGCTGGCGATCGTGATGCCGCTGCTCACCGTCTACACCGACGTGACCGGGGTGCTGGGCGGCATGATCATGGCGCAGTGGAAGCTCGGCGTCGACTTCCGCGCCTTCCTCGATCGCCTCGACGACGCGATCGTGCTGTCGACCTACTGGACCGGCCTGGTGAAGGCCCCGGTGTTCGCGATGATCATCGCCCTGGTGGGCTGCTACCGCGGATTCCAGGTCACCGGCAGCGCGGAGAGCGTGGGCACTCAGACGACGATGAGCGTGGTCCAGTCGATCTTCCTCGTCATCGTGACCGATGCGATGTTCTCGATCGTCTTCCTCTGGCTCGAGCTGTGAACGGCGCGACGACCGGACCGCGCGACCCGGAGGCGGTGATCGACGTCCGCGGCGTCTGCACGCGTTTCGGCGCGGCGGTCGTGCACGAGAACGTCGAGCTCTCGGTACGGCCGGGCGAGATCTTCGCGCTCGTCGGCGGGAGCGGATCGGGCAAGTCGACGCTGCTGCGCGAGATCATCATGCTCGAGCGGCCCGTCGCGGGCTCGATCCGCGTCTTCGGCCAGGAGGTGGTGGGCCTCGGCGACGAGGCGGCGCTGCCGCTGCGACGGCGCTGGGGCGTCATGTTCGAGCGGGGCGCGCTGTTCAGCTCGCTCACGGTGGCCGGGAACGTCGGCATGGTGCTGCAGGAGCACGCGGCGCTTCCGGACAGGCTGATCCGCGAGGTGGCCGCGGTCAAGATCGCGCTCACCGGGCTGCCGCCCGATGCCGGCCCCAAGTACCCGAGCGAGCTCTCGGGTGGCATGCGCAAGCGCGCCTCGCTCGCCCGCGCGCTCGCGCTCGACCCCGAGCTCCTGTTCCTCGACGAGCCGACCGCGGGCCTCGACCCGCTGTCCGCGAGCGGCATCGACGAACTCGTCCGCAGCCTGCGCGACGGACTGGGCCTCACGATCATGATGGTCACCCACGACCTCGACCTGCTGTGGGCCGCGGCCGATCGCGTCGCCGTGCTGGGCAAGGGACACATCGTCGGCGTGGGCACCATGGAGGAGCTGTCGCACTCGGAGGATCCGCTGATCCGGCAGTACTTCCACGGGCCGCGCGGCAGGGGCGCGCGGCAGCAGGCATGGAATCGCGCGTAAGCTTCGCCGCCGTCGGCGCGTTCGTCATCGTCCTCACGACGGCGCTCGTCGCGGGCTTCCTGTGGCTGTCGAGCGGCAAGTACTACCGCAAGACCTTCGACACCTACCAGACCTACATGACCGAATCGGTCGCGGGCCTGAACCTGAGCTCTTCGGTCCTCTACCGCGGCGTGAACGTGGGCCGTGTGCGCGCGATCGCGCTCGCGCCGGGCAACGTCGAGCTGGTGCAGCTGACGCTGGACATCGAGCGCGGGACGCCGGTCAAGGAAGACACGGTCGCGACGCTGCAGACGCAGGGGCTCACCGGCATCGCGGTCGTCGAGCTGACCGGCGGTCATCGACAGTCGCCGCCGCTGCAGGCGCGTCCCGGGGAGCCCTACCCGGTCATCGCGGCGGGCGAATCGCTCTACAGCCGGCTGGAGACGTCGATCCCGAGCGTCCTCGCGAGCCTCAACCGGACGAGCGACAGTCTCAATGCGCTGCTGGACGACGACAACCGGGCGGCCGTGAAGAAGACGATCGCCGATCTCGAGGTCCTGTCGCGCACGCTGGCCGCGCGTTCGCCTGCGATCGACGCCGGGCTCCGGGACGCCTCGGTCGCCATGCAGAACACCGCTCGCTTCACCGCGCAGCTTCCGGACCTCGTCACCCGTCTCGAGCGCAGCGCCGACGCGTTCGACCGGATGACGCGCGAGGTCGGTACCGCCGGGAAGAGCGCGACCGGGGCGATCGACGTCGCCCGCCCCGACCTGCAGCGGTTCACCGGCGAGGCACTGCCGGAGGCGCGCGCGCTCGTCGCCGAGCTGCGAACGCTGACCGCGACCCTCCAGCGCACCGTCGCCGCGATCGAGCGCAGCCCCGGCGTGCTCCTCCAGGGACGTCCGCCGGCGAAGCCCGGGCCCGGCGAGTGACCGGCGCCGGGACACGCCAGGAACGCGAACCCATGCCAGCCCGAATCCCGTCCCGATCGTCCGTGCCGTCGCTCGCCCTCGTGCTCGGCGCGCTCGCCCTGCCATGGCTCGTCGCCGGCTGCGCCCCGTTCCAGCAGGCGCCGCAGGAGAGTCCGAGCCTGCACGTGCTGCAGCCGGGCGCGCCGTCGACGACGGCCTTGCGGCGCAGCGCGGTCGTCGTGGAGGTGAACGTTCCCCGCGCCACGCCCGGCTTCGACACGCCGCGCATCGCGTACGTCGAACGCCCCTACGCGATCGAGTATTTCTCGCGCAGCGAATGGACGGACACGCCGGCCCGCATGCTCGGCCCGCTGCTCGCCCGGGCGCTCGAGGAGAGCGGCGCGTTTCGCGCGGTCGTGCTGGCGCCGACGTCGGTTCAGGCCGAGCTGCGTCTCGACGTGGAGCTGGTCCGGCTGCAGCAGGACTTCACCGTCAAGCCGAGTCGGGCGGACCTCGCGCTGCGCGTCCAGGTCGTCGACCTGACGGCGCGGCGCGTCCTCGCGACTCGGGTCGTCGAGGAGACCGAGCCGGCCGCGACGCAGGACGCCTACGGGGGCGTCGCGGCAGCAAATGTCGCGCTCAGGCGCGCGCTCGAACGGACCGTCGCGTTCGTCGCCGGCGAGGCGTCCGCAATCCGTCCCGCCGGACCGTGACGCTTCCGCGCCGGCGGTTCAGCGCCGCGCAGCCCGGCCCGCCCGCCGCCTGCCCCGCAGCGTCTCCGACGGAAGCTCGCCGAACATCCGCTTGTAGTCGGTGACGAAGTGGCCAAGGTGCCAGAAACCCCAGCGCGCGGCGATGTCCTGCACCGAATCGGCCGGTCGCGCCGCGGACTTGAGGTCCCGTCGCACGCCGTTGAGCCGCATCGCCCGGAGGAACGCCACCGGGTTGATGCCCAGTACCTCCTGGAAGCTGTACTGCAGCGTTCGCCGGCTCACGCCGAGTTCGCGGCACAGGTCGGCGACGGTGATCGGCTCGGCGATGCGCGAGCGCATGAACGACTTCGCGGCGTCGACGACGTGGCGCCGCCCCGCGCAGGCCGATGCGGTCTTCGCGGCGCCCGCCTCGTCGGCAACGACGGCGACCACGGCACCGAGCATCGACTGCGCGAGTACGCGCTGGGTCTGGCGGTACTGCAGCGCGACCGGGTTCACGTCGAGTGACTGCATCACCGACATCAGCAGGCGGCGGAACTCGGAGAGCCGGTCGGTTCCGGGTTTGAACACGCCCTTGCCGGCGAGCGCCGCCGCGAGGTCGCGGTGCTCGACCTGGCGCGCGTGAGCCTCGAGCGCATCTTCGTCGACGACGAGCCCGAAGATCTCGAATCCGCGCGGCGTGTAGAAATCGAGCTCGTCGCCCGCGCCCAGCGTCACCACGGCATCGGTGTCGACCGGCTCGCCGCGAAACATGGCCGCCCCGTCCATCCTGACCGGGACGCCGATCGCGCGCGACCCGGTCCAGGGCGCGCCCGCTTCGTGCACCGCCTGGTTGGTCGACTCGCGGAATACCTGCACGCCCGCGAAGCACATCTCGTGCAGCCCGCCGACGAAGCGGCCCGGCGTCATCTGCTCGTAGACCTGGTCCCACTCGCGCAGGCTCGCCGCCTGCTCCTCGATGTCCGAAC
Source organism: uncultured Pseudomonadota bacterium (assembly GCA_937898875.1). Lineage (GTDB taxonomy): Bacteria > Pseudomonadota > Gammaproteobacteria > Burkholderiales > Casimicrobiaceae > VBCG01. Next base: position 27,983 of record CALDKM010000181.1, on the reverse strand, counting down.
TGGTCGTGCGCGTGACGGAGAACGGCGCGACGTCGCCGCCGTCGCCCCCGCTGCGCGCACGCGTCTCCTCCACCGCGACTGCCATGGCCGGGGCCATCACCGGCCCGCCGGATCGTGCATTCCACCCTCCTCCGCGTGTCGTGGCACGGACGGTCTGAAGCCCTCCTGCGCGCCGTCGCATACGGTCGCGCCAACCGGCACACGATTCCTTGATTTGGCACAAGAAGTCCCGGCCGCCGTTGCCGATTTGGGATAACGCCCGCGGCGCGTCCCCGCAACAATTCACCGCACACGCGCACCGCCCGGACCGCCGCTCGCGCACGCGCCGCGGCTCCGGATCGCCTGTCCAGGATGCTGCAACGCACCAGACGGGTGGCGGTACGCGGGGCGGCCGCCGGAATGCGGCCGCACCGACGCAACGGACCGAGCAGCGAGAGGGGAATCGGGATGAAAGGCACATACGCATCGTTCGCGCGCGCCAGCCGGCTCGCGCTCGCCCTGGCCGTCATGCTGGCACCCGCCGCACACGCCGCGGTCAGCGAGCAGGAGGCCGCGCAACTCGGCAGGACGCTGACGCCGGTCGGCGCCGAGCGGGCGGGCAACAAGGAAGGGACGATTCCCGAATGGACGGGCGGCGTGACCTCCGCCCCTCCGGGCTGGAAGGCCGGACAGAAGCGGATCGACCCGTTCGCCGCCGACAAGCCGCTCTACTCGATCGACGCCTCCAACGTCGACAAGTACAAGGACAAGCTTTCCGAGGGCCAGGCGACGCTCGTGCGGCAGCTCAAGGGCTACCGGATGGACGTCTATCCGACCCGGCGCAGCTGCGGATTCCCCGACTACGTCTACGAGCGCACGAAGGTCAACGCGCGCGAGGCGAAGCTCGCGTCGAACGGCTGGGGCCTCGAGAAGGGCCTCGGCGCCGCGGTCGTGTTCCCGATTCCGAAGACCGGCGCCGAGGCGGTATGGAACCACAAGATCCGCTACATGGGCGAGGGCCGGATCGAGCAATACGCGACCATCTTTTCGAACCGGAGCGGCGCCTTCACTCCGCTCGTCCAGGAGCAGTGGACGTGGGTGCCGTTCCACTCGCCGAAGAACAAGGGCGTCGAGGACGTCGGCGGTGTCGAGATGAAGCTCCTGAACGCGGTCGTCTCGCCAGCCGCGCGCGCGGGCGAGCTGATCCTGGCGCACTGGTTCTTCAACGAGCCCTCCGACGCCTGGCTCTACTTCCCGGGCCAGCGCCGCACGCGCCGGGCGCCTTCCTTCGCCTACGACAACCCGGTCCCGGGATACGAAAACCTGGAAACCGTCGACGCGTACCCGATGTACGCGGGCGCGATGGACCGCTACGACTGGAAGCTCCTCGGCAAGCAGGAGCTGCTGATTCCGTACAACAGCTTCAAGCTGATCGACAAGAGCCGCAAGTACACGGAGGTCTACCTCGGCGACTACATCAACCGCGACGTGATGCGCTACGAGCTGCACCGCGTCTGGAAGGTGGAGGCCACGGTCAAGCAAGGCATGCGGCACCAGATCGCGAGGCGCGTGTTCTACCTGGACGAGGACAGCTGGGCGCTGATGGTCGCGGACAACTACGACGCCCAGGGCAAGCTGTGGCGCGTGCAGGAGTCGAGCGTCTTCCCCGCGCCGGAGATTCCCGCCTGCGTGGGCCAGGAGCTCGTCTCCTACGACCTATCGGTGGGCCGCTACATCGGCGAGAACGCGACGCAGGAACGGCCCGAGACCGACTGGCTCGCCGGGCGCGAGGGACGGATCGATCCGAGGAAATTCAACCCCGACGAGCTGCGTCGGGTGGGCGAACGCTGAGCCCGCGGGGCGTCCCGCGTCGCGGCGGCGCCCCCGGACGACGACCAGGCTCCAGGGAGGAAACATGATCGGACGGCCCTACCACACGCCGCGGTTCGCGCGCGGCATGCTCGCGCTCGCCCTCGGCGGCACCTTCGGCCTCGCTTCTCCCGCGGCGTTCGCGGTGGAGTTCCAGACCGAGAACGTCAAGGGCAGCTTCGACTCGACGATCTCGCTGGGCTTCCAGTGGCGCATGTCGGGCACCGATTGCCGTTTCGTCGGCAACGACAACGGCGGGTGCGCGCCGACCACGGGCACGCTGGGCGAGGTCGTCAACGGCCCGGGCAACGGCGCCACGTCGAACCCCGACTTCAACTACCTGCAGTCCGACAACGGCAACCTGAATTACAAGAAGAACCAGCTGATCTCGTCGGCGCTCAAGGGCAACCACGAGCTCGCGCTCAGGTTCAAGGACGGCTGGAGCGCACTCGGCCGCTTCTCGTGGCTCTACGATCCCGCGGTCGACAGGACCGAGCGCACGCCGCTCGCGCCCGACGCGAAGCGGATCGCGGCCCAGGACGTCACGCTGCTCGATCTCTGGGTCGCGAAGGACTTCGACATCGCCGGCATGCCGGGCAAGGTCAAGGTCGGAAACCAGGTGCTCTCCTGGGGCGAGGACATCTTCATCTACGGCGGCATCAACGTCATCAACCCGTTCGACCTCACGCGCGCCCACAAGCCGGGCGTCCAGATCAAGGAGATCGTCCGGCCGGTCCCGATGGCGTCGTTCAACCTCGGCGTCAGCAAGAACTGGAGCGTGGAAGGCTTCTGGCAGTTCCGCAACGTCCCGTTCCGGTTCGACCCGGTGGGCACGCCGTTCTCGATCGGCGACGTGATCGGCAACGGCCAGATGTCGGCGTTCATCCCGAGCTCGGTCCTCGGCGCGCCCCCCGGAACCGTCGGCGACCCGGGCACGATCAGCAACGGCGCGACGATTCCCGAAGGGCAGCGCTTCACGCTGGACGACCTCCTGGCCGCGGGCACCGTCGTCCCGACGCAACCGACGCAGTCGGCGCCGAACATGAACCAGTTCGGTCTCGCCGCGCGCTGGAAGCCCGACAACCTCAACGCCGAGTTCGGCTTCTACTACATCCACTACAACGACAAGATCCCGTTCCTCGCGTTCGTCAACGATCCGTCGATCACCGCGAACCCGTTCGGACTCGGCTACAAGCTCCAGTACGGCAAGAACCGCGACCTGTTCGGCGCGTCGGTGAACGGCAACATCGGCGACTGGGCGGTCGGCGGCGAGGTGTCGTACCGGCCGCGCGACGGGGTCGGCATCGATCCGACGGTTCCGCTGGGGGGACAGTACTGCGCGTTCTGCGCGCCGGGCACCTACAACGGCTACGTCGACGAGCAGAAGTGGCAGGCGCACCTGACCGCGATCTACCTGCTCGGGCCCAGCGGGGACCTCGGCTGGGTGCTGCGCGGGACCGGCGCGGCCGAGGGCACGCTGCTGTTCGAGGCCGCGGCCGCGTACTACCCGAACCTCGACCGCTCGGGCAAGTATCCGGTCCTGCTGCCCAACTACGAGCTGCCGGACAAGCTGTCGACCGGCATCGTGACCTCGTTCAACCTCGTCTACCCGCACGTGTTCGGTTCTGCGGTGAACATGACGCCGCAGATCGACTTCCTCTACGACATCCGCGGGACGAGCCCGAACACGATCCCGTTCGTCGAAGGTCGGATCGCGGTCACACCCTCGCTCAACTTCGAGTACCTGAACAAGTGGCGGGCGTCGATCGCGTACACGAGCTTCGCGGGCGGCGGGACCAACAACCTGATGGCCGACCGCGACTATCTCGCGGTCACGTTCTCCTACTCGTTCTGACCGCGGTCCGTCCGCCGGCCGCCCTGCGCGGGCGGGCGGCGGCGGCTCGCCCTCTCCTCCGATGCTCGCCCGCCTCGTCGCACGTCTCGAGGACGCGTTCTTCGCGCACCGCGCCGCGACGCTCGCGGTGCTCGCGCTCGTCACCGTCGTGATGGCGGTGTTCGCCGTGCAGCTGCGGATGTCCGCGGGCTTCGACAAGCAGCTGCCCCAGGAGCACGAGTACATCCAGACGTTCTACAAGTACCGGGACCAGGTGTTCGGGGCGAACCGGATCATCGTCGTCGTCCGCGCGAAGAGCGGCGACATGTGGAGCGCTCCGTTCCTGCGCAAGCTCAACGACGTGACGCAGGCCGTGATGTTCATGCCCGGCGTCGACCGCCGGACGGTCAGCTCGCTGTGGACGCCGACGACGCGGGTGCTGGAGATCACCGAGGAAGGCTTCAAGTCGGAGGACGTGATCGGCGGCGACATCACGCCCGACGCGCTGACGCCCGAGAAGATCGCGAAGATCCGCAACAATGCGATCGTCGGCGGCTACATCGGCCAGCTCGTCGCCAACGACAACGCCGGCGCGATGGTCGTCGCCGACCTGCTCGACAGCGACCCCGTCACGAAGAAGCCGCTCGACTACCTGGACCTCGCCTCGCGGCTCGAGCAGGAGGTCCGGAAGAAGCACGAGACCCCGGAGTTCGACGTCGCGATCATCGGCTTCGCCAAGGAGATCGGCGACATCGCGGACGGCGCGACGAGCGTCTTCCGGTTCTTCCTGCTCGCATTCGCCCTGACGGCGCTGTCGGTCTGGATCTACTCGCGCTCGTGGGCGCTGACCGGACTGACGCTCCTCTGCTCGCTCGTATCGGTGGTCTGGCAGTTCGGGACGCTCAGGCTGCTCGGCTACGGACTCGACCCGCTGGCGGTGCTCGTGCCGTTCCTCGTGTTCGCGATCGGCGTCTCGCACGGCGTGCAGCAGATCAACTACATCGCCAAGGAGGTGTGCACCGGCGTCGACACGATGACCGCGGCGCGGCGAAGCTTCACCGGCCTGCTGATTCCGGGAACGATGGCGCTCGTCACGGCGTTCGTCGGCTTCGCGACGCTCACGCTGATCCCGATCCCGATGATCCGCGAGCTCGGCATCACCGCCGCGATCGGCGTCGCGTACAAGATCGTGACCAACCTCGTGATGCTGCCCGTGGCGGCCTCGTACCTTCGCTTCGACGACCGCTACGTCGGGCGCGTGAATCGACTGCGCGAGCGACGCGGCCGCTGGATGGGTGCGCTCGGCCGCATCGCGGAGCCCCGCAACGCGGCCATCGGCACGGCCGTCTGCGCCGCGCTGTTCGCCGCCGCGTGGCACCAGAGCCAGGGCCGCCACATCGGGCACCTGCAGCCCGGTGCGCCCGAGCTTCGCGCCGACTCCCGCTACAACCGCGACGCCACGCAGATCGTGGAGAAGTTCGACCTCGGGCTCGACGTGCTGTCGGTGGTCGTCGAGACGCCGAAGGACGGCTGCTACGACCATGCGGTGATGGAGTACCTCAACCAGTTCGGCTGGCAGATGGCGAACGTCCCCGGCGTCGTATCGGTCACCTCCGCCGCGTGGCTCGCGAAGCAGGCGTTCTCGGGCTTCAACGAAGGCAACCCGAAGTGGGCTGCGCTGCCGCGCGACCCGAAGTCCCTCGCGAACGCGATCAGCCTCGCGCCGGAAGGCTCCGGCCTCTACAACCCCGGCTGCACCGTGCTGCCCGTGCATCTCTACCTCGCCGACCACAAGGCCGGAACGATCAAGGCGGTGACCGGCGCGGTCAAGGCGTTCCGGGAGGCGAATCCCGGCCCGGGGATCCAGGTGCGCCTCGCGAGCGGAAACGTCGGCGTCCAGGCGGCCACGAACGAGGTGCTCGAGAACACCGAGCTCAAGATGATGCTGTACGTCTACCTGACGATCGTCGCGCTGGTCCTCGTGACGTACCGCGACTGGCGCGCGATGGTGGCCTGCTGCCTCCCGCTCACGCTGGCGACGTTCCTGGGCTACTGGTTCATGAAGGAGCTCGACATAGGACTCACCGTCGCCACGCTTCCGGTGATGGTGCTCGCGGTCGGCATCGGCGTCGACTACGCGTTCTACATCTACAACCGGCTGCAGCTCCACCTCGCGCAGGGCGTCGACATCGTGGCGGCATTCAAGCAGTCGCTGCGGGAGACCGGCATCGCGACGATCTTCACGGCGCTCACGCTCTCGGTGGGCGTGGCCACCTGGTCGTTCTCCGAGCTCAAGTTCCAGGCGGACATGGGCCTGCTGCTCACGTTCATGTTCATGGTCAACATGCTGATGGCGATCACGCTGCTGCCCGCGCTGGCCGTCATGATCGACCTCCTGATCCCGCGGCGCCGGCCGGTGCGCTCGCCGCTTCTCTCCCATTGACCCGCGCCGCCATGCTCGACAGGCTCCTCGCCCTCCTGAGCACGCCTCCCGCGCCGACGCGGGACACCGTGGGCTCGCCGTTCTCGCGCCGCGAGATCGCCGTCGTCGCGCTGCTCGTCGAGCTCGCACAGAGCGACCGGACGCTGAGGGCAGGGGAACTCGCGACGGTGGAGCGAATCGTCCGGGAGCGTTTCGGCCTCGATGCGGCGACGGCGGGCCGTCTCATCGCCGCGGCGCGCGCCGAGCTCGATGCGGCGCTGGAGGACTGGATATTCGCCAACGCGGTGCGCGAAGGATTCGACGCGACGGAGCGCGTCGAGATCGTCGAGCTCCTGTGGGAAGTCGTGTACGCGGACGGAAAGCTCGCGCGGCTCGAGGAATCGCTCATGCGCCGGGTCGCCGCCGAGCTCGGGATCGGCGAGGCCGAGCGCGATGCCGCCCGGGCGCAGGCGTTCGCGCGGAGCGGCCCCGCGCGGAGCCGCGAGCCCGGCGCGACGGAGGACGAATGATCGCCCTCCTGCCGCGGCGTGGCCTGGTCGTGGCCCTCGCCCTCGTCGCGGGCATCTTCGGGGCGCCGCGCGCCTGGGCGCAGCCTCCGGCCCCGGCGAAGCCGCCGGAGTCCGCCTACCGGGCCAGGCTGGCGACCAAGGCCCCGTTGCTCGCCATCACGCGCGCGGGCAAGCGCATGGTCGCCGTCGGCGACTGGGGTGTGGTCGTCCTGTCCGACGACGACGGCAGGACCTGGCGTCAGGCGAAGTCGGTCGCGACGCGCTCGATGCTGACGTCGGTGGCTTTCGTCGACGCGCAGCGCGGCTTCGCCGTCGGCCACGGCGGCACGGTACTCGAGACGACGGACGGCGGCGAGACCTGGAGCCGCAATCGCGATGCCGGAGCGGACGTCGTGCTTCTCACGGTCTGGTTCGAGAACGCGGACCACGGCATTGCCGCCGGCGCGTTCGGATTCGCGATGGCCACGCACGACGGCGGCCGGACGTGGAAGGAGTTCGCGCCGGGCGAAGGCGACGACCGCGACCGCCACCTGAACGCGATCTTCGCGGTACCCGGCGGCCCGATGTTCATCGCTGCCGAGGCCGGGACGGTGTTCCGTTCCGGCGACGGCGGAAAGAGCTGGACCGCGCTGAGGCTCCCTTACGACGGTTCGCTCTGGGGCGGCATGGCGCTGAAGGACGGCGGCGTGCTCGTCCACGGCATGCGGGGGCACGTGCTGCGCTCGTCCGATCAGGGCAAGACCTGGATCGACGTGCCGACCGGGACCGACCAGTCGTGGACGGGAGGGTTGCAGCTCGCGGACGGGACGATCGTGCTCGTCGGGCTGGGCGGCGCCGTCGCGACGAGCGCCGATGGCGCGCGCACGTTCCGCACGGCCGTCCGCCCGGAGCGGCAGACCCTCTCGGCCGTGACGGCCGGCCAGCCCGGTCGCGTCGCCGTGGCCGGACTCGCCGGCATCGGCACCCACGCGCTCGCCGCCCCGTGACCCGCGGCCCTCGACCTCCGCCCTCCCTCCCTCACCCGCATCCACGCACCGGAGAACCGACATGGACATGAACACCCGCCACCTGATCAGCGAAGCCGCGAATGCGTTCCTCGCGGCGCCGAAGAAGATGCTGATCGGCGCCGACTGGGTCGACGCCGCCGACGGGGCGCAGCTCGAGGTCCGCAATCCGGCCACCGGCGAGGTGTTCGCGCACGTGCCTGCGGGCAAGGCCGCGGACATCGACCGCGCCGTGCGCGCGGCACGCGCCGCATTCGAGGACGGGCCCTGGTCCGCGATGTCGCCCGTTCAGCGCGAGCGCCTCCTGCTCGCACTGGCGGACAGAGTCGAGGCCCATGCGCAGGAGCTCGCCGAGCTGGAGTCGCTCGACAACGGCAAGTCGGTGATGCTCGCGCGCCACGTCGACATGGCGATGGCGGTGGACTTCCTGCGCTACATGGCGGGCTGGGCGACCAAGATCGAAGGTGCGACGCACGACGTGTCGGTGCCGTTCATTCCGCAGGCGAAGTTCTTCGCGTGGACACGGCGCGAGCCCGTCGGCGTCGTCGGCGCCATCATCCCGTGGAACTTCCCGCTGCTGATGGCGGCATGGAAGATCGGTCCCGCGCTCGCGGCAGGCTGCACCGTGGTGCTGAAGCCCGCGGAAGAGACCCCGCTGACCGCGCTTCGCCTCGGCCAGCTCATCCTCGAGGCGGGCATCCCGCCCGGCGTCGTCAACATCGTGACGGGCCTGGGCGAGACCGCCGGCGCCGCCCTCGCCTCGCACCCGGGCGTCGCCAAGATCGCGTTCACCGGATCGACGGCGGTGGGAAAACTCGTCCAGCGCGCCGCGATCGAGAACATGACGCGCGTGTCGCTCGAGCTCGGCGGCAAGTCGCCGGTGATCGTGCTCGACGACGCGGACCCCGCGCAGGCGGCGGTCGGCGCCGCGCAGGCGATCTTCTTCAATCAGGGCCAGGTCTGCACGGCCGGATCGCGCCTCTACGTGCAGAGAAGGTTGTTCGACAAGGTCGTGAGCGAGCTCGCATCGATCGCGAACGGCATGAAGCTCGGCCCCGGCCTCGATCCGACGAGCGAGCTGGGACCGCTCGTGTCGGAAGTGCAGCGCGACCGCGTGTGCGGCTACATCGACGGCGGCGTCGGGCAGGGTGCGAAGGTCGCCTCCGGCGGCGGACGCGCCGGCGAGAAGGGCTACTTCGTCAAGCCGACCGTGCTCGTCGACGTGCGGCAGGACATGCGCGTCGTGCAGGAGGAGATCTTCGGCCCGGTCGTCGTCGCGCTGCCCTACGACGACATCGACGAGGCGGTCCGGCTCGCGAACGACACGCCGTATGGCCTCGGCGCGTCGATCTGGTCGAACGACCTCGCACGCGTCCACCGGATGATCCCGCGCATCAAGGCGGGCACCGTGTGGGTCAATTGCCACAGCATGCTCGACGCGAGCCTTCCGTTCGGCGGATTCAAGCAGTCGGGGATCGGCCGCGAGATGGGACGCGCCGCGCTCGACATGTTCACGGAAACGAAGTCCGTGATGATGGCGGTGTGAGCCGCGCGACTCCGGGAGACGCCCGATGCGACACGACTGGATTTCGACGATCGTCGCCGGCCTCGCGCTGGCCGGCATGGCCGCCGGCGCGCAGGCCTTCGACGAGCAATCCCTCGTCATGAACAAGTGCGGAACCTGCCACGTGCCGGCCGCGGACGGACGGATTCCACGCGTCGAGGACGTGCGCACGTCCCCGGAGGAGTGGACGGTCATCGTCGACCGGATGCGCCGGCTGCACGGCATGAAGCTCCGCGAAGGCGAGATGGACCGGCTCCTCAAGGAGCTCGCCGCCACGCAGAGTCTGACGCCCGACGAGCAGGCGCAGGTGGCCTATCTGTCGCTGTGGCACAACTCGCAGCGGGTCGAGGAGCCTTCCGGCAAGGAAGAGGAGAAGATCTACACGACCTGCGTCCGCTGCCACACCGCGGGCAAGATCCACTCGTACCGGATGACGCCCGAGGCCTGGGCGAAGCTCCGGGACTTCCACCTCTACATCTCGCCGACCGTCGTCTTCACGATGCGCGAGATGCGCTGGATTCCCGAGGCCGACGCGGCGTTCGCCTATTTCGCGAAGAAGCTGCCGTACGGCAATGCGTGGAAGGCGCCGGCCACGAAGCTCGACGGACCCTGGGCGGTGTTCGGCTACGCGCCGGGGCGCGGCACCTATCGAGGCGAGGCGCGCATCTCGGACGCGGGCAACGGCGAGCTGAAGCTCGGCGGAAGCGTCGCGTACTCCGACGGGACGGCCGAGACGTTCGCCGGCGACGGAACGCTCTACGGCGGATTCGCGCTGCGGACGCGAACGAGCAACAACGGCTTCGCCTCGCACGGCGCGTTCATCGCCTCCGGCGACGAGATCCGCGGCGAGTGGCACCTGCCGGCGCCCGACTTCCGCACGTCGCGCTCGACCTGGCTGCGCGTCGGCGACCAGCCGAAGGTCGCCCGGATCGTGCCGGGATATCTGCTGGCCGGCGAGAAGACCACCGTCACCCTGGAAGGCATCAACCTCCCCGACGCGAAGGCGTCCGACGTCGCGTTCGCCGGCGGCGCGGTCAGGGTTCTGGGCGTCAAGCGGGTCGGACCCGGCGCGCTCGAGCTCACCGTCGTGAGCGCTGCACCGGCGCTGGCGACGGCAAGAGTGTCGGTCATGGGCATCGACGCGGGCACCGTCACGCTCGCGCCGCGCATCGACCGCATCGCGATCCTGCCGGAGGTGGGACGCGCGCGAATGTCGGGCGGCGCGAACTATCCGGCGGAAGGCGTGCAGTTCGAGGCCATCGCCTATGCGAAAGGGGTCGGCAGGAAGGCTCCGGACGTCGCGCTGGGGCCGGTCCCGGCGACCTTCCGGCTCACCGAGCTCAAGACGCGTCCCGGCGACGACGACATGACCTGGCTCGGCACGATCCTTCCCAGCGGCAGCTACCTGCCGACGGTCGACTACGCGCCGAACCCGAAGCGCACCTACACCGGCGAGAACAGCGGGCTCGTCAAGGTGCTCGCCCGCTACAAGCGCGGCGAACGGACCTACGACGCGCAAGCCGAGCTCGTCGTCACGGTGCCCGACTACATCGCGAGGATCCGGTGAGCGAGACCTGGACGCTCGCGGACCACCGCGTGTTCGCGCCGCCCTCCGGGGCCGAAGGCACTGCGCTGCTCTTCGGCGCGGACCAGGCGAGCCTGTTCGCGATCGACCGCGCCACGCGCGAAGTCATCGACCGATGGCGGCCGCGCGGCGCGATCGTCCTCGACGACGTGCCGCAGCCCGACCGCGAGGTCCTCGACGCGCTCGCCGACGCGCAGCTGCTCGTCCCGTCGGCGTGGTTGCGCAAGTCGCCGAGGCCGGCGATCGATCCGGCGTCGGTTCCCCTCGCCACGCTGGTCCTCGAGGCCGCGCAGACCTGCAATCTCCGCTGCACCTACTGCTACGCCGGTGGCGGCTCCTACGGCGGCGAGGCGCGCGTGATGCGTCCGGAACTCGCCGCGCGCGCAGCGCGCCACCTCGTCGAAGCCTCCGGAGACCTCGAGAGCGTCACGCTCGTGCTGTTCGGCGGCGAGCCGCTGCTGAACCTCCCGGCGCTGAAGGCCGCCGTGCTGGAAGGCGAGGCGGCAGCCGCGGCACGCGGCAAGAAGCTCGTCGTCTCGATCACGACGAACGGCACGCGATTCACGCCCGAGGTCCTCGACTTCCTCGCCGACCACCGCATCGGCGTGTCGGTCAGCATCGACGGACCGCCGGACCTGCACGACGCGAACCGTCCGTACGTCGGCGGCAAGGGGCGCGGCAGCTATGCCGACGTCGTCGACGGCGTGGCGCGGCTGCGGGAACGCACCGGCAGACCGCCGGCCGCGCGCGTGACGCTCAATCCCGACCAGTGGGCGCGCATTCCCGAGGTGTTCGAGCACGTGCTCGGCCTCGGCTTCCTCGAAGTGGGGATCGCTCCGACGAGCCCGGTCAGCGCGAAGCTCCTGCCGACGACCGAGCAGGACGAGGCGCTCTTCGCCGGCTTCTCGCGCCTCGCGCAGCGCTTCGTCGACGAGGCCGGGCGCGGACGGGTGCTGCCGTTCTCGAACCTGCTCGACCTCCTCGCGAAGCTCCACCTCGGGCAGGTCAAGGGCGTCCCCTGCGGCGCCGGGCTCGGCTACGTCGCGATGGACGCGGAGGGCGCGTTCTTCCTGTGCCACCGATTCGCGGGCAACGGCAAGTTCCGCATCGGCGACCTTAACGCGGGCATCGACCATGCGAAGGCCCGGGCGTGCCTCGACGAGCAGGCCGCCCCGCGCGAGGACGCGTGCTCGTCGTGCTGGGCGCGAAGCCTGTGCGCCGGCGGCTGCCACTACGAGAACCACCAGCGCGAGTCGGTGCTCGGCCTACCGCAGGGCGGGTCCTGCCACTTCATCCGGCGCTGGATCGAGCTCGGCATCCGCACCTACGGCGCGTTGCGCGCCGATCCCGATCACCCGGTGCTCGCCTTCCTCGGCCGGCGCGCCGACGGCTGAACGTCCGCGAAAGGAAACGCGATGAAGAAGAAGCTCCTCGAAGCACTGAACGAGAAGGCGAAGGCGATCGAGCGCCTCGCCGAAGGCGAGCAGCGATCCGCCGAAGCGCTCGGACAGCGCAAGATGCCCCAGGGCTGCACGACGATCTTCGACACCGGCTGGGAGACGAACCCCCGGCCGACCTTTCCGGTCGGCAACTGCCAGGCGTCGGCGCGCGACTTCCACGGCTGCGTCGGCGACTGCTGGTGGCCCGCGCAGATGCCCGACGGGCTCACCAACCACCGCGAGTTCGACGTCCAGTGCCCCAACGTCGCGCGGGACTGGCGCAACCTCAAGTACGACTAGGAGAGCGGCATGACCCGGCTCCATTCGCTGTTGCCTGCGCTGGCCGCGCTGCTGTGCGTCGCGGCGGCGCCCCCCGTCGCCGCCGGCGACCGCCTCTACCACATGGGTTACGGGATGATCCAGGTGATCGACGGCGACACCGACACGATCGTCGCCGACATCCCGATCAAGGGCGCGACGCGCGACACCGACGTCACGTCGGACCGCAGATTCATGTACGTGGCGACCAACCGCCACCTGGTGCACAAGGTCGACCTCGCGCAGAACCGCGTCGTCTCGACGGCGGACGTGAAGACCGACGGCTGGGACCGGGTGATGTTCGGCTTCGTGCTGGCCCAGGACGGCGCCACGGGCTACGGCGCGTTCATGTCGCGACGCGCGGACAAGGGCGAGGTGTTCATCGGCAAGCCGGTCGTCGCGCAGTTCGAGCTCGACACCGGCAGGATCGTGCGCAGCGTCGAGGTGCCCTGGGGAATCGCGCATCTCGTCAGCGTCCGCGACGCCAGGGCGATCTACGCGTTCGGCCAGGACATCTACAAGATCGACACGACCGGCGCCGACCTGAAGGTCGTCGAGACCGTGCCGATGTTCGACAAGGGCATCAACATGCTGCCGTTCTGGGACTACACGTTCGACAACGGCGGCGTCGCCAGCATGAACTACTACACCGCGACGTCCATGGGCGTGATGCTCGTCGACCAGCGCACCGGCGCCATCGACGACATCGTGCTGAAGGGCGACCCCGCGATGGCCTACTCGGTGGTCCTCGCCCCCGACCGCAGGAAGGCGTATGCGGTGATGGACGACCTCACCGAGATCGACCTCGCGAAGAAGACGTACCTGCGATCGGTACCGATCGCGGAAGGCACCTGCTACGGGGTCAACGTGTCGTCCGACGGGAGGAAGGTCTACGTCGGCGGCGCCGGATCGACGCTGACCGTCTACGACGCGCAGACGCTGAAGCCCGTCAAGGTGCTTCAGATGGCGTCCGACGGCATGGACGTGCGCAGGCTCCGCTTCTGACGCCGGCGTCGTCGCCGCACGCGGGAGATCTGGGCCAGATGGAGTACGGACTTCGCCTGACGACACCTCGCGAGGTCCCGTCGGACCCGCGCGAGGCGTGCCCGCCGGACTGGCGCGACCTGCTGCCCGAGGGTCGCGCCGTCGCACTGTATTTCGGAACCGAGTTCTGCGAGGACAGGCTGCCCGACCTCGAGGAGGCGAGTGCGTACTGCGGGGCGGCGCGCGACCGCGGGCTCGAGGCGACGCTGACCACGCCGCTCGTGTCGCCCGAAGGATTGCGCGCCATCGACCGGTTGCTCGGGAGCCTCGCGTCGGACGGTTGGCATCCCGCGGTGGTCTTCAACGACTGGGGAGTCCTCGAACTGCTGCAGGAGCGCCACCCCGCGCTGCCGCGACGCGCCGGTCGCCTCGTCAACCGGTCGCTGCGCGACCCGCGCGCCTATCGCGACGCGACCGCCGGCACCGCCTCGCACGATGCGTCGCGCTTCACGAGGTTGCACGCCCTCCTCCGCAGGTTCGGCGTCGAGGCGGTCGAGACCGATGCAGACCTCGAGGGAGGATTCCTCGGCGACGGCGGCGACGACGGCGGAAGGCCGCTCGGCCGCGCGCTGCACTTCCCGTTCACCTACGCGGCGTCGGGCCGCGGCTGCCCGCTCAAGGCCGCGTTGTATCCCGAGGGAGGCGGCTTCGCGCAGGCATTCGCCGATCCCTGCCCTGCACCGTGCCGGGGCAAGCCCCTGTCCGTCCGCCGCGCGGACACCGCCCTGCCGCACTGGCGTGCAGGCAACACGCTCTTCTACGAACCTCCGCACGAGGCGACTCGCGCGTGGCTGCCCCACGCGGACAGGATCGTCATCCACCCGATGGCTGCGCCGTGAAGATCCTTGCCCCGATCAAGAGCGCCGACGAGGTGCGACCGCTCGCCGAGGCGGGCGCCGGCGAGTTCTACTGCGGCGTGACGCCGCCCGGCTGGGAGGCGGCGTTCGGCCAGGCCGCGGTGCACCGCCGGAGCGCACGGTCGGCCGGCGTCTCCGGTCTCGGCGAGCTCCGTCGGATCGTCGCGCTCGCGGGCGCAGCGCCGGTGTTCGCGACGCTGAACGCGCCTTCGTACCCCGCAGGAGCGATCCCGCGCCTCGTCGAGTTCGGCCGCGCACTCGTCGAGGAGTCGGGCATCGCCGCGCTGATCGTCGCCGAGCTCGAGCTCGTCCTCGCGCTCGGCGACGCGGGCCTCGCCGGACGCGTGCACGTCTCGAGCCTGGCGACTTGCCGCAACCCCGGCGCCGCCTCGTTCTACCGGACCCTGGGCGTTTCCCGCGTGATCCTGCCGCGCCACATGACGCTCGCCGAGATCGAGCAGACGGCGATTCCCGGGCTCGAGTGGGAGGCGTTCCTGCTCAACGACGGCTGCGCGTTCGAGGAGGGCACCTGCTCGACGACGCACGCGTTCCGGCCCTACTGCATCGACGACCAGGTCGGCCACTCGCAGGGACGGCTCGACGAACGCTACGCGTTCTGGAAGTGGACGCTCAACAACTGCGGCTGCCAGACGAGCCGCGGCTACACGCTGGGTCCGTGCGGCCTGTGCGCGCTCGCGCGGCTCGAGCGCGCCGGCGTCGAAAGCCTCAAGGTCGTCGGACGCGAGGCGCCGCTCGCACGCAAGCTGGGGTCGGTCCGTCTCGCCTCCCTCGCGCTCCGGCTCGCCGAAGGCGGCGCCACCCGCGAGACGATCCGCGACGCCGTCGTCGCCGAGCGCGGCGCGCCGGAGCTCTGCGAGAGCGCCCATCTCTGCTACTACCCCGACGTCTGGGCCGACAGTCTCCCGAAACCGCGTCAGGGGCAGGCGCCGTCGACCCGCCGGGCGCCGGGCCATCCGCCTGCCGCTCCCGCCGCCTCGGCGAGGCGCGTCGTGCCGATCCGCGTCGACACGCCCGCGCCGCAGCCGCCCGCTCGGAACGGACCGTGCTGACGTTCCTGCGGCGCTACTCGCCGCACCTGTCGGGACGGCGAGGCCCGCTCGCGGTCGTCTTCGTTCTGGGCCTCGCAGGCGCGGCGGTCTCGCTCTCGACGCCGCTGCTCGGCATGGCCTTCGTCGACGCCGTCGCGACGCGCCACGACTTCACGCCGATTCCATGGATCGCCGCCGCGCTCGTCGCGCTGGCCATTCTCGACCTCGCGCTCGCCGCATGGTCCGGGCGCGTGCACGCCCGACTGTCGGCGGACGTGCTCGCCGACCTGCGCGCAGCGCTCTTCGCTCGCTGCGTCGATGGCCCGCTGGACGCGATCGAGCCCTTTCGCCACGGCGATCTCCTGACCCGCTTCGGCAGCGACGTGCCTCGCATCGAAGGACTCCTCGTCGACGGCCTGCTGGGCGCCTTGCAGAACCTGCTGTTCCTGGCCGTGGCGGCCGCGATCACGTTCAGCCTGTCGCCGACGCTCGCGCTCTGGAGCTTCGCGGGTCTCGGCGTGGCGCTCGTCGCCGCGAATGCGTTTCGCGGGGCGGTCGAGTCCGGCACCCGGCGGATCCGGGACGCGATGGTCGATCTCTCGCATTTCCTGTCCGAGCGCCTGGCCGCGCTGCGCGCGATCCGCCTCCACGGCACCTCCCGCGAGGAGGCCGCGACCCTCGGCGCCGCCTGCGCACGACTCAAGCGCGAGGTCGTGCGCTTCCAGCTCGTCGATTCGATGTCGAGCGGCGTCCCGGGACTCGTGCTGACGTTCGCGCTCGCGTGGATCTACCTCGCCGGCGGCCGCCTGCTCGAGAGCGGCACGATCAGCCTCGGCACGTTCGTCGCGTTCGTCCTGTACCAGGGGCGACTGTTCGCGCCCGCCCAGGGGCTGCTCGGGCTCGTCCGGCACCTGCAGGAAGCGCGCGTGAGCCTCGCGCGCGTGACCGAGGTGCTGGGCGACGACGACGGCGGCCCGCCCGCCGACCTGCATGCCGGCGCGTCGGGCGGCAACGCCGTCGAACTGCGCGGCGTCTCGTTCGCCTACCCGGGCAAGCCGCCGGTGCTGCGCGACGTGGATCTCGCCGTCGCCCCCGGCGAGCGCATCGCGCTCTTCGGTGCATCGGGGGCCGGCAAGTCGACGCTCGTCCAGCTCCTGTTCGGCCTGCGCGAGCCCGGCGACGGGCTGGTGCTGGTCGAAGGGCGCCCGGTGCCCGCGCCGCGCGACGCTACCGGCCGGCCGGGTATCGGCTATGCCGGTGCCGAGCCGTTCCTGCTCCACGCGTCGGTCGAGGAGAACCTGCGCTACGGCAATCCCGGCGCGAGCCGCGAGGACGTCGAGCGCGCCGCTGCGCTGGCCGAGGCCCACGCGTTCGTCGCCGCGCTGCCGGACGGCTACGCGACGGTCATCGGCGGTCGCGGACTCGCGCTCTCGGACGGGCAGCGACAGCGGCTCGGCCTGGCAAGGCTCTTCCTCTCCGATCCGCGCATCCTCGTGCTCGACGAGGCGTTCTCCGCGCTCGACCTCGGCACCGAGATCCGGATCCGTCGCCATCTGTGGCAGGCGTTCCCGGACCGGACGGCGATCGTGATCTCGCACCGGCCGGTCGGCCTCGCGGAGGTCGACCGGATCCTGTTCCTGCAGGACGGCCGGCTCGACGCGGTCGCCCCCGGGGACGTTCGCTCCTTCGCCGCCTCGCTGGGCGAAAGCGCAGGTCGCCTGCAGGCGGGCATCCCGGCGACCCAATGAGCGCGTTGCGAATCGGCATCGTCGACACCGGCGTCAATCCGTGGCACTCGCACGTTCGCGGGGCGGTCGCCGGCTGCCGCATCTACGTCGCGCCGGACGGCTCGCTCCGCGAGGACGAAGACTTCAGCGATCCCGCAGGCCACGGCACCGCGGTCGCGGGGGTGATCCGCGCGGCCTTCCCCGACGCCGAGATCTACGCGGTCCGTGTGTTCGATGCCCTCGACGCCACGTATCCGTCGCTGGTCGCGCGCGGCATCCTGCGCGCCGCGGCGGAAGGATGCGCGTTCGTGAATCTGAGCCTCGCGATCCCGCCGGGGCCCGGCGGCGACGTCGTAGCCGCCGCCTGCAGCGCCGCGATCGAGGCGGGCTGCGTGATCGTCGCGTCGGCGCGCGTCGACCGGCCGGGATGGCTGCCGGCCGCGCTCCCCGGCGTGCACGCGGTGACCGCGGACGACGCGCCCGATGCCGACGCGGTGCGCGAGTGCGGCGATCGCCGGTACGTCGCGCCCGGACGACCCCGCGACCTCGACGGTCTTCCGCGCGCAACGAACTTCACCGGGCACTCGTTCGCGTGCGCGCACGGCCTCGTCCACCTCGCGAGGCAACGGCTTGGCGGGGTCAGCCCGTCTTCGTGAAATCCGGGCGCCGGCGCTCGCCGAAGGCCGTGATGCCCTCGCGCGCGGCCGCCGTGCAGGCGCTCGCGCCGAACGCCCGGTAGCCGACCTCGAGCGCCGACGCGAGCGTCGGCGCCGCGGCGGCGCCGCGGATCGCGTCCTCCATCAGCGCGATGGCCGCCGCCGAGAGGGCCATGCCGTTCGCGGTCGCCGGAGCGATCGGTTCGAACCCGGGAAGCGCGACGGGGCCCTTCGCGAGAAAGGACGGGAGGCCCGCGAGCGAGCGCACCTGACGTATCGCCAGGGCGACGAGTTCGTGCGGCTCGTCGGCAAGCGCCACGACGATTCCGAGCTCGTGCGCACGCACGGCGGCGAGCTTCTCGGCCCGCCGCAGCATCCCATGGAACACGGCGGCGGCGCCGGGCCATCGGCGGTACGGCACGACCATCGCGCCGATCCCCGGCAGGATGCCGAGCGTGATCTCCGGCAGCTGCATCCACGCATCGCGCATCGCGACGATCGCCCGACAACGGATCGCGAGCTCGAAGCCCCCGCCCAGCGCGTTGCCGTTCAGCGCTGCGACCACCGGCTTGGTCATCGCGTCGAGATGGACGAGCAGGCGCGAGCAGTCCCGCGCGTACTGCGCCGACGCGTCCGCATCGCCCAGCATCGACGGGAACCTGCCGATGTCGCCGCCCGCGCAGAACGCCCGGGTTCCGTAGCCGGTGATCACGAAGCCGCGCACGGCGTCGTCGCCCTCGTGCCTGCGGATCACGTCGAGGATCTCGTCGGTCATCTCGTCGTGCAGGGCGTTCATCGCCTCGGGACGGCGCAGCGTGATCACCTTGACGCCGTCGACGTCGTCGACGAGGACGTGGCGCAGGTAGCGCTGGTACCGGGCGAGCGGCCGCTTCGGCATCGGCATGCCCGCGCGCTCGCGCGCGAACCGGTCGAGGATGCGCCCCGCCTCGCCCTCGCCCGACTCGCGCAGGAGCTCGAGCGGGCCGCGCTTGAAGCCCAGCGCGATCCGGCAGCCCAGGTCGAGGTCCGCTTCGCTCCCGATGCCCCGATCGAGGATGTCGACCGCCTGCGAGAACAGCACGCCCAGCAGCCGGTCGCGGATCGCCGATGCGGTCTCCGGCGCGACCTCCACGCGCTTCCCCGGCGCCACGGTGATCCAGTCGTCGACCGAGCGGAAGATCGCCGCCGGGCGGTAGTGCTCGCCCTCCTCGTCCGCCTGCAGCGTGTTGGTCTCGACGATGATCGGGTTGCCGCGAGCGAGGTTCAGCACGAAGAACGGGCCGGCATGGACGAACTCGCCCGCGACGCTGTCGATCTCGGCCGCGGTCGCGCGGTCGAGCAGGAGCGCCGCCTCGTTGCACCAGTTGTCGAAGATCCGGTCCAGCATGAAGCACGGCGCGTCCGACGTGACGATCGGCAGCTTGCCGGTCGCACAGAAGACGCGCAGCAGGTGGTCGACGAGACCCGGCCCCGCACCCGCCCAGTCGATCACCTCGACTGCCGGATTGCGCCAGGCCGGAGCGAAGAAGTGCGTCACGGTCGCGCGCCCGGGGTGACGCATCCCGGCGAAGATGCGCGCGGCGGGCAGCGAGCTCGTGTTCGACGTGACGATCGCGTCGTCGGCGACGCGCGCCTCGACCGCCTCGAAGATCCGGCGCTTGAGCGCGAGGTTCTCGGTCGCCGCCTCGATCACCCAGTCGCACGGCCGGATCGCGTCGTAGTCGACGGTGCCGTGCACGCCGCGGGTCGCGGCGGCCGCGTCGTCCGCGCTCATCTTGCCGCGCGCGACCGCCTTCTGCGCGTAATCGGCGAAGCGCTTCAGCGCCGCGTCGATCGCGGGTTGCGCAACGTCGACGAGCGTGAGCTCGATCCCCGGCAGCGCGCTCTTCAGGTAGTAGCCGATGTCGGGGCCGATCGATCCCGCGCCGATGACGGCGACGCGGCGCGGCAGGGGACGGGTCGGGGCGGCAACGAGGGGGTTCGCGTAGCGGGGGTTCACGGCGTCCTCACGGTCGAGCGGGGAAATGCGTGTTCATCGGTCGCCGGTCGGCGACTGCGGTCGGGAATCTGCGTCGAGCGGGCTCGCGACGATGCGCGGAAGGCTCGGTCGAACGAGGATCGGGCCGAAGCTCGCGAGGTAGATCGCGAACGCCGCGACCCACGCGAGCCCCGCGACGACGACCCACGCATCGCCGCCTCCGGCCATCGCCGCCCCGACGCGCACCGCCGCCGCGGCCTGCACCAGCAGGTGCGCGGCGACGATCGCGCCGGGGAGCGAAAGCGGTCGTCCGGTGTGCCGGAGCGCCACGCGGGTCATCAGGCCGATCATCGCCGAGCCGAGGGCGCCGACGGTGAACGCGTGCAGCCACGCCCGCGCGGGACCGGCGAAGCCCAGTTCGCCCAGCGCGAGGAGCAGGAAGGCCGCGACCATCCACGCGTAGCCCGCGTGCATCGTCCACAGCAGGGGCACGTCGAGCACCTGCCATCCCCGCCAGCGCAGGAGCCGGACGGCGTGGAGGGAAAACGCGACGAAGGCGACGGCCGCGCGCCAGGGCGCCGGCGCGCCGGCGAGCCCGACGAGCGCCAGCACGAGGATCGCGCCGATCGATGCCGTCTCCAGGGGCACCAGGAACGGCACCCGGTCGCCCCGTCCGGTCGCGCGCAGGTGGTTGCCGGTGAACACCGGCGTGAAGACGCCCCCGGCGAGCGCGAACAGCAGGATCAGCGCGTAGAGCGCTGCCTGGAAACCCGAGGCGGCATGGCCTGTCATGAACAGCGCGTCTCCGGCCAGGAGGCCGCCGAGCACGACGAGGACCAGCAGGTAGGCTCGGTTGGCGACGCGCGCGAGCTGCGCGGCCAGGAGCGCGACGAGCACGGCCCACAGCGCGATCGCTCCTGCCGCGGCGACCCACGCGGGCAGCGCCTCCCGCCCCCAGTACGCGATGCGGGCGACGATCCAGAGCGCCGCGAGGCCTGCGAGCGGCGCACCCCGGATCTCGGGCGTTCCCGCCCAGCCCGGGAGTGCGGTGAGCGCGATCGCGCAGACGATCGCCGCCGCGAAACCGAACAGCATCTCGTGCCCGTGCCACGCCTGTCCGGCGAGCGTCCCGGCCCATGCCGGCGCGACCCCCGCCTTCTGCGCGATCCACGCTGCCATGAGCGCGATGCCGTAGGCGACGCCGAGGACGCAGAACGGCCTGAACGGGCTCACCCAGAGCGGGGCGAGCGGCGAGGTCGGCGTGGTCATCGTGGCGAGCGTCGCGTGGAAGGAGCGCGTGTCCCGGCGCAGGAGGTTGACGTGCGTCAGTTGACACCGATCGATCGAATGTATACCGTACCCGCAATACGGGATACGCGCAATCGTCCGGATCACGGATCTTCGCCGTCCGGCCGCGCCGTCCCGTGCCGACACCGCACGTGGACACCCCGACCTCTTCCCCTCCCGAACCGATGGCGCCCACGCTCAAGCCCGTCGACCGTCCCGAAGGCCTCGGCG
This sequence comes from uncultured Pseudomonadota bacterium, assembly GCA_937898875.1. Classification (GTDB taxonomy): domain Bacteria; phylum Pseudomonadota; class Gammaproteobacteria; order Burkholderiales; family Casimicrobiaceae; genus VBCG01. The sequence goes on along the minus strand of CALDKM010000181.1, from coordinate 6,610 downwards.
ACCAGGTCTACCGGACGCTGCGCGAGTACCTGGGCAGCCACGTGATCGTCCCGGGCCAGCGGCTGCAGGAAGCGCCGCTCGCGATCCAGCTGGGCGTCTCGCGCACGCCCGTGCGGGAGGCCCTCGCCCGTCTTGAGAGCGAAGGGCTCATCTCCGCCGACGGACGCAGCTTCACCGTCCCGGTGCTGTCCGACGCCGACGTCGACGAGATCTACGAGCTGCGCGGCATGCTCGAGCCGGCGGCGCTGGCGCAGGTCGCCTCGTCCGCCCCCGGCGAGAAGGCTCTCGCCAGCATCGCCGCCGCCCTCAAGGAAGCCGAGAGCGCCGAGCGCGCCGACGACGCCGACGCGTTCATCGAGGCCAACGCGCGCTTCCACGCCACGTGGCACTCGCTCGTCGCGAACCGCAGGCTCCTCCGCGCCATCGCGCTCTCCGCCGGTCACGTGCGCTACCTGCGCGTGCTCACGCTCAACAACGCGGCCGCCCGCAAGGCCGCGCTGGCCGGCATGAAGAACATCCTGGCGGCGCTGAAGAAGCACGATCCGGAGCGCGCCGCCCGGGTGATGAGCGAGCACCTTCAGGTCGCCCGGCACCACCTTCGCACGGTCCTCGACGACATCGCGCGCGAGTCGACCGATCAGCCAGCCGCCCCGGCGGGCGCACGTCGGCGATGACCGCCCCGATGGCGTTCCGGGCCGAGATCCCCTACGGCGCCTACTGGTCGACGCCTTTCGCGCGCTGGCAGGGGAGCCTCGCGCACCTGCACAGCGTCGAGTTCGCCGCCCACGTCGCGAAGGCGGAGCTCGCGCGCCGGGGCATCGCGCCCGAGCGGATCGACCACGGCGTGCTGGGCCTGTCGGTTCCCCAGCCGCACGCGTTCTACGGCATGCCGTGGCTCGCGGGCATGGCCGGTGCGGGCAAGGTCGCCGGCCCGACGATCATGCAGGCGTGCGCGACCGGCGCGCGGGTGCTGCTCGCCGCCGCCCAGGAGATCGAGGCCGGGATGGCGGAGGTCGCGCTGGGAGTCACCTGCGACCGCACGTCGAACGGCCCGCATCTCTATTACCCGAATCCGAAGGGACCGGGCGGGACGGGATCGAGCGAGGACTGGGTGCTCGGAAACTTCGACTGCGACCCGCTCGGGCCGCACGCGATGATCGACACCGCCGAGAAGGTGGCGGCAACGCACGGCTTCACGACCGCGCAGCAGCACGAGATCGTTCTCCAGCGCGAGGAACAGTACCGGTCGGCGCTCGCCGGGGACTCGGCCTTCCTCAGACGCTTCATGACGCTGCCGTTCGAGGTGCCGTCGGCGAACTTCCGCAAGGTCCACGCCACGCTCGGCGGCGACGAGGGCATCAACGCGTCGACCGCCGAGGGGCTCGCGCGGCTCAAGCCCGTGAAGCCGGGCGGCACCGTCACGTTCGGCGCGCAGACGCATCCCGCAGACGGCAATGCGGCGATCGTCGTCGCCGCGCCGGAACGCGCGGCCGAGCTCTCGACGCAGCCAGGCATCAGGGTGCGCCTGCTCGGCTTCGGCCAGGCGCGCGTGCCGCTCGCAAGGATGCCCGAGGCGACGGTGCCCGCGGCGCGGCGCGCGCTCGAGCGCGCGGGACTCGCGATCCGGGACATCGACGCGATCAAGACGCACAACCCGTTCGCGCTGAACGACCTCATTTTCTCGCGGGAGATGGGCATCGACGTCGCGAAGATGAACAACTACGGCTCGTCGCTCGTCTGGGGACATCCGCAGGCGCCGATGGGCACGCGGTCGGTGATCGAATTGATCGAGGAACTCGCTCTGCGCGGCGGAGGCCGCGGACTGTTCGCCGGCTGTGCGGCCGGCGACTCCGCGATGGCGCTCGTGCTCGAGGTCGGCGACAGACACTAGCGGTCCGGACGCCGCCACGAGAGCGACGACGCACCGTTATCGGTTCCGGACCGCGCAGGGCGCGGCCGGACCGGTGGAGGAAGGGATGGACCTGTCCGACTGGATCGAGCGTCAGTCCGCGTTCGCACCCGCGAAGGCGGCGCTCGCCTGCGCCGGGCGGCGCCTGAGCTACGCCGACCTCGCGGACGAGGTCCGGCGAACCGCAGCCGCCCTGGCCGCCGCAGGCGTCGCCCGAGGCGACCGTGTCGCGCACCTGGGCTACAACGGGATCGAGCAGATCGCGCTGCTCTTCGCGTGCGCCCGGATCGGCGCGCTGTTCGTACCTCTGTCGTGGCGCCTCGCGCCGCCCGAGCACCGCACGATGCTCGCCGACTGCCGGCCGCGCGTGCTCGTCGCGACCGATCCCTTCGTCGAGCCGACCGACGGGATCGCCGATGCGCTGGCCGGCCTCGTGCGCGTGGGCATCGGCGCGCACCGCGACGGCTGGATGACCTGGGAGCGCTTCCTCGACGCCGGCAATGGCGCGCCACCGGGCCGGCTCGGCGACGGCGAGGACGCGCCGGTGCTGCTCTGCTACACCTCCGGCTCGACGGGGCTGCCCAAGGGCGTCGTGCTGAACCAGAACGCGCTGTTCCACAACGCGGTCAACAGCACGCACATGCACGACCTCTCGAGCGCCGACGTCGTGCTGACGACGCTGCCGCTCTTCCACGTCGGCGGCCTCAACATCCAGACGCTGCCGGCGCTGCACGCCGGCGCGACCGTCGTGCTGCATCCGCGCTTCGAGCCGCCGCTGGTGATCGACGCGCTCGAGCGCGAGGGCATCACGCTGACCGTGCTCGTGCCCGCGCAGCTCGAGCTCCTGGCCCGCGACCCGCGCTGGCAGCGCGCCGACCTCTCGCGGTTGCGCTCGATCACGACCGGCTCGACGATCATCGGCGAGGGGTTCGTGCGCAAGAATCTCCATCGCGGCGTGCCGCTAATGCAGGTCTACGGCTCGACCGAGACCTGCCCGCTCGCGGCCTACCAGCGGGTCGACGACGCGCCGCGGCACCCGGGGTCGATCGGCAAGCCGGCACTGCACTGCGAGCTCCGGCTCGTCGACGAGCAGGGCCGGGACGTCGCCGCCGGCGAGTCCGGCGAGATCTGGGTCCGCGGGCCCAACGTGATGGACGGCTACTGGGACAAGCCGCGCGAGACGGCCGCGGTGCTGGAGGGCGGCTGGTACCGCACCGGCGACGTCGCGCACGCCGACGCCGAGGGCTGGCTCTACGTCGACGGGCGCCGCCGCGACGTGATCATCTCCGGCGGTGAGAACGTCTACCCCGCCGAGATCGAGAACGTGCTGGCCACCTGCCCCGAGATCGCGGAGGTGGCGGTCGTCGGACGGCCCGACGAGCGCTGGGGCGAGGCCGTGGTCGCGATCGTCGTGCCCGCGAACGGGGCGCACCTGTCGCGCGAAGCGGTGTGCGCGCTCCTCGACGGTCGCGTCGCCCGCTACAAGCATCCGCGCGACGTCGTCTTCGCCGACGCCCTGCCCCGCACCGCGCTCGGCAAGGTCAGGCGCGAGGACCTGAAACGCCTGGCGCGCCACGAGAACGTCGCGGGGCCCGCATGATCGGCAACGAACGGTTCCAAGGCGCTCGCCCCCTCGGTCGTGAGGGGGGAAGCGAAGCCGCGCATGCGGAAAATCCGGGGAAGGCTTCCCGGTGAACCAGCGAAAGGAACACTGATGGGCGCCAGAATCGGCATCGACGTCGGCGGAACGTTCACCGACTTCATCCTCACGCGCGACGAGGCGCCGCCGCTGCTGCACAAGGTGCTGTCGACGCCGGCCGACCCGTCCATCGCCGTGGTCACCGGCCTCGCGGAGCTCGCCGCGATGGTCGACCCGGCGCGCGGCGTCGAGTCGTTCGCCGCGTCGATCGAGACGATCGTGCACGGCACGACGGTCGCCACGAACGCCACGCTCACCGGCACGGGCGCGAAGTCGGCCCTGCTCACGACCGAAGGCGTTCGCGACGCGCTCGAGATGCGGCGCGGCATCCGCGAGGAGCAGTACAACAACGCGTACACGAACGTGAAGCCGCTGGTGCCGCGGTACCTGCGGACCGGCGTCAAGGGCCGGCTCGACCGCGCGGGCCGCGAAATCGCGCCGCTCGACCTCGACGGCATCGACGCAGCGATCGCGGAATTTCGCCGCGAGGGCGTCGAGGCGGTGTCCATCTGCTTCATGAACTCGTACGCGAATCCCGCGCACGAGGCCGCCGCGGCCGCGCGCGTCCGCGCCGCGATGCCGGACGCGTTCCTGACCGTATCGTCGACGCTGCTGCCGTCGATCCGCTTCTACGAGCGCGTGTCGACGACCGCGCTCAACTCGTACGTCGGCCCGAAGCTCAACCGCTACGTCGAGCAGCTGGTGAGCCGGCTCGCAACGGCGGGCTTCCGCGGGACGCTGCTCGTGATGCAGAGCAACGGCGGCGTGATGTCCCCCGAGGTCGCGCGGTCGAGTCCCGCGCTGACGCTGCTCTCCGGCCCCGCCGGCGGTCCGGGGGCCGGGCTCTTCTATGCGAAGGCGCTGGGCACCGACCGCGCGATCACGACCGACATGGGCGGCACGAGCTTCGAGGCCTCGGTGGCGGTCGGCGCGCCGCTGCTCGTCAACGACGGCGAGATCGCGCGCCACAAGATCGCGCTGCCGATGCTCGACATCCACACGATCGGTGCAGGCGGCGGCTCGATCGGCTGGCTCGACCCGGGCGGACTGCTCAGGATGGGTCCGCAGAGCGCCGGCGCCGATCCGGGACCCGCCTGCTACGGGAAGGGCGGCACGCTGCCCGCCTCGACCGACGCGAACCTGGTGCTGGGCTACCTCGACCCCGACTATTTCGCAGGCGGCCGGATGCGCCTGTCGGTCGACGCGGCGCGCGAGGCGATCCGCCGCAACATCGCCGAGCCGATGGGGCTCTCGGTCGAGGACGCGGCGGCGGGCATGTTCCGCGTCGTCTGCAACAACATGGCGCAGGGCGTGCGCGAGGTGACGATCAAGCGCGGATGGGACCCGCGCGAGTTCCCGTTCGTGGCCGCCGGCGGCGCCGGGCCGATCCATTCGTGCCAGATCTGCAACGAGCTCGAGATCCCGCTGCAGATCGTCCCGCGCGAGTCGTCGGTGCTGTGCGCCATGGGGATGCTGCTCTCGGACCTCCAGCACGACTTCGTGCGGACCTTCGTCGCCGGCCTCTCGACGCTCGACTGGACGCGGCTCGCCGCGCTGGTCGACGAGATGATCGCGGAGGGCGACCGGCAACTCGAGATCGAGCGCATCCCGGCGTCGCGGCGCCGCTACGCCGTGAGGCTCGACTGTCGCTACGTCAAGCAGTACCACGAGGTCGGCGTCGAGGTTCCCCGCGAGGCGATCCGCGGCAGGGACGCGGCCGCGATCGCCGCCGGCCTCCACCGCGAGCACAACCGCCTCTACGGCTACTCGCTCGAGCACGAGAACGCCCAGATCGAGATCATCAACGTCCGCGTCCAGGTGCTGGGCACGGCCGACAAGCCGCGCCATCCCGAGGAGGAGTGGTGCGACGAGCCCGCGACCGTCGCGATCAAGGGCCGGCGTGCCGCCTACGTGCCCGAGGAAGGCGCGTTCCGGAACGTGCCGGTCTACGACGGCCACAAATTGCGCTTCGGCCAGCGCATCGAGGGTCCGGCGATCGTCGAGGAGGTGACGACCGCGATCGTGCTGACCGGCGGCTGGGACGCGATCGTCGACCGCTACGGCTCGTTCGTGCTCCATCGCAAGGGGCGGGACGATCTCGTCGCGCCGGTTCTCGCCTCGCGGCGCAAGGAGTTGACCGCATGAAGATCGATCCCATCCTGCTGTCGGTGTACGCGCGGACGTTCAAGTCGATCACCGACGAGATGAGCATCTCGATGCAGCAGACGACGCGCTCGCCGATCCTGTGCGAGGCGAAGGACTTCGTCACCGGCCTCTACGACGCGGAAGGCCGGATGCTGGAGCAGACCGAGAACCTCCCGATCCTCGCGTTCTCGCTCGCGCCGGTCTGCAAGCACATCAGGGCGACGTTCGGCGACGACATCCACCCCGGCGACGTGATCCTCCACAACGACGTGTTCACCCTCGGCAACCAGAACAACGACGTCGCCGCGTTCAAGCCGGTGTTCTTCGAGGGCAGGCTGGTCGCGTGGACCGCGGTCAAGGGACACCAGGCCGACATCGGCGGCGCGGTGGCCGGCGGCTACAACCCGAACGCGACCGAGGTCTGGCAGGAGGCGCTTCGCATCCCGGCCGTCAAGGTGATCGAGAAGGGCAAGCTCCGCAAGGACGTCTGGGAGCTCATCTTCGCCAACATCCGCTTCGACAGCGTGCGCCACGACATGCAGGCCGAGATCGGCGCCTGCACGATCGGCGAACGACGCTTCGTCGAGCTGCTCGGCAAGTACGGCCGCGAACACTTCGAAGCGCACAAGGAGGCGCTGTTCGACGCGACGCGCCGGATGATGGAAGCCGAGATCGGCAAGATCCCGAACGGCCGCTACTCCGGCGAAGGCCGGATCTACTACGACGGCCGGCACGAGGGTTCGACGTTCACGATCCGCGTCGACATCGACGTCGAGGACAGGAAGATCCGCTTCGACTACTCGCGCACCGACGCGCAGACCAACGGCTTCGTCAACGGAACGTTCACGTCGAGCGCG
>CALDKM010000180.1:0-4255 GCA_937898875.1 uncultured Pseudomonadota bacterium | reverse complement strand
TGCTGCACACGCTGACCGGCCACCTGTGCCTGTCGACGATCCACGCCAACAACAGTTATCACGCGCTTTCCCGGATCATCAACCTCTTCCCCTACGAGGCGCGCTCGGCGGTGCTGTCGGACCTCTCGATCGGACTGCGCGCGATCATCTCGCAGCGGCTGATCCGCAACGTCGACAACGAGCTGCAGCCGGCGGTCGAGATCCTGATGAACACGTCGCTGATCGCCGAGCTGATCAAGGCCGGCGAGTTCCCGCAGATCAAGGAGGCGATGGAGCAGTCGCTCTATCCGGGATCGCAGACGTTCGAGCAGTCGCTGTGCCGCCTCTACCTCGACGGCACGATCAGCTACGACGAGGCGATGAGCGCGTCCGACTCGCCGACCAACCTCGCGTGGCTCATCAACCAGAACAGCCCGACCGCCCGCGTCGAGAACCTCGAGACCTCGGTCGCCGACCGCGAGGCGCACCGCACCACCGCCGACTTCGCGACGCTCACGATCGACCCGGCGATGCTCGACCGGCAGCAGCCGCACTAGAACCCGCGATCGGCGCGTCGGCCGACCGCCTGGCGCGACGTTCCCCGCCGGCGATCCCGGGCGGCCGCCCGGCGGGAATCCGGCGGCGTCCATTGCCTTCCGATGCCTCTGCTACCATCGCGCATGGATACGCGAGCCCGACCGACGCTCGCGCTGACGCGCGAGCTCGTCGCGAGGCCCTCGGTCACGCCCGACGACGCCGGCTGCCAGTCGCTGATCGCCACGCGCCTCGCGCCCCTGGGATTCCGCTGCGAGACGATCTCGTCCCGCGGCGTGACCAATCTGTGGGCGCGCCGCGGGACCGCCGCCCCGCTCGTCTGCTTCGCAGGCCACACCGACGTCGTTCCGACCGGCCCGCGCGACGCGTGGTCGTCGGATCCCTTCGCGCCGGTCGAGCGCGGCGGCTTCCTGTACGGACGCGGCGCGGCGGACATGAAGGGCTCCCTCGCGGCGTTCGTGACGGCGATCGAGACGTTCGCCGCGGGACATCCGGGCGCGCCCGGCTCGATCGCCCTGCTCCTCACCTCCGACGAGGAAGGCGCGGCGACGGACGGCACCGTCAAGGTGGTCGAGGCGCTGAAGGCGCGCGGCGAGGCGATCGACTACTGCATCGTCGGCGAGCCGTCGTCGGTCGAACGGCTGGGCGACATGATCAAGAACGGGCGGCGCGGCACGCTGTCGGGCGTGCTGACGGTGCGCGGGATCCAGGGCCACATCGCGTATCCGCACCTCGCGCGGAACCCGATCCACCAGGTCGCGCCCGCGATCGCCGAGCTTGCGGCAATGGGCTGGGACGCGGGTAACGCGTATTTCCCTGCAACGAGCTGGCAGTGCTCGAACATCCACGCGGGGACCGGCGCGACGAACGTGATCCCGGGGACGCTGGAGCTGCAGTTCAACTGGCGCTATTCGACCGAGAGCACGCGCGAGGATCTGATCGAGCGCCTCGAAGCGGTCCTGCGGCGCCACGGCCTCGACTATTCGCTCGCGTGGCTGCCGGACGGCAAGCCGTTCCTCACCCCCCGCGGAAGGCTCGTCGAGGTCGTGACCGACGCGGTGCGCAGTGCGTCCGGCATCGTGCCGGAACTCTCGTGCACCGGCGGGACGTCCGACGGTCGCTTCATCGCCACGATATGCCGCGAGCTCGTCGAGCTCGGGCCGGTGAATGCGACGATCCACCAGGTCGACGAGCGGGTCGCGATCGACGATCTCGAGGCGCTCTCGCAGATCTATCGCGGCGTGCTCGAGCGGCTGCTCGTCGCAAGCTGAGGCCGGAATGAGCGCCCCCATTCACGAGCTGGAAACCCTCCGCGACTGGCTGCGCTGGTCGGTGACGCGCTTCGGCGAGTCCAGGCTCGCGTTCGGCCACGGCACGACCAACGCGTGGGACGAGGCGGCGTACCTCCTGCTGCATGCGCTGTCGCTGCCGCTCGACCGACTCGAGGTGTTCCTGGACGCGCGCCTCACGCAGCACGAGCGCGCGAAGCTGGGCGAGCTCCTCGCGCGGCGGATCGATGCGCGCGTCCCTGCCGCATACCTCACGCGCGAGGCCTGGCTCGGCGAGTTCCGCTTCTACGTCGACGAGCGCGTCATCATCCCGCGCTCGTTCATCGCGGAGCTCCTGCCCGACGGGCTCGCACCCTGGATCCCGGATCCGCACGCGATCCGCTCGACGCTCGACCTGTGCACGGGCTCGGGCTGCCTCGCGATCCTGCTCGCCCACGCGTATCCGGAGGCGGACGTCGACGCGGTCGACCTGTCCTCGGACGCGCTGGCCGTGGCGCAGCGCAACGTCGCCGACTACGGGCTCGCCGGGCGAATCAACCTGATCCGCTCGGATCTCTACGCGAACCTCGTCGACAAGGGCTACGACCTCGTGATCAGCAACCCGCCCTACGTGACCGACCGTTCGATGGACACGCTGCCGGCCGAGTACCGGCACGAGCCCGCGATGGCGCTGGCCGGCGGCGACGACGGCCTCGACGCCGTGCGCGGAATCGTCAGGGACGCGCCGCGCTTCCTCGAACCCGGTGGCCTGCTGGTCGTCGAGGTCGGCCACGGGCGCGCCGCGGTCGAGAGTGCGTTTCCGCGGATGCCCTTCGTCTGGCTCGAGACCGAAGGTCACGAAGACGCCGTCTTCGCGATCACGCGGGAGGACATCGTCGCGGGTCGCTGAACGCGTCAGCCGCCCCTGGCGTCGCCGGCGAGCCCGAAGAAGTCGCGGATCTTGCGGACGATCTCCGCCGCCGCTCCGGTCGTGTGGCGGGCGCGCTGCTCGGCGTCGAGCGCCTGCAGCGTCGCCACGTTGGCGGCCTGGCGCTTCGCGAGCACCTCGGACATCGCGGTCGCGATCTCGGGTCGCGCCTTCATGATCGCGTCGAAGCCGCGCTTGTCGAGCTGGTAGCACATGACGTCGCCCGAGGCGAGAACGGTGGCGCCGCGGGGCGCGCCGAGCAGCAGTCCCATCTCGCCGAAGTAAGCGGGCGCCTCCAGCGTCGCGAACTTGTGTCGCACCGTGCCGTCGGGCGAGTCGCCCACGACGTGCACGTGTCCCTGCGCGAGGACATAGAGCGAATCGGCCGGCTCGCCCTGCCGGCAGATGACGTCGTCGCTGACGTACGGCGCGGTCCGGAGCTGCCTCGCCAGCATGTCCTTCTCGGTCGACGTGAGCGTCGCGAACAGCTCGACTTCGTCGAGCACGGCGCGCTTCCGCAGGTCGTCCACGCGCGCCTTCTCGCCCTTGTGGTTGCGCAGGACCTCGATGACCTGCCGCGGGTACGGGATCGGCATGGCGGCGCGGACGAGCGCGGCGTAGGTGTGCGTCAGCACGTCGGACTTCGTCGGCCACTCGCGCTTCGGGTCGATGAGCTGGTAGACGACGACGTACTCGGCGCCGCTCTCGTCGAACTTGTCGCACAGGCACATCGGCTGCGGGTCGTGCGTCATGTTGACGATCTCGGCGCGCTGCAGCGCCTCGGTCACGACCGCGCAGACGCGGGCCGGAGGGTAGTCGTAGTCGACCTGGAACGAGATCCAGCGCCGCCAGCACGCCTTTTCGTCGCCGCGCCGCCCGAGCACGACCACCTTGTCCTTCATCAGCTGCGAGTTCGGGACGACGAACGTCTCGTTGTTGTTCGTCGCGATCGCCATCGACCGCCAGCGGATGCTCACGACCTGGCCCGTCTCGTTGCCGATCTTCACCCAGTCGCCCAGGCGCACGGTGTTCTCGAGCTGCAGCGAGATCCCGGCCCAGAGGTTGCCGAGCATCTCCTGCGCCGAGAACGCCAGTGCGCCGGTGATCACCGCCGACGTCGTCACGACGCCGGCGAGGTTGACGCCGATCGCGGTCAGGCGGAACAGCGCGTAGCTGATCAGGATCAGAACAAGCGTGAACTCGGACACGATCCTCGGCACCGCGAGCCGCGCGAGCAGCGTCGAAAGCACGAAGATCATGAACACGCGGATGACCGCGAACGCGACGACGAACAGGATCAGCTCGCGGATGAGCACGGTGATCGTGCGCGACCCGACGATGCCCTGGTACTCGACGTGGCCCCACAGCGCCGCGACGCCGATCGTCGCGACGATCGCCATCGTCAGCAGGCCCCTGCGCCGTTCGGGCGGGAACAGGAACGAAACGAGCACGACCACGAGCGCGGCCGTGGCGAACATGATCGCGTCGTGCAGGGTCTCGGGGGTGACGATCATCGGGTTCGGCC
>CALDKM010000179.1:0-2246 GCA_937898875.1 uncultured Pseudomonadota bacterium | reverse complement strand
GGATCGTTGTAGCCGGGCGTCGACGGATGCCCCGGCGTCACGAGCGAGTCGACGAGCGCCTCGTCCTCGTCGGACCACGTCGTGTCGAGCGCGACGGCGTAGTCCTTCCATTGCTCGAGCGTGCGCGGGCCGGCGATGACGCTCGTGACGATCGGGTTCGCCCACAGCCACGCGAGCGCGAACTGCGTCGGCGTGCGGCCCGTCTTCTCCGCGTGCGACTTCAACGTCTGCGCGATCGCGAACGACTCCTCGCGGAACTCGGTCTCCATCATGCGCGCGTCCTTGCGCGCGCCGCGCGAGCCCTCGGGCGCGGAGGCGCCGGGCCGGTACTTGCCGGTCAGCACGCCGCGCGCCACCGGCGAGTACGACGCGACGCCGATGCCGTAGTGGTCGCAGGCCGGCAGGATCTCGACCTCGGGCATGCGGTTCAGCAGGTTGTAGTAGGGCTGGCACACGACCGGTTGCGGGACGCCCTCGCGATCGCAGGCGCGCATCACTTCGGCGATGCGCCAGCCACGGAAGTTCGACACGCCGAAGTAGCGCACCTTGCCGGCGCCGATGAGGTCGCCGATCGCTCCGATCGTCTCGTCGAGCGGCGTGCGCGGGTCGTCGCGGTGCAGGTAGTAGATGTCGATGTGGTCGGTGCCCAGGCGACCGAGGCTCGCGTCGCACGCGCGCAGGACCCACGAGCGCGAGAGGCCGCCGTTGTTGCGCTCGCCTTCGGTCATCCGGTTGCCGACCTTCGTCGCGAGAACCCAGCGGTCACGCTCGGCGCGGATGGCCCGGCCGGTGATGCGCTCGGACTCGCCGGTCCCGTAGGCGTCGGCCGTGTCGACGAAGTTGACGCCCGCGTCGCGTGCATGCGCGACGATCTCGCGCGAGGTCGCCTCGTCGGTGCGGTCGCCGAACATCATCGTGCCCAGCGTCAGGGTCGAGACCTCCAGGCCGCTGCGGCCCAGTCGGCGGTATTTCATGCGTGGCTCCCGGCAAGGTCGAAGCGGTCGACTATGCCGCACGCGCGGGCCGATCGCAAACGTCCGGGACGGCCGCGGGCGCCCGGCGGCTATAATCCGCGCACTTTGCGCGCCCCGATGGGCGAGCCTCGACGGCCGAATCGGGCGCCACGCCGGTTCCCGGCTTCGATTCCCGACTTCCGGATTCCACGATGAATGTGCTGTTCGAGGACGACGGCCAGCTCAAGGCCGGCGCCGTGCTCGCCGACCAGGACACGTCGCTGCAGGTCGAGGTGTCGACCGGGCGGCGCATCAAGGTCAAGGCGGCGAACGTGCTGCTGCGCTTCGCGTCGCCCGGGCCGGGCGAGACACTGGCGCAGGCCGGCGCGATCGGTGCCGACCTCGATCCGCAGTTCCTGTGGGACGTGTCGGGCGACGACGAGTTCACGTTCGACGGCCTCGCACGCGAGTATTTCGGCGCGAACGCGACCGCGCCCGAGCAGGTGGCCGTCGTGCAGATGCTGCACGGGTCGCCGATGTACTTCTACAAGCGAGGCAAGGGGCGCTACCGCAAGGCCCCCGCCGACGCGCTCGCCGCGGCGCTGGCGTCGGTGGAGCGCAAGAGGCGCGAGGCCGAGCAGATCGCGGCATGGGCCGGCATGCTGAAGCGCCGCGAGCTGCCGCCCGAGCTCGCCGCGAAGCGCGCGATGCTGCTCTACCGTCCCGACAAGAACGCGCTCGAGTGGAAGGCGCTCGCGGCCGCGTGCGAGGCGGAGCGCATGCACCCGGTCGCGCTGCTCGCGGCGTGCGGCGCGATTCCCTCGACGCACGACTACCACTACGACGCGTTTCTCGCGCAGGCGTTCCCGCGCGGCGTCGCATTTCCCGAGCTCCCGCCTCTGCCGGCGCTCCCGGAGCTGCCGGTCGCCGAGGGCGTGCGCGCGTTCTCGATCGACGACGCGACGACGGTGGAGATCGACGACGCGTTCTCGGTGCGCGAGCTCCCCGGCGGACGCACGTCGGTCGGCATCCACATCGCCGCGCCCGCGGTCTCGATCCTGCACGGCGACGCGTACGACGCGGTCGCGCGGTCGCGGCTGTCGACCGTCTACATGCCGGGCCGCAAGATCACGATGCTGCCCGACGACGTCGTGCGTGCGTTTTCGCTCGCGGCCGGCGAGCCGCGGCCCGCGTTGTCGCTCTACGTCGAGCTCGACGAGCAGGGCGCGCCGGTCGCCCACCGGACCGCGGTCGAGCGCGTAACCGTCGCCGCGAACCTCGCGCTCGACAAGG
>CALDKM010000178.1:0-1124 GCA_937898875.1 uncultured Pseudomonadota bacterium | reverse complement strand
CGCCCATGCCCTGCGCGACCAGCGCGGCCTCCGCGGCCTCCTCGCGCGCGGCGGCGGTCGCGCCCGACGCGATCGCGCGCGCCGTGTCCAGCGCGGTCTTCCGCTGCGCCTCGGACCACGCGTTCCACACCGGCCGGCGCACCGCGAACACCATCGCGTCGCCGAACGCGCCCCAGCGCAGCAACTGCCGGTAGCCCGTCGCCGGGAACCGCGCCGCGACGAAGCTCGTCGCCATGCCGTCCTGGCCGTCGAGGCGACCCGCGGCGAGCGCCTCCTGCGCCTGGATGAAGCTCATCGCCTCGGGGCGCGCGCCCAGCGCCGCGAGCGTCTCGACGACGAGCGGGCCGCCGGTGACGCGAAGCCGCAGACCCGCGAGATCCGCCGGCGAGCGCACGACGCGCTCGACCGTCGCGAGCGAGCGGTGTCCCAGCGGCGCGATCGCGAGCAGCACGACGCCGTCGGCCACCGCGCGCTTCATCAGCTCGCCGGCGACCTCCGGCGACGTCGTCAGCGCCGCGAGGTCCGCCGGCTCCGGCGCGATCCACGGCAGCGCGTAGACCGCGAGCGCGGGAAGCTGCGCCGACCACGCGAGCGCCGACCCGACCGCGAGGTCGGCCGCGCCGTCGCGCAGCGCGAAGAACTCGCGTCCGGCGTCGCGCTGCGCGAGCGCCGCTCCCGGGTGGAGCTTCGCGTCGACGCGCCCCGACGCGGAAGCGGCCATCGCATCCGCCCACGCCCTGGCGGCCGCCCCCAGCGGGAACGCCGGCGCGACCGCGACCGAGAGCTTGAGCTCGCCCGTCAGAGGGACGGCTCCCGCCTCGCAGGGCATGCCCGGGACTTTCATCGCGCACGCCCAGTCGACGTAATCGGCCGGGACGCCTTCGGCTGCGCGGGCGGGCGCCGCAACGAATGCCAGGGCCGCGACCGCGACGCCAATCGATCGGGCCGTCAGGCACTGCAACATGCTCATCGGGGCAGTCTAGCAGCCGATGCACGCGGCAGGCACCCTCGCCGCCACGACCGGTACGATGCGGTTGGCGACGTTCGCGCACGGCGTGGCGTCCTCCGGTCGGGCAAAGGGGCCGCCCGATGCCGGAGGATAGAATCGTGTACGGGACCGGCGG